>NZ_JALJXV010000011.1 GCF_024170285.1 Natronocella acetinitrilica
TGGATGTCCACGGGGTTTCTCCTTCTTGGAATGCCAAGTCCGCAAACTCAGCATCCATCGGAGGGACTCCGTGGACAACCTGTTGAGAGATCACATCTAGGGAAGCGCTGAAGTATTCACGGCGCCGCGCTGCAGTCCGATTTTTCTATTGTAAAGAGAAAAAACAATAATTTAGTGGCTATCTGCGGCGTTCCCGAGCCGCTGAAAACCGCACTCAACTGGTGCGTCAATCCGAGGCTTGCGCTGCTTCGGTGCAGGTTTGTCCGGTTTGACGGACATCCGCGTCAATCCGGCATCGGTGCTCTTCGCGACGTGTTTCCGTGGACGGCCAACTTTTGATTGACATTCCACAGGGAGCTATCTAGCTTTCTAAGGAGGACCTGTGAGCAGCTCACAGGTTGCTTCAAGAGTGTTCACGAATTTGATGCAAGCGTACTAGCGGGGATTGCATGCAGCAGACAGGCAGAGCCAGTAACGGTGTTATCAAGGCTGCATCGGCAGAAGAGCCGCGGCTGCGGCACGACGACGCCTACCTGCGCATACGCCGGGACATCATTTCCTGTCAGCTCTCACCCGGTCAGCGGTTCACCGAAGCCGAACTCATGGATCGCTATGAGATCGGCAAGGCCACATGCCGCAACGCACTTTTGCGGTTGCTGCAAGATGGTTTCGTGGTTTCCCAGCCGCGCCGCGGCTATTTCGTGAAGCCAATCAGCGTCAAGGACGTAGATGAGGTGTTCGATCTGCGCCTTGAACTCGAGCCGATGGCTGCGCGCCTGGCAGTGGGGCGGGTTGATCTGGATCAGCTGGTTCGCTGGGAGAAGGCCTGCCGTGAGGACTGCGTGGAGATGGATATCGCGGACCAGATCAAGGTCTTTCTGGATGCCAACAAGGAATTCCACATGACCATCGCCGCGGCAAGCGATAACCGTCGCTTGCACAGTTTCATGCGGTCCCTGCTCGACGAAATGTCCCGACTCGCCGCGCTGGGCTTTGGCTTCGGCGGCCTGAAGCCCGGCATCAAGTCTGATCATGAAAGCATGCTGGATGCATTCCGCAACGGGGATGGCGAAGAGGCGGCCAGGATCGCCCGTCGACATGTCGATGCATTCCGAGGAATGACGATGGACAAGATTCTGGTGGCGCTTCGGGATGTCAGCGCCGAGCTTCCGATTACCAGGCAGGGGCGTACTTAGGCCACGCAAGTACAGCCGTGAGTGCCCGGTCGGTTGTGACGGGTGCTGGCGGAAAACGCGAGAACTTGAACCAAGACAGAGAGATCAGTAATGGCTCAAACACAGAAAGCGCTTCAATTGTCCGAGCATGGAGACCTGGACAAACTCAAGGTGATCCACGACAAAGCGATTCCGGAGGTCGTCCCAGGCCACGTAATCGTGAAGGTCCATGCGTCGTCCTTCAATTATCACGACGTCTTTACCGTCAAGGGCATGCCGGGCATCAAGGTTCCCATGCCCATTGTCATCGGTCTTGACTTCGCTGGTGTCATCGAGGAAGTCGGCCCCGGTGTGGACGGCTGGAAGACTGGTGACAAGGTGTTGGTCAACCCGCTGAACAAGAAGCGGGGTCTGATGGGCGAGATGATGGACGGCGGCATGCAGCAGTACTGCCTGGTCGATGCCGAGCAATTGATCTCCATGCCCGACGGCGTCTCCTTCGCCCAGGCTGCAGCGCTTCCGGTCGCCTATGGCACGGCGCACCGCATGCTGATCACCCACAAGACGGTGAAAGCCGGTGACAAGGTGCTGATTCTCGGGGCGAGCGGTGGCGTGGGCTCGGCTTCCGTACTGCTCGCAAAGCATCTGGGCGCGCACGTGATCGCCTGTGCCGGTAGCGAGTCCAAGGCCAAGGCGTTGAAAGAGTTCGGCGCCGATGAAGTCATCAACTATAACGAAGTGGATTTCTCCAAGTGGGTCATCGAGCACCATGGCAAGCCGCAGCGACGTTCCTACGAGGGTGGGGTCGATGTGCTGGTGAACTTCACCGGCGGTGATACCTGGCGCCCGTCGTTGAAGTGCATCAAGCGGGGTGGCTCCTTGCTGGTCTGCGGTGCCACGGCCGGACATGACCCGGCGGAGGACCTTCGCTACATCTGGAGCTTCGAGCTTCGGGTCATCGGTTCCAACAGTTTCTATGACGAGAACCTGCGAGGCTTGCTCGACCTGATCGGCGAGGGTTCCATCAGCCCGATCATTGATCGGGAGGTGCCCCTGGAGGAGGCCGCCGAAGGGCTGCGCCTGATCCGTGATCGGGAAGTGCTCGGCAAGGTCGTGGTTAACCCCCAGAGGTAAACAGATGTCTGAAGAAATCAATATGTCACCTGAGCATGTGACGGCGATGCTGCGACGCGGGCCGTTTCATGAGTGGCTTGGCCTGGAAGTGGTGTCCGTCGGCGAGGACGAGATCGAACTCATCGCGCGCTGGCGCAAAGAGTGGGTGGTCAACGTCGAAGGCGACTACACCCACGGCGGGATTCTCGGAGCTTTGGTGGATCTGGCAGCGGACTGGGCGCTTTATTCCCGTACCGGCCGCGGCGTGCCGACGGTGGACATGCGTGTGGACTATCACCGGCCAGCCAAGTCCGGGGACCTTCGGGTCAAGGGCGCTGTCGTGAAGCCAGGTGGCCGCTTGTCTGTGGCTGAGGCGAAGGTCTACGACATGGACGGCAAGCTGCTTGCCAGCGGCCGCGGCGTCTACGTGAGCAATATTGCCAAGGGCTGATGATGATGACTGACGGCCGCCAAGAGACCACTGTCGACCATGTTGTCATCAATACCCTGTATGACATGGACGATGCAGCCCGGTGCCTGGCGTCCGTCGGTTTCTGTCTGACCCCGCGGGGTTATCACACGCTCGGTTCCATCAATCATCTCGTGGTGCTTGATGACAGTTATGTCGAACTGGTGGGGCTCCCTCGAGGAGCAGATCGCATCCGCAAGGAACTGCTGGAGCATCCCAAGGGAATCAATGGCCTGGTGTTCGCAGAAGATGCGTCTGACGAGCGATATACCTATCTGACTCAACGTGGCTTCCGCGTTGATCCGCCCCAGAAGTTCTCCCGACCTGTGGAATGTGGAGAAGGGACTTTCGAAGCGGAATTCACCGCCGTGCGTCTGGCGGGCGACACCTATCCGGCCGGACGCGTGTATTTCTGTCACCACCACACTCCTGAACTGGTCTGGCGGGAAGAGTGGCGTAGGCACGCAAACACCGCCTACAGCCTCGCGAGCCTGTCGGTGGTTAGTGCTTATCCGGCCGCGGATGCCGAAGCCTACGGCAAGTGTATCGACCGCACACCCGAGCGTGATGAGGATGGTCTTTACATTCGTCTGCCGGCCAATCGATGCCTCGGCGAGCATCGTCCGATGGACATTCGTTTCGTCTCGGAGGATGCCTACCGCGGCCGTTACGGTGATCTGTGCTGCGACGGTTCGGGAAGAAGCAGTTACTTCGGCGCCATACGCCTACGCGTCCAAAGCATGGATGCGCTCGTCGCCGCCATAGAGGCTGCGGATAGCGACGTGTCTCATGTGCAGCTCTCTGACGGAGCCTTGGCTGTAGGCATCTCTCTATTCAATTGCCTGCTTGAATTCGTCGAAGAGGATCATCATGCAAGCAAGACCTAATCTCGGCGCCATCCTCAATATGGCGTCGCCGGACAAGGCGGCCATCATAGGTCGGGATGATACCGGCGAGTGGACGCAGTACAGCTATGCTCAGCTGGACGACATGGCGAACGGCGTGGCCCGCGCGCTGAGCGGCGAAGGCCTGCCTGAGCAGTCGCGCATTGGTGTCGTTGCGCTCAACAGTGCCGAGTATATGGCTGTGGTCCTCGGCGCCGTGCGTGCCGGCATGATTGCCGTGCCGATCAACGGCAAATTCCCTGCAGAAACCATCACCGGCATTCTCGAGGAATGTGAGATCAGCCACGTGTTCTGTGACCAGGCACATCGGGATCGTGTACAGACCGATTGCCGCTGTGTGGTGCTGGACGGTGTTGGTGCTGACGGATTCACGAGCTTCCTTGACCCAGGCCCCTTCGAGCCGGTCACACCAGACGAGAATGGCGTCGCGCTGTTTCTCTACACATCTGGAACCACGGGACGTCCCAAGGCCGTGATGCTCTCCCATGCCGGCCAACGGTGGGTGGTGAACACCCGGATTGCCGACTTCCCCGGCACCGAGAACGAGCGTTTCATCGTGGCCGCGCCCCTTTACCACATGAACGCACTTGCGCTGCTCTTCCTCACGCTGGGGGCAGGTGCCACATGTGTGCTGTTGCCGCGTTTTGAAACTAGTGTCTACGCGGACGGCATCATGCGCTGGGAATGCACCTGGATGACCGCGGTTCCGCCAATGATTGCGATGCTGCTGCGCGATGAACAGGCGCTCTCCGGCGCCGAGTTCGACAGCATCAAGTTCGTGCGACTGGGATCCGCAGTGGTGACGCCCCAACTGCGAGAACAGATTCGACAGCTCTGCCCGAAGGCCACCGTCATCAATGCCTACGGCACGACGGAAAGTGGTCCGGTGACGTTCATGCCGGTCACCGGCGATGGCTATCCAGTGGACACCCTGGGGCGAGAACACCCTGGCGTTGCCGTTCGCCTGGTGGATGCATCGGGACATGCTTCCGATCAGGGTATCCTCCAGGTCCGCTCGCCGGCTGCCATGCTTGGCTACTACCGTCGCCCCGACGTGAAGGATCCCTTCACGCCAGACGGCTACTACAGTACGGGTGATGTCTTCCGTCGTGACGCCGAGGGGCTCTACTACTTCGTAGGGCGCCATGACGATATGTTCGTCTGCGGGGGAGAGAACATCTTTCCGGCTGAAGTCGAAGCCGCTCTGGAGCGTCATCCGGACATTCAGCAGGCCTGCGTGGTGCCGGTTGAGGACGAGATCAAGGGCCACAAGCCGGTTGCCTTCGTTGCAACCCGAGATGGCTCCAACCTGAGCGAGCAGGAGGTTCAGGATTTCGCCCGCAGCGTGATGCCGGTCTACCAGTTTCCGCGCCGGGTCTTCTTTGTCGCTGACATGCCCCTGGCGGGCACCAACAAGATTGATCGTGCCCGTCTCAAGAAGCAGGCGGCGGCTGACCTGGGAGGAGCCCTGCTGGACTAGCGGAGCGCATTTGATCCGCTTCTAAGAAAACCAGACTATTTTTCTCGATCATTCTGCCTCTTTCGGCTTTTTTGAGGCGCATTTTTTGATGACTTCTTTTTGAAGTCGTTAAGGTCTTTTTTTCTGGAGATTGCTCATGAAATTATTGAATCTTTTCACGGAGCACCCGGCATCAGTGGGAGAGACCTATTCTGAACACATGCTGATGGCTCTTTCGTTTGCCGGGACGCTCTTTGTCGCCACCGTCGCTTGCCTGATCCATGCTTTTTTTCCATTCTTGTTCAAGACGACGGCGAGTCGACGCATCACGGAACTGAAGGAACGGATAGAGCGTGGCCCTTCCTGTAGCAAGGGTTCTGAAGGAAAATCCAAGGCCTGACAGGTCTCGGAGTGTTATCGGGTAAGGCTGTGCTAACGCCTCCAGCGTGTGTCAGGTTCCTGCTTGGCTCATGGCGGCGAACCGTTATTCAGGGTATGCACTGGTCTGGAGAGAATTGCGCATCAAGACAGGGCAGAAAAATTAAAAAAGCCCGAATTTGGTGCAGAAAAATAAAGCCTTATTAATGTCGCGTAACCGCGCAAAATGGTAAAAGCCAAATAGTTCCATGTCTATATCAAGAAATATTATATATGGAACATGTTTTGCTTGCTTGTGATGGCTAGCCAAGACCCAATTCTTCAGCAGGGGGATGTCGCAATGAATCATGCAAGCTTATCCGTACGATCAACTGTAGAGCGTTTTTTTTCCGCCTCTCGTGGTGCCTGCATTGGCATCGGCGTTGCGGCGGTTGTCGCCCATGCCTCGGTGGCGCACGCCGATCCGGTGGATCTGCGTTTCGCAACCGTGGGCATCGGCGGTTCCTGGTATGCCTACGGCCAGGGCATGGGGCCCGCCATTCAGTCGCAGTTGCCAGCCGGTTCCAGGGTGGACGTGCTACCCATCTCTGGCGGTGTCGGGAACATGGAACTGGTCCAGAACGGTGAAGCCGAAATCGCCATTGCCTTCTCGCACACGGCGGGGGAAGCGTGTAGTGAAGATGGTGGACTCACCTTCGACGGTCAGCGTGACAAGGTCCGAGCGGTCATGGGTGCGCTGGACACCTTCTACCTTGCGGGCTTCGCCACCGTGCGGTCCGGCATCGAGTCCTGGGAGGACGTCGCTTCCGACGATAAACGGGTCCGCATGATCACCACGCAGCGCGGTGGCACCGGCGAACTCGGGATGCGCCAGATACTGGAAGCGCATGGCTCCAGCTACGACGGCGTTCGTTCGGCGGGCGGATCGGTCCGAGCTCTCGAGCGGGCCGCCACCGCGGCAGCCTTTGCCGATGGTTCCGCTGACTTCTGGGGGCATACGGTCACCGTTGCTCATCCCGTCGCAACAGAACTGATGACCGTCACCGACATGCGTGTCATCGGCATACATAACGAAGCCGCAATCGAGGAGTTGGTCGGCCTTGGCTGGACGCCTGTCACCTTGCCAGCTGGCAGTTTCGAAGGCCAGGATGAAGACCTCCCCATGGTCGGCACTGGCAGCAGCATTGTTGTCTCTGCAGACCTCAGTGACGAGGTGGTCTACGCCATCACCAAGGCTCTCGTGGAGAGCGTGGACCGGTTCCCGGATTTTCATGCTGCGCTGTCGGGATTCGACCTTGAAGTCGCCCTCGACCCCGGCGTGAACGGCAACTGTCCGTTCCACCCCGGTGCCGTTGCCTACTACCGCGATGCGGGCCTGATGGACTAGGTCGGATGCATGTCACCGCCGTGGCTTTACTCAAAGGCGGTGCGATGCGCGTCCGGGCCAACCATGTGACGGGAGGAAACTGATGCTGCTTCTGCCCAGTTACGTGGCCCGGGCGCTTTATATTCTCACTGCGGTGGCCTGGTGTGCTGTGCAGTATTACCAGGTCATCGTCTCCGGCTACGAGTACGAGATCATCCTATTGGCAACGCACGTTTGCGCTGCCATCTCCCTGGTTCTGCTGTCGCGCTCCTGGCGTGGTCACAGGCGTGAGCCCGGGGAGCGCATTGCCCTCCTCGACGTGCTGTTCGTCCTGGCCATCACTGCCGTGGCCGTCTATCTCGCCATGCAGGGCGAACGCCTGTCGATGCGCATGCATGGTGTCTCGCCGGTGGAGTTCTGGGACAAGGCGCTTGGCGCAATCCTGCTACTGCTGTTGCTTGAAGCCTGTCGCCGTGCCAGCGGTATGATTCTGACCGTCGTGGGTGCGATCTTCATCCTTTATGCGATCTACGGTGCATACCTGCCAACGGCAATCGGCCATCGGGGCATGGAATTCCGCCGCTTCATCGACCTGCAGATCCTGTCGACCTCGGGCGTGTTTGGCTCACCCATCTCCGCCTCGGCGCAGATGATCTTCTACTTCGTGATGGTCGGCGCGTTCCTTGAACGCTCCGGCGCCTCGAAGCTGTTCACCAGTATCGCTTACAGCATGACCGCACGCTCCTGGGGTGGGGCCGGCAAGGCCTCGGTCGTCTCCTCGGGGCTGTTCGGCATGATTTCCGGCAGCGCCGTGTCCAACGTGCTGGTTGCCGGCACGATGACGATCCCCTTGATGATTCGCGCGGGCTTCAAGCGCTACATGGCCGGCGCCATCGAGGCCACTGCCTCGACCGGCGGTCAACTGGCACCGCCGATCATGGGCGCCGCCGCTTTCATCATGGCGGAGATGGTAGGTGTTCCCTATGTCGAGGTCGTGAAGGCGGCCTTTGTGCCGGCGGCTCTCTATTTCCTGTCGATCTTCATGCTGGTGCACGCCTATAGCCGGCGGGAGAACCTGGTGCCGGACAACAGCTACGGCTTTGCCCAGTACTCGAGTGAGTTTCGTGCCTATTGGCACCTGCTGCTGCCTATCGTGTTCATGATCGTGATGCTCATGAATCGATACTCACTGATGCTCACAGGCAGCGCGACGATTCTCGTGACCATCCTCATCAGCCAGTTGCGCACCTCAACCCGGCTCACGCCGAAAACCATCTATCAAGCGGTCATGTCCGGCACCCGGGTCGCGGCGGATGTCGCCGTACCCTGTGCCGTGGCCGGGATCATCGTCGGGACTCTGGTCTACACCGGTCTCGCCGTGAAGCTGCAGCAGGTCATCCTCGGTTTCGCCGACGGCGCCTTACTGCTGACCCTGTTCGGGGCGATGATCATGACTATCGTCTTCGGCATGGGCATGCCCACCGCCGCTGCCTACCTGCTCGGCGCAATTCTTGTTGCCCCAGGGCTGCAGGAACTCGGTGTGCCGAGGCTGATGGCGCATCTGTTCATCTTCTATTTCGCAATCCTGTCCATGGTGACGCCGCCGGTGGCGCTATGCTCCTACGCGGCAGCAGGGCTGGCCAAGGCCAATGTGTGGCGACTGTCCGTCATGGCCTTTGTCATCGCCATCCCCGGTTTCCTGATTCCGTTCGGGTTTGTCCAGAATCCGGCTCTCGCCCTGCAGGGGGATTTCGCAGAAAGCGTGCGAGTCATCCTCACCGTCGGCATTGGCGTGGTTACCTTCTCCATGGCGGCCGGCGGTTACTTCTTCGGCATGTTGGCGATGCCGGTGCGCATCGTCCTGTGTGCACTAAGCGTACTGACCATCTTCCCCGAGCCGACCACGACCACCGCCGGGCTGATTGGCATTGGCCTGGCAGCCGTCGTGCAGTTGGTGCGTGGCCGTCTTGTCCGCGGGGTGAGCAGCCCATGACCATCGCACAACTGTTGCCCATTTCCCGACTCGTACTTGAAGAGGAGCACGCATGATTCCGACGTTTTCGCCGGATTATCCCTATCCATCCCGTCGCAGCGTCACCTGTGCCCGCGGCGGCATGGTGGCGACCTCGCAGCCGGTTGCCAGCCAGATCGGCCAGAGCATGCTGGCCCGGGGTGGCAACGCGGTGGATGCGGCTATCGCGACCGCCGCCGCACTGACTGTGGTGGAGCCCACCGGTTGTGGAATCGGCAGTGACAGCTTCGCGCTGGTCTGGATGCAGGCGGAGAGCGACGGCAACGGCAAGTTGTTCGGCATGAATGCCAGTGGTTGTTCACCCGCCGCGCTGACTCGTGACGCGGCTCGCGCACGTGGCCTGGACGCCATGCCCATGTATGGATGGCTGCCAGTGACGGTGCCGGGTGCGCCTGCTAGTTGGGCGGCGCTCTCGGAGCGTTTCGGCAAGCTCGATTTCGGCACGTTGCTCGAGCCCGCGGTGCGTCTGGCAAGTGATGGTGTACCCATCTCCCCGATCATCAGTCGCCTCTGGACCAGGGCCGCTCGTCGCTTCCGACAGGTACTCGATCAGCCCGAAACGGCACACTGGTTCGATTGCTTCACCGACGGTGGTCGGGCCCCCGGGCCCGGGGACGTCTATCGCAACCTGCCGCTGGCGAAGACCCTGGCGACGCTCGCCGACGATCACTGCCGGAGTCTCTACAGCGGCCGGCTTGCCGACCGCATCGATGCCTTCTCCCGGGAGACCAACGGTTTTCTGCGTGGCGAGGATATGGACGCGTTCCGGGTGGAGTGGGTTGACCCGATCAGCGTCAATTATCGTGGATTCGATGTCTGGGAGATCCCGCCCAACGGTATCGGCCTGGTGACCCTTGCCAGCCTGCGCATGCTGGAGGCCTTCGCCGGCCATGATCGTAGTGACCCGGCACAGGTGCATCGGCAGATCGAGGCACTGAAACTTGCCTACATCGACGGCAACACCTACATCACCGACCCGGCTCGAATGACGGTTGGCGTCGAGGCACTGCTGGACGACGCCTACCTGGAAAGCCGGCGGGCGATGATCGGCGAAGAGGCGCTGGCGCCGGTGGCGGGCCGACCGGAAGGCAGCGAGACGGTGTACCTGGCCACGGCGGATGCAGACGGCAACATGGTGTCGTTCATCCAGAGCAACTTCCATGGCTTCGGTTCAGGCGTGGTGATCCCGGATACCGGAATCTCCATGCAGAACCGCGGCCAGGGTTTCAGCCTCGATCCGAACCACCACAACGCACTCGAGCCCCGCAAGCGCACCCGCCACACCATCATTCCCGGATTCCTGACCCGGGACGGCGTGGCGCTGGGCCCGTTCGGCGTAATGGGTGGCGTCATGCAGCCCCAGGGGCACCTGCAGGTGGTGATGAACATGGTGGACTGCGGGTTGAATCCCCAGGCCGCCCTGGATGCACCGCGATGGATGTGGACCAGCGGTCAGCAGGTGTCGGTGGAGGGGGAGTTTCCCACGGCCATGGCTCGTCATCTGGTGGATCGCGGGCATGACATTCAGGTGGACCTTGATACCACCATCTTCGGTCGGGGGCAGGTCATCGTTCGCGACCCGGACAGTGGGGTCTATCACGGTGGCTGCGACTGGCGTACGGATTCCTCCATCTCGGTGATCTGAGAGGGTCCGGCCCAGGAATATTCACAATAACAGCGAGGGCTGGAACATGTCGGGACAGGCATTGCGGGATTTCCTCTCCATGGTGCAGCGGGATTACCCGGAACATTTTCTGCGGGTTACCACACCCATCGATCGCTCCTTCGAGAGTACGGCCATCGTTGCCGAACTGGAGAGGGCGGGGCAGCACCCGGTGATCGTGTTCGAGAACGTGAAGGGCTTCTCCATGCCCCTGGTCACGAACGTCGCAGCGAACCGGAAACTGCTCGCAGCGATCCTCGATGTCGACCCGGCGAACCTGGCCACCTCGTTTCGCGATCGCTGCCAGAATTATCTGCCGGCGGAGGTCGTGGGGGATGCGCCCTGGCAGGACGTTGTGCTCGAAGGCGATGACATCGACCTGACGAAGTTGCCAATCCCCATACAGTTCCCGGTGGATGCTGCACCCTACATTACCGCTGGACAGATCTGCGCCCGCGATCCGGAAACCGGCGTGGATACCACCGGTTTTCACCGCTTGATGCTCAAGGGCAAGAACAGGCTTGGTGTTTCGCTGCATTCCCGGCGTCGGATGTACGAATTCCATCGCCGTGCCGAAGAGCGGGGTGAGCCGTTGCCAGCCGCCATTACCCTGGGCATTCACCCGCTGCACTACATGGGCTCCATGGCGTTCCACTATCCCCCGGGTGTACGCAAGTTCGAGATCATCGGCGCGCTGTTCGGCGAGTCGTATCGTCTTGGTCGAACCGGTACCGACGGTCTGGAAGTGCCCTGGGGCGCGGAGATCGTCATCGAAGGGCATATCCTTAATGACGTCCGTGAGCCCGAGGGCCCCTTCGGAGAGTTCACCGGCTACGCCTCCTATCGCAGTACCCAGAACGTGTTCGTGGCCCACCGCGTGCAGATGCGCTCCGACGCCATGCTGCACTCCGTGGTATCGGGGATGGCCGCCGATCATATCCGGATCAGTTGCATCAGCCGGGAGGCGGAAATTCTCAACTCCCTGCGGCGCAATCTGCCCAACGTGCGGGCGGTCCATGTGCCGGCGGAAACCTGCGGTGCACTGATGGCCATCGTACAAATGAAGAAGACGGCGGCGGGCCAGCCCCAGCAGGCCATCATGGCGGCGTTTGGTACGGAGACGTACTGCAAGTGCGTCATCGTTGTGGATGATGACGTGGATATCTTCAATCTCACCGACGTGATGTGGGCGGTGGCGACACGGGCCAGGGCAGATCGGGACCTGTTCCTGATTCCCGGCGCCATGGGCGCGATCCTCGACCCGGCGTCGGATCCGGAAGACAACACCGTGACCAAGGTCGGGGTGGACGCCACCAAGCCCAGTGGTCGCGACTATGCGGAGCGGCTCGTGATCGATGACGAGCAGCGCGCCAGGGCCCGGGAAATTCTCGCGGGCATGGGTATCGCTGGAATGCAGTAACGCGCATCGGGAAAGGGTTTGCAGTCGGGACCATGGGTTTATCCATTCGAGCATCGTTGAGCCAATGCTGGCTCGCTTTTCATCACTACGTGAGGCAGAAGTCATCATGAACAAGCAAATCAACAAGGTACTTTCAACCCGGGCTCGGCGTGCATCGCTACTGGGTGGACTGGCCGCAGGTCTGGCTCTCTCGCTGCTCGGATCCGGTAACGCGGTTGCCCAGGATCGAGACGAAATTCTTCTTGGCATGGCGATTCCCTTCACCCTGGCGGATGGCGGTATCTTCGCAATTGGTCGGGAGCTGGGTTACTTCGATGAAGAAAACATCACCGTCGACACCGTCATCCTGGAAGGGGCGGGTTCCGTGGTGCCGCAGGTTGCACAACGCAACGTGGATATGGGGCAACCGTTGCCGGAAACCCTGTTGTCCGCGTATGACCCGGCATCCGGTCCGCTACCCGTGGTGTACATCTTCAATGCCATTCCAGCCAATACACTGGAGTTGGCGGTGCTGGAGTCATCGGATATCCACTCCATTTCCGATCTTCGCGGCAAGCGGATCGGGGTTGGCGCTCTGACCTGGGGCACGATTCCCCAGACCCGGGCGCTGTTGCGTCGCGCCGGCCTGACGCCGGGAGAGGACGTCGAGATTGTCGCCGTGGGTGTGCTGGGCTCGGGTTTCCATGCGCTGCGGCAGGGCCGGGTCGATGCCCTCAACTATAACCACACCTGGATCGATCTCCTGGAGCAGACCGGCACCAAGGCCCGTCGCCTGCCCTACCCCGACCTCTACGCCAGAATGGTGAACAACGCCTTCCTGGTGCATCGATCCATGCTCGAAGAGCAGCCGGATCTGCTTGGTCGTTATGGGCGCGCCTACAGCAAGTCCGTCGTCGCCTGCGACGCCAACCCGGTGGCCTGTGTAAATGCTTTCTGGCGCGCCAACCCCGAATCGCGACCTGACGGCGATCCCGACCAGGTCATGGAGGAGTCACTGGAGATCATGGCCAAGCGACTCGATCTACTCATGCGGGACGAGAACGGCGAAACCCGTCGCTTTGGTGAATTCGACCTGGAGGTCATCCAGGCCTACGTGCAGGAGTTGTACGAAGCTGGTGAACTTCAGACTCCCGATGTGCCGGTGACCACCTACTTCTCCAACGACCTGGTGGAGCAGTTCAACGACTTCGACATGGACGCGGTTATCGAGCAGGCGCGGGCGCACGAATGAAATCAAACGTTCTTACAACATCGGGTCGCGGGGGCGCTGACGCAGTCAGCGCCCGTAACCCAGGGCGATCGTCCCTCGTCGCCGAGCACGTGTCCTTTAGCTACGGCGGTGACACGGACATGGTGCTCGGTGATGTGTCATTCGACTTGAGCGAAGGCGATTTCGTTGCGGTGCTGGGTGGGTCCGGGTCCGGCAAGTCGACTCTTTTGCGGCTGATCGGTGGGTTGCTGTCACCGACCGAAGGAGAAATTCGCATCAATGATCAGGTGGTCCGCGGGCCGACGCGAGATGCCGGCTTCGTATTCCAGGCGGCACGGCTGATGCCCTGGAAGACGGTGCTGGAGAACGTGCTGATACCCACCCGTGCCCATGGCAAGTCCACGCCGGAGCAGCGTCAGCGGGCACTGGAACTGCTGGGCTCGGTCGGGCTGGAGAAGGCGGCGGACCTGTATCCGAACCAGCTTTCCGGAGGGATGGCGCAGCGGGTGGGGCTGGCGCGGATGCTCATGCATGACCCCAAGCTTCTGCTCATGGATGAGCCGTTCGCGGCGCTGGATGCATTGACCCGGGAAGTGCTCTCCGACGAGTTGCAGGCGCTCTGGCTCAGAGAGCGCAAGACCGTCATGTTCGTGACCCACAGCATCCCCGAGGCTGTGTTTCTCGCGGATCGCGTGATGGTCCTCGGCGGTCAGCCCGCGGGCGTTGTCGAGACCATCGACGTACCCCTTCCGCGGCCGCGTACGGTTCGTGACATGGCTTCGGAAGAGTTCAACGCCATCGCCCATCAATTGCGGGAATTGCTGGCGTCGCGCTTTTCGGCCATGCCCGGCATCACATAGGTGGTTGTCATGTCGAAAATGCGAATGCTCTATCCGTTGGTGACCCTGGTAATCATTCTCGCCGCCTGGGACATCACAACCCGCTTCGGTTACGTGGAAGCGTTTCTGTTACCGACGCCGGAAGCGGTCTGGTGGGCCATCTACCGCGGTTTTGCAACCGGTTCCTTCTGGCCGCACATCAGCTTCACGCTGCAGTCCACCATCATCGGCTACATCATCGGTTCCCTCGCCGCAGTGCTGATTGGCGCACTCATCGTCGAATCGGATATTGCCGAGCGCATGCTGTATCCCTACATCATCGCCCTGCAATCCATGCCCAAGGTTTCCCTGGCGCCGCTGATCCTGGTCTGGTTCGGCTTCGGGCTGACGTCGAAAGTCGTGCTCGTGGGGCTGATCTGCTTCTTTCCGGTCCTGGTGAATACCATCGTCGGCATGCGCCGGACAGATCCGGACCTGCTGGAGATGTGTCGGTCATTTTCCCTGAGCCGCAGTTACGTGTTTTTCCACGTCAAGCTGCCAAGTGCCGCCAGCAGCATCTTCGCGGGACTTCAGATCGGTATTGTGCTGGCGCTGATTGGTGCCGTGGTGGGTGAGTTCATCGCCTCGCAGCGGGGTGTCGGACACATGATCTCGGCGGCGACCATGAACATGAATCTGAGCACCATGTTCGCGGGTATTTTCCTGCTGTCGGTGTTCGGTATTGTCGGCAGCTTCTTCGTCCGCCTGCTCCACCGGAAAGTGGTGTTCTGGGAGAAAAGCGCGGGCGGTCTATCAGAGGGCACAGCATGACCACGTCTGCAGCGAGACCCACCGCCCGGGAACTGATACAACGGATTGCCGACGGTGAACTCGCCGCGAGAGACAATCTGGCGCAGTTCCTGGCCCGCATGGACAAACACAATCCGGTGCTGAACGCCGTCATTCATGACGGCCGTGACCGTGCCAAGGCTATTGCCGAGCAGATCGACGCCGACCTGGCGGCGGGGCGCCCGGTGGGACGCCTGGCGGGACTCGTCATGACGATCAAGGATTCCTTCGACGTAGAGGGCTGGCCCACGACTTTCGGCCTTGAGCACCTCAAGGACAATGTCGCCGAGCGGACCTCCGACGTGGTCAGCCGCCTGGAGGCGGAGGGCGCACTGATCGTCGGCAAGACCAACGTCCCGCCACTGCTCAGGGACTGGCAGAGTGGCAATCCCATCCATGGTCATACTCGAAACCCCTGGAATACCGATCTGAGCCCGGGTGGTTCCTCCGGCGGCGCGGCTGCGGCCGTCGCCGCAGGGCTTTGCAGTGCCGAAATTGGCAGCGATATCGGTGGTTCCATACGGATTCCTGCGCATTACTGCGGGATCTGCGGGCATAAGCCGAGCAATGGCGTGGTATCGATGATTGGCCATCAGCTGCCCGGTACCTATGGAAGCTCCGCGATGGTCAGCGCTGGCCCGCTGGCTGCAAACGTCGACGACATGGCGCTATTGCTCGACGTGGTGGCCGGGGCGGACAGCCGCAATGCCCCGGCCTGGCGGCTGGAGCTGCCGCCTGCCAGGATCACCACCATCGGCGATTTCCGGGTAGGCATCCTGGACAATGCTCCCACCGCGCCAGTGGATGGCGCCTATCGGGCTGTGATCGGCGCGCTCGGTGAGCGCCTGCGCCAGGCAGGGGCTTCGGTGACCGAGGGGCCGTTCAGGGAACTCGATACGACGCACCTGCATGACCTGTTCATCCGTATCCTCAGGGCCATGGCCGTGGACGGCCTGTCCGACCCAGAGTTCTCCGCACTGATTGCGCAGGTCGAGCGCACGCCGCGGGACGATCAAAGTTATGTGGCAGCCACCAATCGCGCGATGGTCCAACGTCACCGGGACTGGCGTAGGGCCCGGCAGGAAGTCGGTCGTCTCAAGCACGACATGCGCGTGCTGTTCCGGCAGATCGACGTGCTGCTCATGCCAGCGGCGGTGTCAGCGGCTTTTCCCATTGATTTCGATCGCCCTCGCGAAGAGCGGACCCTGCTTATCGATGGTGTGGAGCGCGACTACAACGAGCAGCTGCTCTGGGCGGCGCTACCGGTGCTGGCCGAACTCCCCGCAACGCTGATCCCCATCGGTCTGCAGGACAATGGTTTGCCCGTGGGTGTGCAGGTCGTGGGTGAGTACCTGGATGATAGAACCTGCATTGCCTTTGCCAGGGAAGTGGAGCGTTTGGTGGGAGTATTCAGCCCGCCAGGCTATGACTGACATTCCAGTCCCCTGACTCGCTTCGCGACGCCGTTCGGTCCGGTTGCACCGAAATAGGCCACGCCTGCCGGCAGTGCCCGAACTGGGGGCAGGCTTTGCCAGTTGCTGGAGGAGCCAGGCCACGATTGCCGATCATCCCTGCGGCAAGGCGGCTACGCGGCTCCAGTAAAAGGCCATGGCTGCCGCGCAAGGGCCATGGGGTGGTATGGCCGATGTCTTGCATGGGTTTGGTCCGCAAATTTGCCCTGGAGGACTGATAATGGCGAAGAAAGAAATTCTCTGTGCGTTCGGTGTGGATGTCGACGCGGTTGCCGGCTGGTTGGGCTCGTATGGTGGTGAAGACTCCCCGCTGGATATCTCACGGGGCATGTTCTCCGGCGAGGTGGGTTCGCTGCGGATGCTCAAGCTGTTCGAGAAATACGATATCAAGACGTCGTGGTTCATTCCCGGACATTCCATCGAGACATTCCCGGAGCAGATGCAGGCTGTGGCGGATGCCGGTCACGAGATCGGAGTGCACGGCTACAGTCACGAGAATCCCATCGCGATTGATTCCGCCGCCCACGCTGTCGGTCCGGTGATTGGCAGGGAGGCGCCGATGCAGGGGTTGGATTCCGCGTGTGCCGGCGAGATCACGAATCCGCAGCCCAGAATGGCTGCGCCCAGGAGTCCTGTAAGTTTATTTTGAGACATTGCCCTCGATCTCCGCATTTTGGGGCCACGCGACTTTCGGGCCCCAAGGTATTGGAATCAGATGTGCCCCATGGTGGGCACGCATGCAGGCTCTCGCTCTGCAGGGAGGGGCAATTGCAATCGGCATGCCAGCAAGACGCCGACACCGGCATTGAGAGGCGGGCTATGCCATTGGTTGTATTGCGTGGTGGGGGCTTGTTTGCGTCCCGTCTGTGGCGGGAAGGCCGGCGCGCACCGTAACGGTGCGCGAAAATGATGCCTAGGCACCGACAGGGTGCGGATACACTCAGCGGCGAACTTCCAGTCGCAGGCCGATGCTGCGCAGCAGGCGTTGCCGGTCGATCCAGCCGAGAATGCGGCCATCCTGCATCACGGGAACCTGATTCAGGTTTTTCTCCGTCATGTACTGCAGTACACGGTCAGCCTCCACCAGTGGGCCCACATGAAGCAGGCGCTCGACGGGGATCATGACCTCGCTAACGGCGACATCCCGCCAACGCTCCCGGGGCACTCTCCGGGCATCGCTGAGGCTGATGAGCCCGAGTGGTTGCCGGGCATTGCCAACAATGAAGGCGCGACGGCCGGCGGGCAGCACCTGCTGCTGGATCCAGTCATCGATGCTGCTTGTAGGAGCCACCTCGGGTATACCGGATTCCGCCAGGTCTTGAGCCAGTACCCCGGACAATCCCTCCCGCAGGTCATAGGCCCAGCCCTGGCCACGGGCGGTGGTCAGAAGAAACCAGGCGATCAGCATGATCCAGACGCCACCGATCAGGTTGCCGACGAACAGCATGTTCCAGATGCCCAGCGCAAACAGGCCGTAGGCAACAAGGCGGCCTCCGGCAACGGCTGCCTGGATACCCTTGCGGGCATCGCCGGTGAGCTTCCACACCAGGGCACGGAATACGCGTCCGCCGTCCAGGGGGAAGCCCGGAATCATGTTGAACACGGCGACGACCAGGTTGATCAGTGCCAACCATCCGAGGGCGACAAATAGCGGTTCCGACAGGCCGCTGGTCGCCACGGCCAGCAGACCGAACAGTGCCGCGAGGCCGAGGCTGACCAGGGGGCCCGCAATGGCAATCCAGAACTCGTCCTCCGGGCGCTCGCTGTCCCGCGTCATCTGAGCCATGCCGCCGAAGATGAAAAGCGTGATGGCCTGGACGGGTATGCCTCGGCGGATTGCGACCACGCTGTGGCCGAATTCGTGGGCGACGATGGAGGCGAAGAACACGATGGCGGTCGCAAACGCTGTCATGAGTGCGACTGATAGGGTCCAGTCCGGGTATTGCTGCTGGAAGCCCGCGCTCATGGTCACCAGCAGCAGCGTGAAGATGATCAGCCAGCTAACGTGGATTTCGAGGCGGATACCTCGAACATGGCCCAGTACCAGCACTGACTTGAACATGGCGGTTGCCCTTGCGTTGTGCTAGCGAGACGCGATGACGCTGATGTCGCCGCGGTATCCTTCCAGTCTGGCAATGGCATGGTCTCGTTGTACAGGTGTGAGACTGGCCAGCAGGGTTCGGGCACAATTCGCGGTGATGGCCCGGTTCTCCTGCCGTGCCTGCTGCAGGGCCGGGCTGCGGGCTTCGTCCTCAAGCCACCATTCGCGAAGGAAGGTCTCCACAGCCTCCTGCGACGCATCTTCCTGCAAGAGAGTGATGAATCTCTCGTCACGCGCCTCCCGCCAGGTCAACCAGTCGGAGAGCACGTCGGGTCGGCGTGCCTCGCAGCGACGGAGATCCACGCGCTGTCTGGTACCGAGTTCTCCCGTCCAGGACTCGACGCGTTCGATCATGCGTGAGGGTCCGGCCGGAGCAATGTTTTCGACGTAATTCTGCCGGCCGTCGGCCAGAGTCTGTTCCAGTTGATCGATCTGGCCCGAGGTCAGGCCGCGGACGGTGCGGGCCGCCAGCGGGATGATGTCTTCCAGGGTCTCGCGCAGCAGGCCTTCCGCCCGGGTGAGTCCGGCCTGTACTGCCTCATCGGAAGGGGTTTCATTGGCAAGCAGCGCAGCCGTCTGCGCCATGAAGTGTTTCAGCTCTGGCAACCGCTCCTCGCGATGGAAGGCACGGTACGCCTGGAGTTCATCGCGTACCGCAAGCCGCTGTTGCCGGTCCAGTTCCAGGAAGCTGGCAATTCGCCTTGCCGCCAGCCAGTCGGCATTCTCGTAGACCAGCTCCAGCCGGCTGCAACCACCAATCAGGAGCGCCCCGACAACAAGCAGGGTGACTGTGCGCAGTAGGCCGGGAATTGTTCTGTCGGGCATGCGGCGTCGCTCATCCGGATGACCCTACTGAGACCGACGGGCGCTCGCATCGTTCGCTGGACCGGAGACCGGATCATGGTGGTGATGCGCATTCGACCGTATCGACATCGTCGACGAACCGCATTAATGTAGTCGATGAAAAAATAAAAAATAACAAGTCATTTCAATGATTTGATTCGGAGGAGTCATGCACGCAATCAAACCGAAAGCCACGAAAGAAAAGCTGTCCATCTATCAGCCCGATCAGGAGGGGCTGATTTTCCCCGAGATTCCGGAGTTCAAGTCGGCTGCCGAAGAGCGCGACTATCGCAAGAGGCACTTGGTCGCAGCCTGCCGCGCCTTTGCCCTTGAATCCTTCGATTACGGTTTTGCCGGTCATCTGACCATCCGTGATCCGGAGCGTCCCGAGTTGTACTGGACCAACCCCATGTGTGTGCATTTCTCCCAGGTGAAGATGTCGAACCTCATCCTGGTAGACCATGACGGCATGGTGGTCGAGGGTGACCATGCACTGAATCGCGCCGGTTTCGTGCTACATGCCGCCGTCCACAACGAGCATCCGGATATCCTCGCCATGTGCCATGCGCACACGGTCTACGGGACAGCCTGGGCGGCCACCGGGCGCCCGCTTGAGCCCATCTCCCAGGATGCGGCGGCCTTCTTCGAGAACCACACGGTGATTCGGGAAGAGGGCGGCAAGGTGGCGGTTGAGGTATCGGCGGGCAAGAAAGTCGCAGATGCCTTCAAGGGCGTCCGCGCCGCCATCCACCAGAATCACGGACTGCTGACGGCAAGCCGTCACAGCATCGATGATGCTGCATTCTGGTTCATTGCCCTGGAACGGTGCTGCAAGCAGCAGCTGATGGTGGAAGCGGCCGGTATCAAGCCCATCCTCGTTCCGGAGGAGAAGGCGCGCTACAGCCAGCAGCATGTGGGCAGTGACTACATCGGCTGGCTGCATTTCCAGACGATTTACGACCATATCGCCAAGACTCAGCCTGACATGTTCGACTGAGATCGAGCCTGGCCGGCGACGTCTCCAGGGCGTCGCCGGTGCCTACCTTCATCCGCAGTGCCTCGAACATCATGGCACGGCTCTTGCTACCCTCGTGCCTTCCAATCTTGCAGCCGCAGCCTCCCGGCTTGGCGGCGCGGTGTGCTCGTGGGTCAACGAGGAGTCGAGTGATGGACCTGATTATCAGGAATGCAGCAGTGCAGGGGCATGCGGCGTCGGGCACGGTGGATATCGGTATCGAGGGAGGCAGAATCGTTGCCGTCGAGAAGGCATTATCGGCGGACGCCGAGGTGCTGGATGTGGGCGGCCGGCTGGTCTCTCCCGGTTTCATTGAAACCCATATCCACCTGGACAAGTCCTGCCTGCTGGGGCGCTGCGCATCGAAACGCGGGGATCTGGAAGAGGCCATTGCAGAGGTGTCCCGTGCCAAGCGGGATTTCACCGCCGAGGATGTCTACGAACGCGGCAGCCGGACGCTGCGCAAGGCCATCTCCCAGGGAACGACCCACATGCGTACCCACCTCGAGGTCGACCCCATCGTCGGGCTGCGCAGTCTTGATGGTGTGGAGCAGTTGGCCGAGGACTATCGTTGGGCCATCGACCTGGATATCTGCGTGTTCCCCCAGGAGGGCCTGCTCAACAACCCGGGTACGGATGAGCTGATGGTGGAAGCCCTGCGCCGGGGCTGCAGGGTCGTGGGTGCGGCCCCCTACACGGACAGCGACCCCCATGGGCAGATGGATCGCATATTCGAGATGGCGCGGGAGTTCGATGTAGATATCGACATGCATCTGGACCTGAGCCTGGATCCCACGTCCCTGGCTCTCGATTATGTCTGCGAGCTGACCGAGCGTTTCAAGTACGGTGGCCGCGTTACCATCGGCCATGTCACCAAGCTATCCGCCGTCAGCCCCCAGCGCTTCGCCGAGGCTGCCCGGCGCATGGCTGATACGGGTGTGGCCCTGACCGTGCTGCCGTCCACTGATCTGTTCCTCATGGGGCGGGATGCCGACCGGAACGTACCGCGAGGCGTGACTCCCTGCCATCACCTGCTCGATTACGGTGTGAACTGTTCGCTGTCCACCAACAATGTGCTGAATCCGTTCACGCCGTTTGGTGATTGCTCGCTGGTGCGCATGGCGAACCTCTACGCCAACGTTGCCCATGTGGGCAGTGCGGAGCACATGCAGGACTGTTTCGACATGGTCTCCGAGCGCTCCGCGCGCATGCTGCGACTGGACGACTACGGCGTGGCGCCGGGTTGCGCGGCGGATCTGGTGGTGCTCGACTGCGTCGACAAGGCCCAGGCCATCTCGGAAAACGCGCCGGTGCTGTTCGGCTTCAAGCGGGGACGGCGCTCGTTCACGCGTCTGCCTGTCGAGCTGCATGCTCCGGCGTGATTGTCCCGACGCTTGATGCCCAGGGAGACCGGTCTAGCGCTTGTCCTGTCCGAACAGAATGCGGCGCTCCTCTTCGTCAGGGGGCGCCTGGCGGCGGTACTCCTTGCCCAGATCCACTCCGGCGCGGACGGCTGGACGCTCCTTGATGGTCTGGCGCCAGCGGCGCACATTGGGAAATTCCTCCAGGGTTTGCCCCAGCGGCTTCGCGATCAACACCCACGGCCAGGCCGCCATGTCGGCGATGCTGTAGGTGTCGCCGAGCAGGTATTCCCGATCCGCGAGCCTCCGTTCCAGTACGGCCAGGCAGCGGTTGTACTCCCTGCTGTAACGCTCCCTGGAATAGGTGTGCTCGCCCTCGGCGTAATTGACAAAATGGCTGACCTGCCCGGCCATCGGCCCGAGGTTGCCCGTCTGCCAGAACAGCCACTCCAGCATTTCCTTGCGGGCCCGTGCATCGGTGGGGTGGAACCGCTCGGTCTTCCCTGCCAGATGAATCAGAATCGCACCCGCTTCGAACACGGGCAGCGGCTCACCCGGCACGTCAAAATCAACGATGGCCGGGATTCGGTTGTTCGGACTGATGCGAAGGAACTCGGGCTTGAATTGGTCACCCTTGCCGATGTTGACGGGAATCATCCGGTAGTCCAGCCCGCACTCCTCGAGCATGATGGAGACTTTCCAGCCGTTCGGGGTGGGCCAGTAGTAGAAGTCGATCATCAGCCGTTCTCCTGGTCGAGCCTGATCACCCCGGCTGCGTGCATTTTCTGCAGCGTGGCATCGTCGTAACCGCACCGGGACAGCAGCGTGTGGGTGTCCTGACCCAGGGCGGGTGCCGGTTGAGGCTCGAAGGCGTCGTTTCCGGCAAAGCGCGCCGCCGGTCGGGACTGGCGCAGGCGTCCCGCGGCGGGGTGGTCGTATTCCCGGAGAATCCCGTTGGCCTGGACCTGGGGGTGATCGAGCATCGCCTGACGCGTCAGCACCGGCGCACAGGGAACACCGTGGGCCTCGAGGCGTTGCAACCAGTGTTCACTGGAGCCATGACGAATCACTGACTGGGTCAGTTCCAGCCGCGCATCGATATTGTCCTGGCGCAGGGCGGCGTTGCGAAAACGCGGGTCCTCCAGCCATTGCGGCCGCTCCAGGGCGTGGGTCAGCGCCTCCCACTCACGGTCATTCTGTACGGCGATGGTGATATGGCCGTCAGTGGTCTCGTAGATGAGGTCCTGGAAGCTCGCCGCTTCCTGTTGGGGTAATGCGTCGGCCACAAACGTCTGACTGCCCATGTCCGAGCCCCAGAGGAACGCGATGACTGCGTCCAGCATGGACAGCCGCACATGCTCACCCTTACCGGTCCGTGCACGGGCCAGCAACGCGGCGGTTATCGCCTGGGCCGCCACGACTCCGGTGAGTTTGTCCGGCAGAATGGTTCTGACCAGCTGTGGCCGTCGCTCGTCTGATCCGGCCTGGACGGAAGCGAGCCCCGAGAGTCCCTGAATCAGCGGATCGTAGACCGGCTTCTGCCCATAGGGGCCCTGCTCGCCGAAGCCGCTGATCGAGACGTAGACAATCGTCGGCGCGACCTCGCGAATCACCGCCTCGCCGAGCCCCATGCGCTCGATAACGCCGGGCCGGAAGTTCTGCACGAAGACATCCGCGCTATCCACCAGGCGGAGCAGCGCTTCGCGCCCCTCGGCTGCCTTCAGATTGAGCGCCACGGAACGCTTGTTGCGATTGTTGTTCAGGAACGAGGCCGGGTAGCCGCCCCGGCGGTTGGAAGCCGACCGGGTGAAGTCACCCCCGGCCGGGTTCTCGATCTTGATGACCTCGGCGCCCTGATCCGCGAGCATCATCGTGCATAGCGGCCCGGACACCATGGCAGTGAGATCGATAACGCGGATGCCGTCGAGGGGGCCGGGCATAGGGGTGGACTCCAGGGCGGATGGCGCACTCGCAAAAGCAGGCCGGAATCATCTGGCACAGGGAGCAACGATCGTAACGGCTGCCAGGCAGGATCGCCAGTTTGGCGGGGATCAACCTGGCGCGCCGTCCGCCCTGGGGCCGGCCAGAATGCCCGTGTAGCGGACCAGGAACAGGCCGAACGCCACGGTCCACAGGGTGCCGGCGATGCCAATGCCTGCCTGCCATGGCAGATCGCCGAGGCCGGTGGCAACCCTGGCGAGAGCAGCGATGTGGATCACAACAAACGCCGCGGTCATCCCGGCGGGCAGTTTCAGGGTCCGGCCCGTGTGACCCAGGGCAACCCGGCTGATCACGCCAAGTATCAGGCCACCCATGGCGCCCACCCCCAGCGCGTGTATCCAGGCTGTCGCCGGCCACCAGCCGGCGGCGCTGCCGGCGAGAAGGGCCAGGCCCAGGGGGATCCACAGCAGCGACAGATGCAGCATCCACAGTAGTGGTTCCCCGCGCACCTCCCATCCGCGCCACAGCAGGGTGCGTGCCAGAGACAGCGGGGCGGCAAGCCCTGCTGCGATAACGATCACGGCCTGTAGGCCGGTCAGCACGCCCACAAGCGTCATGGCCATGGCGATCAGCAGAGTGATTTCCAGCCATGGAACGGTGTGCGGGCCGCGGCCTGGCAGGCCTTGCTGTCGCAACCAGGCTTTGGAGAAGTTCGGCGTGATTCTGCCGCCGATGACCAGCATCAAGGCGGCCGCGACAATCAATGCACCATGGACATAAGGCCCGTGGGGTTGCAGGAAAAAGCCCAGTTGCATCAGCCAGACCAACCCGATGACCAGCAGCAACACCAGCTGGCGCTTTTGCCGGCCATGCCAGATACGCCAGCCGGCATCCACCATCACCAGGGGCAGAAATGCCAGGTTAACCGCCATGACCACCCAGGCGGGCAGTTCCGCGCCGAACCCCATCACCAGACGGCCGGCGAGCCAGACCAGCCAGAGCCCCATGAGCGGGAGACCGTGTAGCCGCTCCGTGCCCGTCCACACGCAGACGGCGGTGAGCAGAAAACCGGCGATACCCGCATTCAGGAATGCGAAAACAAGCTCATGCTGATGCCAGAAATAACCGGGTAACGCGAGCGGCGCTGAGAACCAACCCGTCAGTTCGGCTGTCCAGAGCGGAACCGCAACCACCGCGAGCAGAGCCAGCGACAGGAAAAGATCCGGAAGGGGTACTGAAAGAGTTGCCCGCCGGCGCTGCCGAGGCGACTTGATAATGTGGTTCCTGATTCGATCATGGCGATCACCCGTCACTACGCCTGCTGGCTCCACCCTTCTCTCGCAGTACCGGCATAGGCGGATTGATGTACATCAAGTCCATGGCGAAGCCGGTTGGATGATTCGGCGTTACCATGAGGAACACGCGGCAGGGTTCGCTGTCAGCATTGCCAACTTTTGAACCTCACGGAGGTGCGCTTGAGCATCGTCATCATTGGTACTGGTTTGGCCGGCTACACCACGGCCAGGGAGTTTCGCAAGCACGACACGGACACATCGCTGACCCTTGTCACTGCGGATTCGGGCAGGGCCTACTCCAAACCCATGCTCTCCACCGGTTATCGCAAGCAGCAGACGCCGCATGATCTGGTGCAATCCAGTCCGGAAGAAATGGCCAGGCAGCTTGATGCAACGGTGCTGACAGACACCCGGGTCGAGGCGATCCTGCCCGATGAGGGCGAGGTCCACCTCCGCGACGGCAAGTCCATCGCCTTCGACAAACTGGTGCTCGCCCTGGGCGCCGATCCAGTTGCCCCGCCCATCAGGGGGGATGCGGTGGATCGGATATTCCAGATCAACGACCTGGATCAATATGAGCGCTTTCGCAAGGTCGGTGATCATGCCGGCCGCGTGCTGGTGATCGGTGGTGGGCTGATCGGCTGCGAGTTCGCCAACGATCTGCGCGAAGCTGATCGCCAGGTCGATCTGGTGTTTCCAGAGCCGCTGCCCTTGCCCCTGTTGCTGCCCGATCAGTCCGCCGAGGCGCTGCGCGCTGCCCTGGAAGATCTGGGGGTCGTGATCCACTCGGAGCGTACCGTGGATCGCGTCGACGCCGACGGCGAACAGTTGACGGCAAAGCTCTCAGATGGTTCTACCCTGCAGGCCGACACCGTGCTGGCGGCCGTGGGCCTGCGCCCAAGAACAGAACTTGCAGAAGCCGCGGGGCTCAGCGTCGGCAAGGCCATCCGTGTGGACAGGAGCCTCGCGACTTCCCACCCGAACGTCTATGCGCTGGGTGATTGCGCCGAGGTCGAGGGCTGGGTGCTGCCTTACGTGGCGCCGCTCACCAACGCCGCCCGGGCGCTGGCAAAGACGCTGGCCGGTGAAACCACCGACGTGCGCTATCCGGTCATGCCCGTCAACGTCAAGACCAGCTGCTGTCAGGTGGTTGCCTGGCCGCCAGCCGGCGGCGCTGAAGGCGTATGGCAATTCGACGGCGAGGCGCCAGACATCAAGGCCGAGTTCCGGGGAGACGGTGGCACGCTGCTGGGCTTCGCCCTCACCGGCAAGCGAATCCGGGAGCGCATGGCCCTGCAAAAGGAGCTACCTGACCTCTTCTAGTTCATTCGCAAGAAACAGAATTTGTGACAACAATGCCGGTTACTTAGCCGGAGTACAGGAGGTCGCCGGGTCATGAGTGAGCAACGTTTGTCACGGCTGAACTTGCGCCACCCCTTGGGTGCGGCCGATTACGATCGTCTGCTCAAGGCCTGGCAGCTGGACCTGCTGATACTGCAGCTGAGCTTTCTGCGTGGCGGCGGTCGGGCCATAGTCAACGTCGAGGGCATGGACGCGGCGGGCAAGGGTGGTGCCGTCCGGCGGCTGGTGGCGCGGCTCGACCCGCGCAGTTACCGGGTCTATCGGATTGGTGCGCCGGATCCCATGGACCAGGCGAAGCACTACCTCTATCGCTTCTGGCAGCGCGTACCCGCGCCCGGTGAACTGGTGATCTTCGATCGCTCCTGGTACGGACGCGTGCTGGTGGAGCGGGTGGAGGGGCTGGCCACGCCCGCGGAGTGGCGTCGCGCCTACCGCGAGATCAACGATCTTGAGCGCCTGCTGGTGGATGACGGCGTCGTGCTCTGCAAACTCTGGTTTCACATTGACCCTGACGAACAGTTGCGTCGTTTTGAGGAGCGGCTCGAGAATCCGTTCAAGCGCTGGAAGATGTCGGATGAGGATTGGCGCAACCGGGCGCGCTGGGATGACTACATCGCCGCGGCCGAGGATATGTTCAGCGAGACCGACACCGCCTGTGCGCCCTGGACACTGATCGGTGCCGGCAACAAGCGCTACGCCAGGCTTGCGGCATTGCGCGCGGTGACAGAGGCGCTGGCCGCTGGCGCGCGGCGCAGTGGTGCGGCGGAGCCGCCGCTGGATCGGTTGCCGTTGCCCTGATGCGCTTGCCAGGCAGTTGCCACGGCTGGTCGAAACTGGAGTGATTCCCTAAACAAGCCAAGCGGCTAACGCTTGTTGCGCTTTCTTGTTGCGTGATGCGCAACAAGCTATGCTTTCTTCATGATCAAGTCATTCCGTCACAAAGGACTGAGACGGTTCTATTCCACCGGCAGTACGGCGGGCATACAGCCTGATCACGCTGGCAAGCTGCGCATGCAGCTTGCTGCTCTTGATACCGCTGCTTCGGTGGATGACATGGACATCCCCGGTTTTCGGCTTCACCCATTGAAGGGACAAGACAAGGGGCGGTGGTCCATTCGGGTTAACGGAAATTGGCGCGTGACGTTCGAATTTCGGGACGGGAACGCCTACATTCTTGATTATGAGGATTATCACTGATGACCATGCATAATCCGCCGCATCCTGGTGAGTTCATTCGAGCAGTCTATCTGCAGCCTTTCGGTATCAGCTCCCGGCAACTTGCCTCCAATCTGGGCGTTTCGCCTTCTACCCTGTCTCGGTTGCTCAAAGGGGAGAGCGGCATTAGTCCGGAAATGTCTCTGCGCCTGTCCAAAGTTCTCGGGCGTACCCCTGAGAGCTGGTTAGCGATGCAGGATATTTACGATCTATGGGTGGCTCGGCGTGCGGTCAATCTGGATGACGTTCATCCAATCGACTTCGAAGCAGCGTAACCAATGGCTCGCAGGGCCCGGGAAGCGTGAATAGTTCCGCGCTTCCCGGGTGCCTGAGAGCTACTTGATCTGCATGTCATTTTTAACCGAGGTGACACCGCCTACCTCTCTCGCTACGACCACGGCCCGGTCTGCAGCTTCCCGCGAGCTGACGAAGCCGCTGAGCTGCACTTCGCCGCGGAAGGTTTCCACGTTGATCTCCATGACCTTCAGATCCGGATCGTTGAAGATCGCGGCCTTCACCTTCCCGGTGATGACGCTGTCATCGATGTATTCGCCAGGGGCCTGCCGGGTGTCGGTGGCGGTGCAGGCGGCCAGGCCGATCATGGAAAACGCCAATAGAAATACGGACAAGAGACGGATGTAGGGATTCATGGTATTGCCCTCCTGGGCCAGTGACAGTAGGGGTTCAGCAACGCAGCGTGCGTTGGCCCTTCCACCAGTCACTATGTGCCCCCAACCGGCCGCAGTCGGTGCGATCCCGTACCCGGCAGGCCGTCGCTACGACTCGGACTCTTTTCGCAGCGCTGCTTCCAGCACTTTGGTCTCCGTGATGTCGAACAATGTGATGACCACGCCGTCGATCATGTTGTCCAGCCTGCGATAGGGAATGATGCGCACGGAGAACCAGCGACCGTCGGCGGTAACGATCTGTTTTTCCGAGGCTATCAACGTGCGCAGCGTTTCAACTGCGTCCTCGTGCAAGGTCGGGTAGTCGAGGCTGGTGGTCAGGTCGCTCAGGGGGCGACCGATGTCACTTTCGCGCAGGCTCACAATGGCCGAGGCGCGATCGGTATAGCGCCGCACGTTTAATTGCTGATCCAGGAACAGGATCGCGATGTCGATGCTGTTGAGGACGTTTTGCATGTCGCTCTGGGCGAGGGCGAGATCATCCAGTTTCGCCCGCAGTTCGCTGTTGATGGTTTGCAGCTCCTCGTTCATGGACTGCATTTCTTCCTTCGAGGTGGTGAGTTCCTCGTTGGTGGATTGAAGCTCTTCGTTGGTGGATTGCAGTTCCTCGTTGGACGACTGCAGCGCGTCTTTCGAGGCTCGGGTTTCCTCGCGCAGCGCGATGATCTCGTCCTGATACTGCGCAAGTTCGGCCGCATGTGCCGCGGCTACTGTGCTTCGCCTTCCTTTTCTTTGCTGCACCGAGAACTCGCGGGGCATTTCCCGGAACACCACCATGCTCATGCCTTGCAGGGCGGCGGGCTCATGAAAAACCTGCACGGTGATGTCCAGGGTCAGGCCGTTGTCTTTGTCTGTGAGGGCAAGGCCATGGAGGTGCACCGGTTCGGATTGCGTGCTCGCCTGTTTTAGCGCCTGGGCCAGCGGTGCCCGAAGGCCTGGCCGGGCCATGGCATGGATATTCCAGTTGGCCTTGCCCGCGGCGGGTTCCAGGTACTTTCCCGTACGTCCGCTGATATACACGATGTCGCCGTCGCTATTCAGCACGACCGCGGCCGGGGCATAGACCTGGAGCAGCACATGGTCGGCAGCGGACTGCAGGTTGTCGGTCTTGTCGGGTGGCAGGTTCGGCATGGACACGGCGTGCTCCTTCCTCAGCCGGGATAATGGAGGGAATGCGTCCAGCAAGAAGGCCGGCCCCTCCGTCGCGGGTGTCTTGCGTCTTGCGTAGATGCGAAGTGCGGACTGCACAGGATCGAAAAGGTGTGTCTGCCGGCCCACGGTTTCGGAGCTGCCCAACACCAGCAGCCCGTCAGGTTGCAGGCAGTAGTGGAACAGGGGAATCAGCCTGCGTTGCAGCGTTGCATCGAAGTAGATGAGCAGATTGCGACAGGCAAGCAGGTCGAGTTTCGTGAAAGGCGGGTCCAGCACCACGTCGTGTTGTGCGAACAGTATCAGCTCGCGGATCTCGGTGTTCACCTGAAAGTGTGTGTCGTGTCGGCTGAAAAACCGTTGGAGTCGCGCTGCGGGTATGGTATCGGCGATGGACAGCGCGTATTCGCCGCGGCGTGCGGTGGTAATAGCATCGGGGCTCAGATCCGATGCGAAGATCTGTATGTCGAGCCGCCTGGAGCCAGGTATGCTCTCCGCCGCCTCGCGGAGTGCCATCGCCAGCGAGTAGGCTTCCTCGCCGGTGGAGCAACCTGCCACCCAGGCCCGTAGCGGTCGAGATGGATCACGACGCTCGATCAGGGCGGGGAGTGCGCTGGTGACGAGGTAGTCCCAGACCTCCGGGTCACGAAAGAAGCTGGTAACCCCGATCAGTAACTCCTTGAACAGCAGGTCGATTTCCTGCGGATTCTGTTCGAGAAAGTCGGCATAGCGGGCCAGCGAGTCGATGCCGTGGATGGCCTGACGGCGTTCGATGCGGCGGTGCAGGGTGCTGCTCTTGTATAACGAGAAGTCGTGCCGAGTCCGCTTCAGGAGCAGCCTGACGATGCGCGACAGCGGCGGCGGCGCTGCGGTCAGCGCCGCGCCATCGCCCGGATGTGGCGCCGGTTCGGCAACTCTGCCGACATAGGCCTCAATGCGACTGGCCAGGGAATCCGCCGGTGCGATGATGTCCGCGAAACCGGCTTCGATCACGCTTCGGGGCATGGCGTCGAACTGCGCTGTTTCGGGTTGCTGCGCCAGGGTCAGGCCGCCCACCGCCTTGATCGCCTGCATGCCAAGGGTGCCGTCAGCGCCCATGCCGGAGAGCACAATGCCGATGGCGCGGTCTCCAAGGACGCTCGCCAGCGAGGAGAACAGCACGTTGATCGGCAGCCGCATGCCCCGCGGTTGAACAGGTGCGGCCAACTTCAGCGTATTATCTGCAAGGGTGAGCTCTGCATTGGGCGGGATAACGTAAACACAATCGGCAGAGACCTGCATGCCATGCTCCGCCTCCCTCACCGGCATGGCGGTGACCCGTTGCAGCAACTGGGGCAGCAAGGCCTTCTGGGTTGGATCAAGATGCTGGACAACGATATAGGCCATGCCGCTGTCGGGCCGGACGTGGACGAAGAACGCTTCCAGCGCGGTGAGTCCACCAGCGGACGCCCCCAGCCCGACAATGCGAGGCAGGGGCGTGTCTGAATCGGGGGTTGTCAAGACGCCCGTGACCCGGGCTCTTCCGACGCGATCATCAGCACAAGTTCGCCGCCAGGGGCAACCGAGGCCACCAGGTTTGCCCTGACGTCGCCTTGCATGAACCGCACGGGACAGGTCGCTCCGTAGCCCTCACCACACAGCACCGTGAACAGGTCTCGCATGGCGGGCCGGCTCTCCGGCGCGAGATATCCGCCGAATGCACGACCGATGAGACATTCGCGACTGACACCGAGCAGGCTGACGCCGGCGCGATTCACATCAAGGATGGCGCCTGACCGATCAACCACGAAATAGCCCAGGGGAGCCAGCTCGTAAAGAGCCTGGTAGCGGTTCATGGCTTCCGTGGTTTCACGTTCGGCGGCTTCCAGCTGGCCCTGCTGCAGACCGAGTTCCACCTGATGGACCTGGAGTTCGTGCAGGAGCTTGAGCGCATCATGGGCCGTGTCGGGAGAACTGGCCAGCCGATAGAGCATGCCGAGGGCATCCGCACTCACCGCCCAGCCAGCAGCCGGCGGCGCATTACCCGATCTGAGCTTGCCTTCGGCTACAAGGCGTAGTCTTGCTTCCTCGACCAGGTCACTGGACGTCATGTGGCCTCCGGTGGCTTCACTGGTTCGCCGGGCAAAGGTGTTGCCGACGCCCCAAACCTGTATTTATGGTACGCCAGTTGGGCGATTGTCGGAACGGCGCTCGGGCCCATCAGTTTTGATATCCGGCTCGAAGAACCTGTAACCATCCCGGCCGTCGGCCTTGGTCTGGTACATGGCCGCATCGGCCTGCCGGATGATGATCTCGGCATCCACGCCGTGACCCGGATGGATGCTGATGCCGACGCTGGCCGAGACCTGCAGCGTCTGGCCGCTGATGCGCAGTGGCGTCGTGATGGCTGCCAACACCTTCTCTGCGATATGTGCGGCATCATCCGGGCCGTCGATATCGCCGAGCAGAATCACGAACTCGTCACCACCGAGGCGGCAGGCGGTGTCGGTCTTGCGGACACAGCCAGAGATTCGCTCGGCGATGGCGCGCAGCGCCTGGTCACCGACGCCATGGCCCAGCGAGTCGTTGATCCGTTTGAAGTGGTCCAGATCGACGAACAGCAGTGCGACTTGTTTACGATGGCGGTGGGCGGCGCTCATGGCCAGGTTCATACGCTCCGTCAGCAGCGCCCGGTTGGGTAGGCCGGTCAGGGAATCATGCTGGGCCAGGTAAGCCATCCTGCGGGTCACGGCCCGGGACTGGCTCACGTCCCGGAAAACGATGACGGCGCCCGTTACATTGCCGTTGCGATCATGGATAGGCGCCGCAGAGTCCTCGATACCGATGCTGCCGCCGTCGCGTTGCAGCAGGACGCAGTTGGCCATCAACGTGATCGTTCTGTCCTCGTTCATGGCAGTCACGGCGGGATTCATCATCGGCTCGCTGGTGGACCCATCCGCAATCATGAAGACTTTGGTCAGGGGCTGTTTCAACGCTTCTTCGCCCAGCCATCCGGTCAGGGATTTCGCGACGGGGTTGAGATAGGTGACCCGGCCCTGGGTATCTGTCACCAGCACGGCGTCGCCAATCGATTCCAGGGTGACCCGGGCGCGCTCCGCCTCCTCGAACAAGGCTTCCTCGGTCACCCGCAAGGCCGCATCGGCCGTCTTGCGGCTGGTGATATGGCGAAGAATGTTGGGCAACCAGCCATGGGCTCCAAGCTGTGTCGCGTCCATGGGAAGCATCAACGCCCCGGGCGCGGCGCGTCTTGCCTGCGCCAGTGCTTCATGGGCGTTGTCGTCCGGGGCGTCACCGAACAGCACCACATCCGCTGTGCAGATCGCCAGCGAGCCAATGGCGCGGGATAAGGTGTCAACACTCTCGATGCGACACGGCCCATCGGCGTGGCCGGCGATCGCCGCCATGACTGCGGCCGCGTTCGAGGGGTTGGCCCCGACAAGGAGTATCGACACGGGCTGCGCGGCTGTTGCTACGCCTGCCCGTGTTCCTGTTTCTCTGGTCATCAACTGATCTCGTCCATGACGATGCTTCCCGTCCCATGCCCATGCCCTGACATTGATATGGTCAGTCACGAAAGCGCCTGTCTGTGCGGTAGCGCACATAGCATCAGGCGCTGGAGATGCACCGGCCCTGGTCTTGCTGATGTACGGGCAGCCTGCATCACGTCCGCTCGGGAAAAGCGCAATCGAATGCCGGCGAGCGCATGGATGCCATTCGCGGCATGGGTGGCCAGCCGCCGGGAACGAAGTAGTGTTCTCTGACAGGGCCGTGTTTCGTGGGCATGCCATCCTTCACCGGCGGACAGACGCTGCCACCTTCGTCTTCCCAGGTTTGCAGAGGTGCCTGATTGACGCGTTTCCTCATGTTCATGACGGTGTCCTGAAGTATCCGAAACCACAGACTGCGCTTTTGGGAGTGCGCCGTCTGTGCGCTTTGCGTGGATTAGCCCCCTGTTATGTGCTCCACCGTACGGACAAGGGTGCCCGAGCATGTCAAGACTGCCTGTGCGGTCAGGCCAGTCTGTTCCGAGGTGACGTGCGTCCCTCGGATTCCTGCATAACCGCTGTTCTATACTGATCAACGGAGGTGCCACCGATGGTTGATCCAAGCGCCCAACGCAATCCCACCCGGACGCCAAAGACGGAACGTTCGTCTTTGCCTGCGCTTCCGGATGCACGATCCAACAAGTTGCTCGCTGCGCTGCCCGCTGATGAGTTCGAGCGGTTGAATCGGGACCTCGAGGCGGTCTCGATGCCCCTGGGCGATAGCTTGTGCGAGCCGTATCTGGCAATGCAGCACGTCTACTTCCCAGTGGATTGCATCGTGTCGCTGCTCTGCCTCATGGAAGATGGTGGCTCGGCAGAGATCTCGGTGGTTGGCAACGAGGGGATTGTCGGAGTCTCGCTGTTCATGGGCGGGGAAACCACGCCCAGCCGGGCGGTGGTTCAGTCCGCCGGGTCTGCCTATCGACTCAACGGGTCAGCGCTGAAAGCCGAGTTCTATCGCGGCGGCCCGATGCAGCGTCTGCTGTTGCGCTATACCCAGGCCCTGTTGACGCAAATGGCGCAGACCGCCGTCTGCAACCGACACCACACCCTGGATCAGCAACTCTGCCGTTGGCTACTGTTGAGCAACGACCGGCTCCACAACGACGAGCTGGTGATGACCCAGGAATTGATCGCCAATATGCTCGGCGTGCGCCGCGAGGGTGTCACCGAAGCCGCAGGCAAGCTGCAGAAAGCAGGGCTGATCAGGTATCACCGCGGCCACATTTTCATTCAGGACCGAAAGGGTCTCGAGCAGCGCACCTGCGAGTGTTATGAGGTGGTGAAAAAGGAATACGACCGGCTGCTCCCGGATACCCAGGCGAAATAGCCAGGCAAAATCAAACGAGGTCTGACTGTAAGCTGTCAGGCCTCGTTTGCTGTTGACTGCAGGTTGGACGCGTTATGAACCTGCGCCCGACGTCAACGGTGCATTCTCGATAATGATTTCCACTCGTCGGTTCTGCTGGCGGCCGGAGGCTGTTTCATTGCTCGCAACCGGACGATCCTCGCCCATGCCCGAGGTGGACAGCCGATCCTGTGACAAGCCACGCCGAACGAGATGCGAGCGCACCGCGTCCGCCCGACGCTGGGACAGCCGCTGGTTCGACTCCGCGCTACCCACGCTATCGGTATGGCCCTCGATCAGGACCCGTCGTTCCGGGTGTTCGTTCAGGAAGTCCACCAGGCGGTTGAGGTTGCCATCCGCGCCGGGCTGCAACTCGGCACTTCCGGTGGCAAAGAGCACGTCGCCCAGTGTCAACACAATCCCGCGATCAGTGACTTCCGCCTGAAGTGTGGCGATTTGTCTCTGCAAGTCAGCGACGCCGGCGCGGGCGCGGTCCGCTTCTTCCGTACGCGCGGTCAGTCGTTCGTCGCTGCGCGCCTCTTCCATGCTTTGACGCTGATACTCCGCATAGCGCGTTGAGGCCTTGGCGCGGGCGATCTCGATCTTCTGCTCCGCCATGTAGACGCGATGCTCGGCGAGCCGGGCATCGGACGATGGCAACGGCTGTTCGGCCAACTGCACAGCTTCCTCTGCTTCCCGCAACTCGACACGAGCTCGTTCGGCGAGATCGGGGTCGTTCTGCAGTGCGCTGAGGTTACTGCGCAAGGCGCTGGCACCCGACGGACTCTCCGGCGTTGACGCGCAGGCGGCCAACAGGGCGACGGACAAAGCCAGTGCCGTGACGGCGCCGCTCTTCCTTACTGTCGTTTTCGTTCGGGTATTCATTGCTGTTCTCCCATGCGGCGCATTTCCTCTGTCAGGGCTTCAGCGCCGCGACCCATCTCCCGATTGATTTCGGCGGCCTTGGCGGCTTCTGTCCTTGCCGTCGCCAACTCCGCCGTGATCGCAGCCTCAAGGGCCAGTCGCTCGGCCTCGACCATGTCCTCCTGGCTAACGGCCTGTTCTGCCCTCTGCAGCTTCTGCATGGCGTCGTCAAGCTCGCTGCTGGCATACTGCCGTCCGTCCGACTGCTCGGCACGCGCTATCGCCTCCCGCGCTTCGTCAAGTGATGCGGTCGGGGCTACCGGGGTCGATGCGCACGCGCTTAACAGAAACAGCCCCAATAGGAGCATGGGGAATAAAAGAACCGCCTGCTTCAGGCGGGCTCCGTTTCGATTGTTCATTGTGTTGCTCCTTGACCCGGCTGGCGCTCCAGTCGGACGAGTTTGTGTAGTAAGAGTTATCGCAGACCGATCACGCCCAGAATGAAAAGGACAATGACAACGGCGCCAACCAGATAAACGATGCTATTCATTAATCCAAACCTTTTGGTAATGCTTCTCTGATATCCACCGAAAACCGGTTGATCAAAGAAGACAGTACGCGTAATTCCGGCGGTGCTCTGTACGGTCTGCCGCATACCCTGGTTTGTTCATCCCTTCGTCGGTGTGGCCGCGCACAGACGCGAAACCAGGTGTCGATCAGGATTTTCGAAATCGGGTTTGCGATGTTGTGGATCCGCTTGGAGGATTTCCCGACGCGCTGGGACACGATCAAGGGAAGTTGCAGGCTTTAAAAAACATCTGGAAGGGATGTCAGAATGCAGAAGGCAATTTTTCGTAAATAGGGTTTCTGCATCTGTCTCATTATTTATTTTTTATGATTGAAGAGGTTTGAAATGAAGAAATTTGTCGGTCTCGCTTTATGCGCTGCCTGCGTGCTGCCGATCACCGCGATCGCGCAACAAACCGGCAGTAGTCAATTCGGCCCCGTTCAGGGCGACAGGGAGTTCTCGATCTCTGGAAGTGGTAGCAGTGACAAGAAGTTCGATAGCGGAAGTTTCGGACTGGTAGCCGATCTGGGCTGGCACCTGACCGAGCCGCTGGTGCTTGGTCTTCGCCAAAGCGTCAATTACGCGAGTATCGAGGGCGAGAGCGTCACCGACGACTTCTGGAATGGCGCAACCCGTGGCTACGTGGATTACCACTTCGCCTTCAACCGCCTGCGGCCTTTCCTCGGCGCCAGCCTCGGTGCCATTTATGGCGATGGCGTCAAGGATAGTGCTTTCGCCGGCCTGGAAACGGGTATCAAGTATTACGTGCAGCAGAAAACCTACTTGCTCGCACGGGTCGAGTATCAGTGGTTCTTCAACAGCAGCAGCGACGCCGACGACGCCTTCGACGACGGCGCCTGGGCCTACACCGTAGGGGTTGGCTACAACTTCTGACGGTATCCGAGGAGTGCCCCCGTCACGGGGGCGGTCCGCTATGGGACCGCGCGGTCTATGGCGCGCCCGGCAGGATTCGAACCTGCGACCTTCGGCTTCGGAGGCCGACACTCTATCCAACTGAGCTACGGGCGCGTTGCATCATGCAGGCTGCGCATGATACCGGCTCCCCGCTTGCACGTCCATGGGCTCTGCTTTCCCGCTACGGGCTTTGCCGCTATACTCCCGAGCTGTTTGTGCCGAGGCGGCGGGCTTCGTGCGCCCTCACCGAAACAGCGTTGAGACGGGGGTCAGAGTGAGTACCCAGGACGATACGGCTTTCATGCGAACCTTTATCGGGGTCATGATCGGATTGACGGTTCTGGCCGTCATCCTGTTGGCCCTTGCCCTGTTTGCCGGTTCTTTCGACCGGTCGACGGAACAGGGCCGTGCTGAACTGCAACGCGAGCGTCTTGAGCGCAACCTGCGGCCCGCAAGTGCCGTACGCCAGGATGGGGAGGCCATGCCGGTACAGATGGCCAGTGATGATTCGGGAGATGACGACGACGCCGATGACGACGTCGTACGCACCGGGTCTGATATCAATGAGTCGGTCTGTATGGCCTGTCACGCCGAAGGCCGCATGGACGCTGCTCCCTCCACGGGAGATAACAGCGTCTGGCAGGCTCTTTTCGACGACAAGGGGCTCGATGAACTTGTCCATAACGCCATCAACGGCATTCGCGGGATGCCCGCCCGAGGCGGTGACTCCAGCCTGAGCGATCAGGAAGTGCGTAACGCGGTCATCTACATGCTTGAGGAAAGTGACGTGGATGCCGGTGAGGAAGAGGAGACCTGATCAGCAGGTTTCCCCGGTAGGTACCATAAGGGCCGCGTATGCGGCCCTTTTTTTGGTTTGAATACGGCTCCGCCCTGGTGCGTTTGCACCATTTGGTTGCATTTCTTCTCTGGCCGGCGCAGCCGGAGCTGTGGCGAGCCCTGTTTCCACAGGGTCTTGCGCGCCGCACCATCTTTGGTACGAACACTGCTAATCGGTAGATGGCTCCAAGCTGCACGCGGGCTCCGGCTTGATCGCCCGAGTTGCGTGTCTGGCGGCGAACACCATCACGATGTCTTTATCCAGAGGCTACATTGATGAAAAAGACCCTTGCCGTAGTCGCGTCCGCCAGCGTGCTGGTCGCGACTTCCGCCGTATCCGCGAACGAACTCGGATACGGTTTTTCCTGGGGTGGGGATTTCGGCGTCACATCCAACGACATCTTTCAGGGGCAGAGTGAAACGGGTGGACGGCCCGCCATATTCGGCGGCTTTGAAATCGAGCATGAGTCGGGTTTCTACCTTGGCAACGCCAACCTGAGCCTCTTCGGTGGCAAGGAGGATCCGAGCTATCTCGAAATGGAGGTCTATGGTGGTTACGGCTTTGATGTGACCGACGCACTTAGCCTCGACCTCGGGGTGTCGCACTTCTTCTTCCCGGCGGCAGGGGGGCGCGCCGAATTTACCGAGCTTTACGCAGGCGTCGGTTACAGTTTCGGCGATCTGGATACCGGCTTTACCGTGCTCTACGAGCTCGATGACGGCGAGTACCTGGAGTACATCCTGGGCTCTGGCTACAGCATGCCGTTCAACACCTTCGCATTCGCCGAGTTGGCATACGTCGATTTCGATGATTCCGACGCCACCGATTTCACGTACTGGTTGCTTGGTGTCGGTGTGAGCTACGCCGGGCTGGATTTCAGCGTGAGCTATGGCGATAACGACCTGTCGAGGCGCGAAGGCGGCGATGGTGAGCAGTTCGCATTCACCATCAGTACGGAGTTCTAGACGCTTCCGTATGGGTGCGGTGCAGCAACGGCGCTGCTTGACATTCGTACCGCACAGGTCGATCTTGGATGAACCATAGGGGTTCGGTGTCGAACCCCGTCGCGGAGCAGAGCAGCTCCCTGTGATACCGCCAGCCAAGGTTGGCGGGGTCCGGGGAGCTTTTTTCGTTTGTCGGAGGCAGACACGACCATGGGGCGCAACAGTTCGTCCGAGAATGCCTGGCGGGTCGGCGTGCTTTTCTCGCAGACCGGCGTCACCGCAGTCATCGAGAAGTCTCAACTCAATGGCGCCCTGCTTGCCATCGAGGAGATCAACGAGGGCGGCGGTGTGCACGGTCGGGAGATCGAGCCGGTGATCTATGATCCGGGCTCCGTCGTTGCACGCTATGGTGAACTCGCCGAGCACCTGCTCACCGAGGATGACGTCAATGTGATCTTCGGCTGCTACATGTCATCGAGCCGCAAAGAAGTGTTGCCTGTCATCGAGCGACGGAACGCACTGTTCTTCTACCCGACTCTATACGAGGGGTTCGAGTATTCCGCCAACGTTATCTACGGCGGCGCTGCACCAAACCAGAACAGCGTGCCCCTGGCCAGTTATCTGATGGAGAATTTCGGCAGCCGCTTCTATTTCGTCGGCTCCGACTACATCTACCCCAGGGAGTCGAACCGGGTCATGCGCAACGTCGTTCGCCAGGGCGGCGGCGAGGTTGTCGGTGAGCGCTACGTAACGCTGGAGGCCGGGCCGCACGACTTTGACAAGATCCTCGAGGACGTCCGCGCCCAGGCGCCTGACGTGATTTTCTCAACGGTGGTCGGTACCGGCACCATCAATCTCTATCGAGCCTATTTGCGCACTGGCGGCGACGGCAAGCGTGTTCCAATTGCCAGTCTCACCACAAACGAAGCCGAAGTGGCGGAGATGGGCCCCGAGGCGGCCGCCGGTCATATCACTGCGGCGCCTTACTTCCGCAACATCCAGAGTGAGGCCAACCGCCGCTTTCTCGAACGCTACCAGCGTCGCTTCGGCACGCTTGACGATGTGACCAGTTGCTGCGAGGCGGCGTACTTCCAGGCGCACATGTTCGCCAATGCCCTGCGCGCCACCGGGTCCATGGACACGGACCGGCTGCGCAGCGCGCTGCAGGGTGCCGATTTCGACGCACCCCAGGGGCGCGTCAAGATCGACCCCGACAACAACCACACCTATCTCCAGTCCCGCATCGGTCGCGTCGACGATCTGGGCGAATACGTGGTGGAGATGGAAGTGGGCCGCGCGATCAAGCCGGATCCCTATCTGGTGACGCCGGCACTGAACGACTGGAGTATTCGGCTTATGCCGCCCAGGGAAGGTCTGATCACCTTATGACCAGGCTAATGCGATGGCAACAAGCAGCATCATAAAGGACCTTCGGGCGCTGCGCGTGCTCGTGATGCATCCTCGTGACAGCCACGCTGAAGAGCTGTTGCAGCAGGTGACCCGCATCGGTTGCCGGGCGGAGGCGATCTGGCCTTTGCCGCAGTCCGTCCCTGATTGTGCGGATGTGGTGTTCGTGGAAGTGAACGAAACACCGTCTCGCGGGCTGCGCCACCTGTTTGATGGTGGCGCGACCAGCCGGCCCACGTTGATTGGCATTGCCGGCTATGAGAATCCGTCGGTATTGCAGAACCTGCTGGAACTGCGTGTGGACGCGGTGGTGACCAAGCCCCTGCGGGCCTATGGCGTGCTGAGCAGCATGGTCATGGCACGGCGAATCTGGCATGAGTTCCGCTGCGTAGAAAAAACGATAAGCAAATTGAAGTCCAAGGTCGAGAACACGCAAAAGATCAGTCAGGCGAAATTCATTCTGATGCGCCTGCATAAAATCAGCGAAGAGGAGGCCTACCGCACAATTCGTTCCCAGGCGATGTCGAAGCGAACAACGACTGCGGAGATCGCCCAGGCAATCATTAACGCGGATGGAATACTCGGCAATATAAGCAGTAAAGGGGAAGAGGTTGAGGCGCCCTTGGGACGTCTCGATATTCGTAGCGCTAAGTCCTGATGCCATCGCCTGGATGGGAGGATTCGAATGGCGACAATGCGAAGCGTTTAACGCTGACAGAGGCAGATCACCGGTAGCGTTGGTTCAAGTTCGCAGCCGCATGGCGGCCTGGGGACCAAACCACGTAGCAGGTGTTTATCCGGGTGGAACCACGCGTGTTCCACCACCGTATGGCAACGGCGCCGTACACTCAGAGTGAAGCAGATCACACACGTTTCAGGTGTAATCCCGCTTCCGGAATCTGCCGCTGCACCATGTGAATGCAGCATGATTTCTTTTGCGCAATTTTTGTGCGGAAGCAGTTTTCTTTTGTCCGAGAATTAAGAAAAAGAGCGCCGTATATTTTCTTTGATTTTTGTTGTTGCGATAAGATTTTTTTTGTGCTTTAAGTGTTATTCAGCGAGAGCATCAACTGCGATGTTTCTCGTAAAAACGGGCAGAGAGGCCCCTTGGTTCGGCGAATTCATTCGTCAGCTAAGGGGCCTTTTTTGTTTCAGAAGAAGTCCTGGCGGATTCGCCGCTGCGATGAACGCCAGGCGTTTGGATCACTGGAGGCGGGCAATGAAAAGACGCAATTTTTTGAAGGGAGTGGCTGCCACTGGGGCGGTCGGTGTGGCCGGATTCCCCGGTATCTGGATCAAGAACCATCAGCCCTGGGCACAGGGTGGCGAGATTCCTGTTGGTGTGCTGTTTTCTCTCACCGGCGCAGTAGCCGTTGTGGAAAGCACACTGCATGACGCCGCCATGATGGCCATCGAGGAAATCAACGATGCCGGTGGTGTGCATGGCATGCGCCCCTATGTGGAAGACCCGGCCTCCGATCCGGCCACTTTCGCCGACCGTGCGCGGCGCCTGGTTATTCGCGACCGTTGCGTCAGCGTGTTCGGCTCTTACACCTCCGCCAGTCGTCAGGCGGTATTGCCGGTGGTGGAAGGCCGCAACAATCTCTATTGGTATCCGACGCTGTACGAGGGACGTGAGTGCTCCCGCAACGTCATGTATGGCGGTGCCGTGCCCAACCAGCAGCAGCAGGATTTCGTGCCCTGGTTGAAGGAGAATTTCGGCGGCCGCTTCTACCTCATCGGCAACAATTATGTGTATCCGCGGGAAGAAAACAACGTCTGCAAGATCATCCTGGATCGTATCGGTGGTGAACCGGTGCACGAAGAGTATGTGCCCATGGGGCATTCCGACTTCAGCTCGGTGATCAACCGCATTCGCTCACTGGACCCGGACGTCATCTTCTGCACTCTGGTGGGTGACTCCGACGTGGCGTTCCAGCGACAGTTCCATGCCGCCGGATTTGATCCCGAGCAGCTGCCAGTAGCGAGTCTCACGCGCTCCGAGGTGGAGGTGAAGGCCATCGGGGGTGAGGCGGCAGCGGGTCACTTCTCGTCGGCGCCTTACTTCATGGGCCATGAGTCGGCGGAGAACGAAGCATTCGTTGAAGCGTATCTCGCCAAGTACGGCAGCGATCAGGTGACTCACTTCGTCAGCGAGGCGGCCTACTTCCAGGTCTACCAGTTCAAGGCAGCCCTGGAGCGGCTCGATCCCAGCGATATCAACCCCATCAGCATCCGTGATGCGGCGGTTGGTCTCACCACCATGGCGCCCCAGGGTGAAATTCTCATCGACGAGAACCTGCATACGCACCTCTGGCCGAAGATCGCCCAGTGGCAGAGCAATGGCCAGGCCGAGGTCGTGGTCCAGTCCGACGACCGGGTCGAACCCTTGCCCTATTGGGCCTACGAGGGCCAGGACTGCACCGGCGAAGGACTCGTCCGTAGCTGACCATACAGTGCGGTCCCGACCGGGAGGGCGTCGGGACCGCCTGGCACCAGGGGTGCTTGCCGATGGATGCATTCTTCAACCAGGCCTTCGCCGGCCTCAGCATGGCGTCAATCCTGCTGATGGTGGCACTGGGGCTTGCAATCATTTACGGGGCCATGGGTGTCATCAACCTGGCCCACGGCGAATTCGTGATGCTGGGCGCCTACAGCGCCTGGCTGCTGCAGACCTATTTCGGCTTCAGCATTCTGGTCTCGCTGCCACTGGTCTTCCTGATGGTGGGCCTGGTCGGCCTGGTGGTGGAGCGGGGGGTGGTGCAATGGCTGTATCACAGGCCCCTGGACACTATTCTTGCCACCTGGGGCATTGGCATCGTGCTCCAGCAGTTGATCCGCATGGGCGTCGGCTCGGATTCGCGCTATGTCGGCCGTCCCACGATCCTCGACGGGAATGTGGTGCTCGGCGGCGTGGTGATGTCCAACTATCGAATCTTCGTGGTGTTTTTCTCCATCGCGATTCTGGTGGGTACCTGGTATCTGCTGACCCGAACCGAGTTCGGCACCAAATTGCGTGCCGTCATCCAGAACAAGGAAATCTCCCAGTGCTACGGCATCCGGGCAGATCATGTCTATGCCCTGACCTTCGCCTATGGTGCGGGGCTGGCCGGCATCGCCGGTGCTCTCGTCACGCCGTTGGTCAGCGTGACGCCCACCATGGGTACCTACCTGGTGGTGGACGCCTTCCTGGTCGTCATTGTCGGTGGCGTCGGTAGCCTGCTCGGCACGGCCATCGCCTCCGGGCTGGTAGGCGAGGCCACGGCACTGTTCTCGTTCCTGCTCAACGACACCATGGGCCGGGTAGCGGTGCTGGTGGCGATCATCATTCTCATCCGGTTCCGGCCTCAGGGCCTGTTCCCGGACAAGGTCCGGCGCTGAGGGGGAAGCATGAACAGGAATTTCGCATTCGACTGTATCGGCTACGGCCTGTTCGCCATCCTCATCCTGATTGCGGTGCCGTGGGCGCTGGATTTCGATGGCTTCGAACTGAACACCTTTGCCCGCTATCTGGCGCTGGGCATGGTGGCCATGGCGCTGGCACTGTCCTGGGGTTACGCCGGCATACTCAATCTCGGCCAGGCTGCCACCTTTGGCCTGGGCGCGTACATCATGGCCATGCACCTGAAGCTCAAGGCCAGCGTCAATAATCCCGATGGCATGCCGGACTTCATGGGTTGGACCAACGTGGAGTCGCTACCCTGGTTCTGGGCGCCGTTCGATTCCGTCGCGGTAACCATCCTGGCCGGACTTCTGGTTCCAGTATTCGTGGCTGCGGTCATGGGCATCTTCATGTTCCGTGGCCGTATCACCGGCGTATTCGTGGCCATCATCACCCTGGCTTTCCTGGTGGCGATCCAGTTGGTTTTCATCGAGGAGCAGCGTTACACCGGGGGATTCAACGGCATCACGGGCCTCGCACCCCTTGAGCTCTTCGGCTGGACCGCGGACGGCTACAGCCTTGATTTCTACTACTTCGTGGCAGCTTGCCTGATCGCCGCGCTGGCGCTTTGCATCGCGCTGGTGCGCAGCAAGGTGGGCCTGGTCCTGCGGGCCATCAAGGAAGATCCGTCACGAGTCCGCTTCTTCGGCTACGACGTGGCCCGTTACGAGACGCTGGCGTTCTGCATGTCGGCAGCCATTGCCGGCTGGGCGGGAATGCTCTACGTCCTGGTGCTGGAATTCGCGGCACCCACCTACATGGGCGTGCCCTTCAGTCTTGCCATTGTCATCTGGTGTGCCGTGGGTGGCCGGGAATCCCTGGTTGCGGCGGCGTTGGGCGGCATCATCGTCAATATGCTGGAAGGGCGACTGTCCGACCTCTTCGTCGATGGCTGGACCCTCTTCCTGGGCGCCGCTTTCATCCTCGTCGTCCTGCTCATGCCCAAGGGTCTGTTTGGCCTGTTCCAGTCTGCGATGGACCGCATCGTGAGCTTCTACGGCAAGGCCACCGCAGAACGTCGTGAGTCCTTGCAGGGCGGCCGGCCCATCGGTTCCGAATCCACCGAGAAGGGAGGCCGCTGACATGGCGCATCTTGAATTGAAGGGCCTATCGGTGCAGTTCGGTGGCCTGCGCGCCGTGGATGGCCTGGATCTCGCCCTGGAGCACGGTGAACTCCGCTGCCTGCTCGGCCCCAACGGTGCAGGAAAGTCCACCACGCTGGACCTGATATGCGGCAAGACGGAGCCCACCGGCGGGCAGATCATTTTCGACGGTAAAGACATCACCCATCTGCAGGAATTCAAGCGGGCCCGGTCCGGTATCGGCCGCAAGTTCCAGACGCCGGCGATCTTCAGGGAGCTCAGCGTCATCGAGAATCTCGAACTCGCTCGCTCCCACAAACCAGGCGTGCTGGCCTCGCTGACGGTGTTCCGTACCCGTGTGCAGGGGCGGCTGAAGGAGGTGCTGGAACTGGTCGAGCTCAGGGAGCACATCCATACCAAGGCCGGCAACCTGTCCCATGGGCAGATGCAGTGGCTGGAGATCGCCATGCTGCTGATGCAGGACGCACGCTTGATCCTCATGGATGAGCCCACCGCAGGCATGACCATCCAGGAGACGGAGAAGACTGGCGAGATCTTCAACTCCCTGAAAGGCAGCCACACCATGATCGTGGTTGAGCATGACATGGGCTTTGTCCGCCAGATCGCCGAGACGGTGACGGTGATGGACCAGGGCAGCCTGCTGGCCCAGGGCAGCATTCAGGAGGTGGAAAACGATCCGGCCGTCCGTGCCGCCTACCTCGGCGATGGAGGGCACGACGATGCTTGAGGCGACTGGTCTGTTTTCGTATTACGGCAAGAGCCCGATCATCCAGGATGTCGGCTTTCGCATCGAGAAAGGTGCCTTCGCCAGCATTCTCGGCCGTAACGGTGTCGGCAAGACGACATTGCTGCGCACCATCATGGGCTTGACCGATGGCATTGCCGGCAATCTCAGCTTCGACGGCGAGAACCTCGGCAGTATGCCGACCCACGCCCGCAGCAAGCTGGGTATCGGCTATATCCCCCAGGGCCGGGAGATCATTCCGCGCTTTACGGTGCGGGAGAACATCGTCATGGGCACCTACGCCCGGACTGATGGCAAGCGGGGCATCCCCGATTTCATCTACGAGCTGTTCCCCATTCTCAAGGAGTTTCTGAATCGCCGGGGTGGCGACCTGTCCGGCGGCCAGCAGCAGCAACTGGCCATTGCCCGCGCCCTGGCAATGGGCCCGAAGGTGCTGCTGCTCGACGAGCCCACCGAGGGCATCCAGCCGAACATCGTCAAGCAAATCGAGGATGTGATCGTCAGGCTCAACCGGGAGATGGGCATCACCATCCTTCTTGTTGAGCAGAACGTGCGCTTTGCCCGGCGTGCATCGAACCAGTTCATTGTGCTCGACAAGGGCCGAGTCGCAGTTTCCGGTACGGGTGAGGAACTCACCGATGAAATCCAGGATGAGTACCTCACGTTCTAGAGCGTCGGGCTCCCGCCCGGCATCGCGAGGCAATGGGGCGACGTGCCCCGGACACCACGAGTGCTTAGTGAAGAGAGAGGAGTTCAATCATGCGTCACGGTGACATTTCCAGCAGCAAGGACACGGTGGGTGTAGCGGTCGTCAACTACAAGATGCCGCGGCTCCACAGCAAGGCCGAGGTGCTCGACAACGCCCAGAAGATCGCTGACATGATCGAGGGCATCAAGGTTGGTCTGCCCGGCCTGGATCTGATCGTCTTCCCCGAGTACAGCACAATGGGGATCATGTACGACCCGGACGAGATGTACGCCACGGCCGCCACCGTTCCCGGTGACGAGACCGAGATCTTCGCCCGTGCCTGCCGCAAGGCCAACGTCTGGGGCGTGTTCTCGCTGACCGGCGAGCGCCATGAGGATCACCCCAACAAGGCGCCCTACAACACCCTGATTCTGATGAACAACAAGGGTGAAGTTGTTCAGAAGTACCGCAAGTGCATTCCCTGGTGCCCCATCGAGGGCTGGTATCCCGGCGACAACACCTACGTGACCGAAGGGCCCAAGGGCCTGAAGGTCAGCCTGATCATCTGTGATGACGGCAACTACCCGGAAATCTGGCGCGACTGCGCCATGAAGGGCGCCGAGCTCATCGTCCGCTGCCAGGGCTACATGTACCCGGCCAAGGAGCAGCAGATCAACATGTCCAAGTGCATGGCCTGGGCCAACAACACCTACGTGGCCGTGGCCAACGCCTCCGGCTTCGACGGTGTCTACAGCTACTTCGGCCATTCTGCGCTGATCGGCTTCGACGGTCGTACTCTCGGTGAGTGCGGTACCGAGGAGAACGGCGTGCAGTACGCCCAGTTCTCGGTGTCAGCCATTCGCGATGCCCGTGCCAACGATCAGTCGCAGAACCACCTGTTCAAACTGCTGCATCGCGGCTACACCGGCATGCACGATTCCGGTGACGGTTCCCAGGGTCTGGCGGAGTGCCCGTTCGAGTTCTACCGCACCTGGGTCAACGATGCCGAAAAGGCGCGGGCCGACGTGGAGAAGATCACCCGCAAGAAAGCCGGTGTTGCCAGCGCGCCGGTGAAGGACCTGCCCTACGACGCCAAGGAGGAAGAGGCGGCCGAGTAACGGCCCGGGCCTTGATCGCGGCGGTCGGGTCTGCGGATCCGGCCGCCGCTGCTATCGTGGAGCAACTGCATGCCCTTTCTGAACGACATGCTGGACGAAACCAGTCGTAAACGGCTGGAACAACAACGCCTGGCGGAGGACAACGCCGGCGAACTGCTGCCTGCCGAAGTCCCGGAACCCAATACCATCGAGAGCCGCTATCGCTTCGATGTCAACGCTATCATGCGCGCCGTTCGCGGTGAAATTCTCGGCCAGGACGAGGCCGTGGATGCCGTGGAGCGCATGCTGCATATCGTCCGCGCCGATATCGCCGATCCGCGCCGGCCGCTGCATACAGCCCTGTTCCTCGGCCCCACCGGCGTTGGCAAGACGGAACTGGTCCGCGCCGTGGCCCGGGCACTGCACGGTGACGCTGACGCCTTCTGCCGAGTGGACATGAACACCCTGTCCCAGGAACACTACGCCGCCGCTCTGACCGGGGCGCCGCCCGGCTATGTGGGCAGCAAGGAAGGCACCACCATTCTCAATCAGGAACTGATCGAGGGCAGCCTGGGCAAGCCGGGTATCGTACTATTCGATGAACTGGAAAAGGCCTCGGACGAAGTCGTCCAGGCGCTCCTCAACGTGTTCGACAACGGCATGCTCACCGTCGCCTCCGGGGAGCGCACCTACAGTTTCCGCAACGCCCTGGTGTTCATGACCAGCAACCTGGGTGCGCGCCGCCTTCAGAGTTTCGAGGAGCGTCGCGAGCGCTTCCCGGGCAAGCTGTTCCCGATGCCTGCGCGCCGCCGCCGCGACAAACTCTACCAGATGATGGAGCGGGAACTGCTGCGCCGTTTCGTGCCCGAATTCGTCAACCGTATCGACACCATCACCGTATTCAACTGGATTCACGGGGACGTGGTGGAGCAACTGGTGGACCTGGAACTGGTTCGCCTCAATCGCCGTCTGCGCAAGCACAGCGTGGAGTTGCAGCTGGAGCCATCGGTGCGGGCCCACATCGCCAGGGAGGGGTTTGATCGCAAGTATGGCGCCCGGTCCCTGCGTCGCGCCATGCGTCATCGCATCGAGGCACCGTTAGCCCATTTCCTGCTCACGGAATTCCGCAGCGCCGGCGGCTTTCAGTCGCTGGAGGCGCACCTGAAGACAGGCAAGGTCAGATTTCGTGCGGTCGCAAACACTTAAGGAGAACAACATGTCGGTGAAGCCACCCGGTCCGTCCACGCTGAAGGCCATTTCCGACGAGTACGGCTTTGACTTGTCGCCTCAGGAACTGGTGGAGTACGAAGCCGCCGTTGCCGCCGGTCTCGGCATCTATGCCCGCATTGACGAGTATGCCGACGAACTGCTCCCGGTGAAGTACCCGAGAGCAAGTGTCGGCTATCGACCGGTGGGAGAGGAGAACCCGAATAACGGCTGGGCCTGGAAATGCTCGATTCCCGGGGCCGACAGCGGACCACTGGCCGGGTGCACCGTTGGCATCAAGGATAATGTCCTGGTCGCAGGCATTCCCATGCTCAATGGTTCTCCCATCCTTGAAGGATACGTTCCCCGGGAGGATGCGACGGTGGTGACCCGCCTGCTCGATGCGGGTGCCCACATCATCGGCAAGACTGCCGTTCCGGCCTTCTGCTTCGACGGCGGCGGTTGCACCGGCTACCCGGAGCCGCAGCCCGAGAACCCCCACAACCCCGATCACATGGCGGGCTCATCGTCCAACGGCAGTGCTGTGGTGGTCGTCACCGGCGAGGTGGACATGGCGCTGGGTGGCGATCAGGGCGGGTCAATCCGGATGCCGTCTTCCTGGAGCGGCTGCTATGGGCTCAAGCCGACCAAGGGTCTGGTGCCCTACACGGGGATATTCCCCATCGAGCGAACCCTGGATCACACGGGCCCCATGGCCCGCAGCGCCGAGGATTGTGCACGGATGCTACAAGTCATCGCCGGCCCCGACGGGCTGGATCCGCGCCAGTATGACGTGCGCACTGACGACTACCTGACCTCGCTGGGAGACAGCCTGTCCGGACTGCGTGTTGGGCTATTGCGCGAGGGCTTTGCCATCCCGGATATGAGCGAGGCCGACGTGGACGACGGCGTGCGCCAGGCCGCATCGGTGCTGGAGAAGGCCGGCGCCAGCGTTTCCGAAGTCTCCGTGCCGATGCACGCTGACGGATTGGTGCTCTGGGTTGCCATTGCCAACGAAGGCGCCACGGAGCTCATGGTCTGGGGGGACGCCTACGGCACCAATGCCCGCGGCCACTATTCAACGGACCTGATCGATTTCTTCGGCCGCGCACGCCGGGCCCGTGGCCGCGACTTCAGCCAGACAGTCAAGGCCACGGTGCTGGCCGGACACTACATGTCGACTTGCTACAATCGCCACTACTACGCCAAGGCCCAGAATCTGGGGCGGCGTCTCCAGGCGGGCTACGACGAGGCCCTGCGGGATGTCGACTTGCTGGTACTCCCCACGACACCGATGAAGGCCATGCGCAAGCCGGCCGATCGATCGCTACCAACGATCATGGCCAGCGCCCTGGGTAACCTCTACAACACTGCGCCATTCGATGTTACCGGTCATCCGGCGATGAGCGTGCCGGCGGGCATGTCCGACGGTCTGCCGATCGGAATGATGCTGATCGGCCGGCATTGGGAGGACGCAACCGTATTGCGGGCAGCCCATGCCTTTCAGATGAAGGCTTCCTGAAGCGAACGCGGCCGCGCAGGCTCGGTGCAATATTGGTGCGATTGCACCGTTATAGTGCGTCAGATCGCTCGACGAACATGCAACGCGGGAAGGCGGTCAGGCCCAGGGTATATCTGCGCTGCGGAGATTCGCGCGGCACGCGTGCGGATGGCTGCGGGCGCGGGTTGGGCATGCCCCTGGCGTGGCACGCACCATGCAGGCGCTTCGCAGCAACACTCGAATAGCCGGCTTCGCAATGGAGGTTACCCCGTGAAACGGATCGTGCTGTCAATCATCGCGGCCTTGACGCTGCTGGCCGTGCCGGCGTTGGTGCTCGCCCATCCCCACCCCCACGCTCACGGTGGCTTCGGCGCGGGCTTCCTGCATCCTCTGTTGGGTCTGGACCATCTTCTCGCCATGCTCGGCGTCGGTCTCTGGGCCGCACAGCAGGCGGACCGCCGCACCTTCTGGTTGATTCCGGCGGGCTTCATCACGGCCCTGGTGATTGGATTCGTGCTGGGTCTCGGCTCTGCCTCGCTGCCGATCATCGAGTTCGGCATCGTCGGCTCGCTGGCCCTGGTGGGGCTGCTGATACTGGTCAAGCGACAGCTGCCCGTGGCGGCGGCCGGTGTGCTTGCGGGCCTGTTTGCCGTTTTCCATGGTCATGCCCACGGTGCCGAAATGGCCGTGGGGCTTTCCGGCAACCTGTTCGGTGCCGGATTCGTGATCGCCTCTGGCATGCTACTGGCGGCGGGCGTCACGGCCTGGCGATTCGCAGAGCGGCGAATGGCGCAGGCATCGGTGTCCCGCACCGCCGGTCTGGCTTTGCTGGCGGCGAGTGCGGTCTATCTGGTCCTGCTGGTCTAGGCCGCCCCATGGCGGCGGCTGTTCCCGACGTCGTTGAAGCCGGCGGCTGGCTGGCGCGTCTGCGGCTGAAATACGCGCGGCGTCGCGACCGCACCGTGCTGGCTCATCGTTACCACGAAGGGCCGCTGCTGGTGCAGCGCAGCTTCCACCCCGAGGGCGAACCCTGCCATAGCTATGTGATTCACCCGCCAGGGGGCGTGGTTGGCGGAGACCGGCTGTTGCTTGACGTGGATGTGGCTGCTGGCGCCCATGCCGTGCTGACGACTCCGGCTGCCGCCAAGTTCTACCGCAGCGGCGGCCATCGTGCCGAGCAGGATCAGCACTTCACGGTTGCCGATGGCGGTGCGCTGGAGTTTCTGCCCGCCGAGACCATTCTGCACGGTGGCTGCGACGTCAACCTGCGCAATCGCTTTGATCTGGTCGGCGAGGCCCGGCTGTGCGCCTGGGACGTGGTCTGCCTTGGGCGCCCCGGTAGCGGCGATCACTATGCCAGCGGCGCCTGCCTGCAGGATCTCCGCGTCTTCCGGGATGGTGTCATTTGCCTGCATGAGCGTCTGCGGCTCGATGCCGGCGACAGACTGCTGACAGCACCCTGGGGTCTTGGGGGGCGCACGGTGATCGGCACGTTGGTGGCCACGCCCGCGCCGCCTGGTCTGGAACAACAACTCCGGGAAAACCTGGACGGTGCCGATACGCTGCGCCTGGGAGTGACACGACTCGACGATTTATTAGTGCTGCGCTGCCTTGGCCCGGGCGCAGAGCCGGTGCGGGCACTGCTCGAACGCGCCTGGACGCTGCTGCGGGAGCCCGTTCTGGGGCGACCCGCCTGCCCACCGAGAATCTGGAGGACCTGACCGATGGAACTCACACCACGGGAGAAAGACAAGCTGCTCCTGTTCACTGCGGCACTGCTCGCCGAGCGGCGCAAGGCCCGGGGGCTCAAGCTCAACTACCCGGAGGCCATGGCGCTGATCTCTGCCGCCATCCTCGAGGGTGCCCGGGACGGGCGCAGCGTGGCCGAGCTGATGAGCGCCGGTGCCGAGGTACTCACCCGGGAGGACGTCATGGACGGAGTTGCCGAGATGATTCCCGAGGTCCAGGTGGAGGCGACCTTTCCCGACGGGGTCAAGCTCGTCACCGTGCATGAGCCGATTCGATAGGAGGTGCAGCCATGATTCCAGGAGAAGTGCTGCCGGCGGACGGCGAGATCACGCTGAACGAAGGCCGGGACACGGTCACCGTGTCCGTGACCAACAGCGGCGACCGCCCCATACAGGTGGGATCCCACTACCATTTCTTCGAGGTGAACGACGCCCTGCAGTTCGACCGTGAGCAGGCGCTGGGATTTCGTCTCGATATCCCGGCTGGCACCGCCGTGCGCTTCGAACCGGGCCAGGCGCGCACCGTGCAGCTGGTGGCCTATGCGGGCGAACGGGCGGTCTACGGATTCAAGGGTCGTGTGATGGGTCCACTGAAAGGGGGTTCGGCATGAGCAACAGGATCTCGCGCAGGGCCTACGCCGACATGTTCGGCCCCACCACGGGTGACAGGCTGCGCCTCGGTGATACCAACCTGGTGATCGAAGTCGAGCGGGATCACACCGTCTATGGCGACGAGGTGAAGTTCGGCGGTGGCAAGGTCATCCGCGACGGCATGGGTCAGAGCCAGCGCCTCGCCAACGAGGTGGTGGACCTGGTGATCACTAATGCGCTGATTCTCGATCACTGGGGAATCGTGAAGGCCGACATCGGTGTGAAGAACGGACGCATTCATGCCATCGGCAAGGCTGGCAATCCGGATACCCAGGCCGGCGTGGATATCGTGGTGGGGCCGGGCACGGAGGCTATCGCCGCCGAGGGCAAGATCGTGACCGCCGGTGGTATCGATGCCCATATCCATTTCATCTGCCCGCAGCAGATCGAGGAGGCGTTGACCTCGGGTGTGACCACCATGCTCGGTGGCGGCACCGGCCCGGCTACCGGTAGCAATGCCACCACCTGCACCCCGGGCCCCTGGAATATCCACCGGATGCTCCAGGCGGCGGAAGGCTTTCCCATGAATCTGGGCTTTCTCGGGAAGGGCAACGCCAGCCTGCCTGGTGCCTTGCAGGAGCAGATCGAGGCTGGTGCCCTGGGCCTGAAACTGCACGAGGACTGGGGCACCACCCCGGCGGCCATCGATTGTGCCCTCGGCGTCGCCGAGGAATACGACGTGCAGGTCTGCATCCACACCGACACTCTGAACGAGTCCGGCTTCGTCGAGGACAGCCTGGCCGCCTTCAAGGGCCGGACCATCCATACCTATCACACGGAAGGGGCCGGTGGCGGCCATGCGCCGGACATCATCAAGGCCTGTGGCGAGCCGAATGTGCTGCCCTCCAGCACCAACCCGACGCGGCCATTCACGGTGAACACCATTGATGAGCATCTGGACATGCTCATGGTCTGCCACCACCTGGACCCGCGCATCCCCGAGGATGTGGCCTTTGCCGAGTCCCGCATCCGCCGGGAGACCATCGCCGCCGAGGATATTCTTCACGACCTGGGGGCGTTCTCGGTGATCTCGTCGGATTCCCAGGCCATGGGCCGGGTCGGGGAGAACCTGATCCGCACCTGGCAGACCGCCCACAAGATGAAAATGCAGCGCGGCCCCCTGGCGCAGGACAGTGACCGCAACGATAACTACCGCGCCCGCCGCTACGTGGCCAAGTACACCATCAACCCGGCCATCGCCCACGGCATCAGCCACGAGGTGGGGTCGGTGGAGCCCGGCAAGCTGGCCGATCTGTGCCTGTGGAATCCGGCGTTCTTCGGCGTCAAGCCGGCGCTGATCATCAAGGGCGGCTTCATTGCCTGTGCGCCCATGGGGGATCCCAATGCCTCGATTCCCACCCCGCAGCCGGTGCACTACCGCCCGATGTTCGGTGCCTACGGCCGGGCCATGACCGAGACCTGTGTGAGCTTCGTCTCCCAGGCATCACTGGATGCCGGTCTGGCCCAGCAGGCAAAGCTCGAACGCCGCCTGGTCGCGGTGAAGAACTGTCGCAGCATCGGCAAGAAGGACATGATACTTAACAACTGGCAGCCCACCATGGAGGTGGATCCGGAAACCTACGCGGTGCACGCAGATGGCGAATTACTGACCTGTGAACCGGCGAAGGAACTGCCTCTGGCGCAGCGCTATTTCCTGTTCTGAGGGTGGATGATGTTACGACTGGTGGAGCGTGTTGCTGCTGCGGAACGGGTCGATGGGGTGCTGTGCCTGCCCTTCGATCTCCGCCAGAAAAGCCGATTCCGGACCCGCCTGACCGATGGTACCGAGGTGGGTGTCTTCCTTGATCGCGGCCACATCCTGCGGGATGGCGACTGCCTGCGGGCCGAATGCGGCAGATTGATCCGGGTAGAAGCTGCCGAGGAATCTGTCAGCACGGTTCGCAGCGCCGATGCCCGTCAGCTGGCCCGGGTCTGCTATCACCTGGGCAATCGGCATGTGCCCCTGCAGGTGGGGGATGGCTTCGCCCGCTACCGGCATGACCATGTGCTGGATGCCATGGTCCAGGGGCTCGGCCTGGCGGTGGTTTGCGAAGAGGCACCCTTCGAGCCCGAGGCCGGCGCCTACGGTGGCGGTCATTCCCATGCACACGACCACGATCACGGTTCCCATGAACACGGCCATCACCACTGACCAGGCCGGTCTGGCCCGGCGGCGGCTCTGGCAGCTGCTGAGTCCGACGCTGCCCATTGGCGCCTACAGCTATTCCGGTGGCCTGGAAGCGGCGGTGGAGGCGGGGTGGATTCCCTCTGCCGACGCCGTGCGTGACTGGCTCGAGGGGCAGCTCCGACACACCCTTTCGCGGGTCGATGTGCCACTGCTTGCCCGCCTGCACGAGGCCTGGCTGGTTGACGACACAGGCGCGGTCATGCGCTATAGCGCGTGGTTGCGTGCCAGCCGCGAGACTGCGGAACTGGCCGCCGAGGATCACCACCTGGGCCGCGCGCTGGCCACGTTACTGGCCGACCTGGGTCTGGAGGACGCGGAGCCATGGCGCAATGAACGGCTGGCCGCCTGGGCGCCCCTGTTCGCCCTGGCACTGGCGCGTTGGCAGATTCCCCTTCGCGAGGGGGCCGAAGCCTACCTGTGGAGCTGGTGCGACAATCAGGTCGCTGCGGCGGTCAAGCTGGTGCCTCTGGGGCAGACCGCCGGGCAGCGCCTTTTGCAGGATCTGGCAGGGCCGGTGGGCACCGCCGCGGATGTGGGCCTGGCCCTGGAGGATGAGGCCATCGGCGGCAGCGCCCCGGGCCTCGCCATCGCCAGCAGCCTGCATGAGACCCAGTATTCACGATTGTTTCGCAGTTGACCGCGCACTTGATGAAGGAGACAGCCATGAGCGACAGCCAGTCCCTGCGTGTGGGTATCGGCGGCCCGGTGGGTTCGGGGAAGACGGCGCTGCTGGAGGCGCTATGCAAGTCCATGCGTGATGACTACAACATCGCCGTGGTGACCAATGACATCTACACCCGGGAAGATGCCGAGTTTCTCACCCGTCGCGGGGCGCTGGAGCCGGATCGCATCGTCGGTGTGGAAACCGGCGGCTGCCCGCATACCGCCATCCGCGAGGACGCGTCCATGAACCTGGCCGCGGTGGCCGATCTCAACCAGCGCTTTCCCGGGCTCGACGTGGTGTTCGTGGAAAGCGGTGGCGACAACCTGTCGGCGACCTTCAGCCCGGAACTCTCCGACCTGACGATCTACGTGATCGACGTCTGCGCCGGCGACAAGATCCCGCGCAAGGGCGGCCCCGGGATCACCCGGTCGGACCTGCTGGTGATCAACAAGATCGATCTGGCGGATGGCGTCGGCGCGTCGCTGGAAGTCATGGACCGCGACAGCCGCAAGATGCGCGGCGACCGGCCGTTCGTCTTTACCAACCTCAAGACCGGTGAGGGCCTCGAGACCGTGCGGGACTTCATCATCCGGGAAGGCATGCTTGTTACCAAACAGAAGACCGGAGCGGCCTAGCTGAGGTCGCGGTGCGTTACGCGCAAGCGCTAACGCACCCTACATTCAGCCGTGCCCGCAGCCCGCCCATCATGCCGGCCAAGCAATTTGCACGGCCTCCCGTAGGGTGCGTTAGGCCAAAGGCCGTAACGCACCAAACCAACGCTGACCATTGCCCCTCTGCTATTCGTTCAGTACCCGCCGATAGCCCAGAGCCTCACCGAGTTGACCCACGGTCACGCGATCGTCTCCCGCCAGGTCTGCAATGGTCCGGGCCACCCGCAGCACGCGATGATAGCCCCGGGCGGAGAGCCCCAGCCGGTGCAGCGCTTCCGTGAGAAAGCGCCGTTCGGTGGCACCCAGCCCGCAGGCGGCCTCAATGGCGTCGGCGGCAATGGCGGCGCTGGCACAACCGCTCTCCGCCAGGCGCCGTTCGCGGGCGGCCAGTACGCGGTCCCGCACCACATCGCTGCTTTCGCCGGGCGCTTCATCCTGCAATTCTTCCGGCCGCAGGCGCGGCACTTCCACCTGCAGGTCGATGCGGTCAAGCAGGGGTCCCGAGATGCGTCCACGGTAGCGAGCGATCTGGTCCGGGCTGCAGGAACAGTCCTTGACCGGATCGCCCAGGTGACCGCAGGGGCAGGGATTCATGGCGGTGACTAGCTGGAAGCGGGCCGGATACTCAACCTGGGCCGCTGCCCGGGAGACGGTGACATGGCCTGTCTCCAGCGGCTCGCGCAGGATCTCCAGGGCGTGGCGGCTGAATTCCGGCAGTTCATCGAGAAACAGCACGCCGTTGTGGGCCAGGGAAATTTCTCCCGGGCGCGGACGGCTACCACCGCCCGCCAGGGCCACCGGCGATGCCGAATGATGCGGGGCGCGGAAAGGGCGGTGATTCCAGTCGCTTGCGGAGAAGCCGGCCCGGGCCAGTGACCGCACGGCGGCGGAGGCCAGGCGCTCATCTTCGGTCATGGGCGGCAGGATGCCGGGCAATCGTGACGCCAGCATGCTCTTGCCGGTGCCGGGTGGCCCGACCAGCAGCAGTGAATGGCAACCCGTGGCGGCAACTTCCAGCGCGCGCCTTGCCCGCGCCTGCCCCTTCACCGCCGAGAGGTCGGCAACGGACAGGGTTTCTGACGGGGTAAGGGGCTCGGACGGGGTTAGTGGTGCGTCATCACGGAGATGGGCGGTGACCGCGTTCAGTGTATCCGCGCCGAAGCTCTCACCGGGATGAGCCAGGGCCGCCTCGCCACCGTTCTCGCTGGGCACCATCACCCGGCGGCCGGCCCGGCGGGTCTGGACTGCCAGCGGCAACACGCCGGACACGGCACGCAGGGCGCCGGTGAGGGCGAGTTCCCCGGCGAATTCCCAGTGCGGGAGCTGTTCAGACGGTAATTGCCCTGACGCGGCCAGTACGCCGATGGCAATGGGCAGGTCGAAGCGGCCGCCGTCCTTGGGCAGGTCCGCAGGAGCCAGATTCACGGTGATCTTCTTGCGCGGAAAGTCGAAGCCGCTATTGACGATGGCGCTACGGACACGGTCGCGGCTCTCTCTTACCGCCGTTTCCGGTAGCCCCACCATGGAGAAAGCCGGCAGGCCGTTGGCCAGGTGGACTTCCACCGTTACCAATGGCGCATCAACGCCGATCCCGGCCCTGCCGTAGGCAATGGCAATTGTCATGTGACCCTTCCCTGGGTGTATTGCTGCTGTTTACTCGGATTCCTTGACCAGCGCTTCCAGTGCGCTAACCCGCTCTTCCAGTGCTTCCAGCTGGGCGCGGGTGCGGGCCAGCACCTTTGACTGGGCGTCGAACTCCTCACGGGTGACCAGTTCCATGCGATGGAAGGTGCTCTGCATGGCGGCCCGCATGTTCTGTTCTACCTCGCGCTGAAATTCGCGCAGGCCGGATGGCAGGTTTTCGCTGAACTTCCGGCTGAGCTCATCGAGTGTCTTGGGGTCCAGCATGGTGCATTCCCTCCTCTCGAAATCGGTCTGTGTCTGCACCAAGAAAGCGCATTTTGCACTAATTCGGTGCGTATCCGTGATTGCTGCGGTGCGTCGTCGGCTCTCTTCGGCCAATAACACCACGTTTTACAAGGGCTCACAACAAATGGCACGGGAAATGCTCTCACCGCTGTCAAGTCGGGTGTCGGAGCGTCGGCCTGGCGGCCGATCCGGCAGGCAGCGACCACGGAACGGTAGCCGTTGCCGAAATTCCGCCGCCATCCCGGCCTGCAATCAACCGCTCCGGAAGTCCGGAGGGCATGTTCCGATGCCGCGCAGCGGCAAAAACGCATCAGGGAGACACTGGGCATGAAACTCATCACCGCGATCATCAAGCCTTTCAAGCTGGACGACGTGCGTGAAGCCCTTTCGGAAATCGGTGTGCAGGGTATCACCGTGACGGAAGTAAAGGGCTTCGGGCGTCAGAAGGGTCACACCGAACTCTACCGTGGCGCCGAGTACGTCGTCGACTTCCTGCCGAAGGTGAAGCTGGAGGTTGCCATTACCGATGACCTGGTGGACAGCGTTATCGAGGCAATCACCAAGGCCGCCAACACCGGCAAGATCGGCGACGGCAAGATCTTCGTCTTCGAACTTGAGAAGGCGATTCGTATTCGCACCGGCGAGACCGACAAGGACGCTCTTTGATCTGGCTCCCTGATTTCTGACGAGGAAAAGAAGATGGATCAAGCAATTGAAATCGCATACGCGCTGGATACGTTCTACTTCCTGATTTCCGGTGCTCTTGTGATGTGGATGGCTGCGGGCTTCACCATGCTGGAATCCGGCCTGGTGCGCTCCAAGAACACGACCGAAATCCTGACCAAGAACATTTCCCTGTATTCCGTCGCCTGCATCATGTACCTGTTCTTCGGCTACCAGGTCATGTACGGCGGTGGTCCGAATGGCGTTATCCCCGGGCTGAGCTTCGGCCTCGACCTGGATAACAGCGTTTCCGAAGTGCTGGGTAGCGATGGTGACATCTACTACTCCAACACCTCCGATTTCTTCTTCCAGGTGGTGTTTGTGGCAACCGCCATGTCCATCGTCTCTGGTGCTGTCGCCGAGCGCATGAAGCTGTGGAGCTTCCTGGTGTTCGCCATCGTGCTGACCGGTGTCATCTATCCCGTCCAGGGCTATTGGTCCTGGGGTGAAGGCTGGCTGGATGCCCTGGGCTATTCCGACTATGCCGGTTCCGGCATCGTGCACATGGCCGGCGCGGCCGCTGCACTGGCTGGTGTCATCCTGCTCGGGCCGCGTAAGGGCAAGTACGGCAAGGATGGTGAAGTGCGCGCCATTCCCGGCGCCAACCTGCCGCTGGCGACGCTCGGTACGTTCATTCTCTGGCTGGGCTGGTTCGGCTTCAACGGTGGTTCCGAGCTGAAGGTGTCCGACGTAGAGTCCGCCAACGCCGTGGCCCTGGTGTTCACCAACACCAACCTGGCCGCCGCGGCTGGTCTGATCGCCGCGATGATTCTCTCCAAGGCCATGTTCGGTAAGGCCGACCTGACCTTCATCCTCAACGGCGCGCTGGCCGGCCTGGTGTCCATCACTGCCGGTCCTGATGTCCCGTCCCAGTTGATGGCCGTCATAATCGGCGCCATCGGTGGCGTGATCGTGGTGTTCTCCATCATCGGTCTCGACAAGCTGAAGATCGATGATCCCGTCGGTGCGATCTCTGTCCACGGCACCTGCGGTATCTGGGGTGTCATGGCGGTGCTGCTGTGGAACAGCGACGCCAGTTTCTTTGTCCAGATTATCGGCCTCGGCGCCATCTTCGGCTGGGTCTTCATCACCAGCTTCATTGTCTGGGCGATTCTCAAGTCCGCGATGGGTATCCGCGTGAGTGAGGAAGAAGAAGTCGAAGGTCTCGACATCCTCGAGTGCGGCATGGAAGCCTATCCGGAGTTCGACGGCAAGGCTTCAAAGTAGGTCGAAACCGTCATTTGTAGTAAGAAACCGGGCGCCTTCATGGCGCCCGGTTTGTTATTGCGTCAAGCACTGACTTCAGAATCCAAAGTCGGTAGATTGATCGGCCATGGACGCACTCGTGATTGAGGACCTGACGGTTGGGCCGCTGCGGAAAGTGTCCCTTACCGTTCAGCCCGGCGAGATCGTCTGCCTCTCCGGCCCGTCCGGCTCCGGCAAGAGTCGCCTGTTGAGAGCGGTGGCCGATCTGGAGGCCCACGGAGGTGATGCGCTTATCGGCCATGACCGGCAATCCGGGGTTGCGGCCCATCATTGGCGCGGCTGGGTCATGCTTGTGCCAGCCGAGAGCGCCTGGTGGGCCGAGACAGTCGCTGCCCATTTCGTCGAACCCTTGCCTGGCAGTCTGGATGGTTTCGGCCTGTCGGATTCGGTACTCGCCTGGGAGGTGTCTAGGCTCTCATCCGGGGAGAAGCAACGCCTCGCCGTGCTGCGAGCGCTTTCCTTGATGCCCCGGGCCCTGCTGCTCGACGAGCCCACCGCCAATCTGGACGGAGATACCACGCGCCGCGTCGAGACCTGGTTGCGGGATTATGCCGGACGTATGGGCATTCCCGTACTGTGGGTCGCTCATGATCCGGCGCAGATCGAAAGAGTGGCTCATCGACACTTCACGATTCGTGGCGAAGCGCTCCGGGAGATTCCATGCAGGGTGGCGTGATCGAGTTGTCCTGGTGGCAGCTGTCCATCGGCGCGTCCCTGGTCGTCGCACTTGCCGGGGTGACCCACCTGGGGCGACTCGGGCTGGGGAAGGATCTGCTTGTCGCCGGTTTGCGCACAGTGATTCAGCTCGCGATCATCGCCTTTGTGCTGGAAGCGCTGTTCGCGGTGGCGTCCTTGCCCTGGGTGGCGCTCATGGCCACGGTCATGCTCTTGATTGCTGGCTACGAGGTTATGTCGCGGCAGAAGCACCGGCTGGTCGGGGGTTGGGCGTTCGGCATCGGCACGGTGTCCATGTTTTTGTCCTCCTTCACCGTGACGGTCCTCGCCCTGGCCTTTATCATCGGTCCCGAGCCGTGGTACACGCCCCAGTACGCAATCCCCCTGCTGGGCATGATGCTGGGCAACACCATGACCGGCGTGGCCCTGGGGATGGACCGCTTGACCGACGGTGCCTGGCGCCAGCGCCAGGTCATCGAGGGTCGTCTGATGCTGGGGATGGATTGGCGCGCCGCGGTGGCGGACATTCGCCGGGACGCCATGCGCAGCGGCATGATTCCCACCATCAACGCCATGGCGGCGGCGGGGGTGGTAAGCCTGCCGGGCATGATGACCGGCCAGATCCTGGCCGGCACGGCCCCTGCGCTGGCCGTGAAGTATCAGATCCTGGTCATGTTTCTGATCACCGTCGGTACCGGCTTTGGGACGGTGGTGGCGGTCCTCGTGGGCAGTCGCCGGCTCTTCGATGGTCGCCAGCGGCTGCGCCTGGATCGCCTGAAATCGTCGGGCTGAGTAGTCAGCCCGACCTGTCGGCCATGAGTTTCTTGCAGAACTCCGGAATTGCAAGGGCGGCGCGATGCATGGCGGCGTTGTAGTACTCGGTGGCGAATGGCTTCGCCGCGGCGTCGGTCTCCCGGAAAGCCGTCAGGTCCACGTCGCCCTTGCCGGCCATGGTGGCCGACCACCAGCCCGAGGGGTAGCCCACCACCGGGAACTGTAGGGATCTGACCTGCGTGAAGCCGCCGCCGCGCATGGCGGTGTAGACGTCAGCGAGCAACGTATCCAGATGCAGTATGGGTGACTCGCTCTGTTGCACCATCAGCCCGTCGTCACCGAGAGCGCGCCAGACATCGGCCATGAATTTCGTGCCGAACAGACCTTCCGCAGGCCCCACCGGATCGGTGCTGTCCACGATCACCACGTCCACGGAGCCGGGCTCCAGTCGGCGCATGTAGTCCAGCCCGTCCGCGAACAGTAACTTCGCCCGCGGGTCATCGTTGGCGCTGCACAGTTCGGGAAAGAAGCGTTCGGATGCGCGCGTGACCCGTTCGTCGATATCCACTTGCACGCATCGCTCGACGGCCTTGTGCTTGAGCACTTCACGCAGCATGCCGCAGTCGCCACCGCCGATGATCACAACCTGCTTCGGATCCGGGTGAGTGAACAGCACGGGGTGGGCCATCATCTCGTGATAGGTGAAGTTGTCCCGGCTGGTCAGCATCACGCAGCCATCCAGCACCATCAGGTTGCCCCAGTGTTCGGTTTCGTAGATCTCAAGCTTCTGGAACGGCGTCTGCTCTTCATGAAGCTTGGCGCGGATGCGCAACGAGAACGCGGTCCCCGCCTCCGGATAGTCCTCGGTAAACCAGTGTTTGTCGTCCACGATCACCAACCATGTCTGCGTTGAATGGATTCGGCGCGATTATCCCGAAAGCCAGGGGGTGATGTAAGGGTTGCGGTCAGCTTGTAATGCATCCCACGGAACCAACCAGTCCGCCACGACATTCCCCGGCAATGCACCAATAGAGTGCAATCGGTCTGGTTTGTGGCCCGAGTGTAGCGGGCATGGCCTTCATCCCGGCAAGGGCGGTAACCTATGCGCCCTTGTTGGCGCCCAGGAGAGCGGCCCGGGATGACTACAGACTGGAGCATTGCGCAGGCGCGCAGACTCTACAACGTTGCCCATTGGGGCGGCGGCTATTTTGATATCGGCGAGGCGGGCCGGGTGGTTGTGCGCCCGGACCGTCGTTCCGACACGCCGGCCATCGAACTGCAGGCCATTGCCGATGAGGCACGAGCCGCGGGATTGAGCCTGCCCGTCCTGGTGCGGTTCACCGACATCCTGCATGACCGGGTCGACACCCTCTGCGAGGCCTTCGGCTCCGCCATGGCGGATGATGGCTATCGCGGCCGTTATACCGCCGTCTATCCCATCAAGGTCAATCAGCAGCGTCGCGTGGTGGAGGAGATCCTGCGCCGCGGCGGCGACCGTGTCGGGCTGGAGGCGGGTAGCAAGCCGGAGCTCATGGCGGTGCTGGCGCTGGCACCGCCCGGCAGTGTGGTGATCTGCAACGGCTACAAGGATGGCGAGTACATCCGCCTGGCCCTGCTCGGCGAGCGGCTGGGCCTGCGCGTCCATCTGGTCATCGAAAAACGCTCGGAACTGGAGCTGGTCATCGACGAGGCCAGAACCATGGGCGTGCGCCCCCGGCTGGGCATGCGGATCCGCCTGGCCTCCATCGGTGCCGGCAAATGGCAGAACACCGGCGGTGAGAAGTCGAAGTTCGGCCTCACCGCCGTGCAGGCCCTCGCCGTGGTCGAGCGGCTGCGGGCAGTGGACATGCTGGATTGCCTGGAGCTGCTGCACTTCCACCTGGGTTCACAGATCCCCAACGTGCGGGATATCCGCCGCGGCATGCGCGAGGCGGCCCGCTATTACGCCGAACTGCGCACCCTCGGCGCCCCGCTGCGTACCGTGGACGTGGGCGGGGGCCTGGGCGTCGACTACGAAGGCACGCGCTCCCGCAGTTACTGCTCGATCAATTACAGCGTCGAGGAATACGCCCATAACGTGGTGCACACGCTGTGGGAGATCTGCGAGGAATATGACCTGCCGCACCCCGACGTGATTTCCGAGTCCGGTCGGGCGCTGACCGCACACCATGCCGTGCTGCTTACCAATATCATCGACCATGACACGCCCGGTGAAGAGACCGACATCGCGGCACCGGCGGATGATGCCCCGCAGATCCTTCACGATCTCTGGCGTAACCTGCAGGATGCGGATGACCGCCAGCCCCTGGAGCGCTATCACGACGCCCTGCATGTGCTGCAGGAAGCCCAGAGCATGTATACCCACGGCGTGCTCGACCTGCCTCAGCGGGCGCTGGCGGAGCAACTCTACCAGGCGGTCTGCCGGCGTATTCTGCCGTTGCTCGACGGGACGGCGCGCCCCCACCGGGAAGTCATCGACGAACTCAACGAAAAGCTTGCCGACAAGGTGTTCTGCAACCTGTCGGTCTTCCAGTCCATGCCCGATGTCTGGGCCATCGACCAGGTGTTCCCCATACTGCCGCTGGGCCGGCTGGACGAGCGTCCCAGCAGCCGGGCCACACTACAGGACCTGACCTGCGACTCCGACGGCTGCATCCACCTCTACGTGGACGGCGACGGTGTCGAGAGCACGCTCCCTCTGCCACCCTTCCGGCCGGGTGAACCGTATCTGCTGGGGATCTTCCTGGTGGGTGCCTACCAGGAAATCCTGGGCGACATGCACAACCTGTTCGGCGATACGGACTCGGTCAATGTCACCCTCACCGACGGGGGGTATCACCTGAGCGGGGCCCGCCGCGGCGATACCGTCGAATCGGTTTTGCGCTACGTGGAATTCGACCGCGAGCGCTTGCTCGAGGATTACCGGCGCAAGGTCCAGGCGGCCGACCTCTCCGACCAGGAACGGCAACAGTTTCTGGAAACCCTGGAAGCCGGCCTCGACGGCTACACTTATCTGGAGGATTTATGAAAGCGGGATTAATCGGACTCGGCGCCATGGGCGTCGGCATGGCGCGCAATCTTCATGGGGCCGATTTGCTGGGCGCGGTCTGGAATCGCTCACCCGAAGTGGCCCGGGAGCTGGGTGCCGAGCTGGGCGTGGACGTGGCGGCGAGCCCGGAAGCGCTGGCCCGGGCGGTGGACGTGGTGTTCACCTGTGTCTCCCGGGATGAAGACGTCCTGGCGGTGATCGACCAGTTGCTGCCGGCCCTGGCGGCCGGCAAGGTGGTTGTGGACTGCTCGACCATTGCTGTGGATACCGCCCGGGAGGCGGCCAAGCGGGTTCAGGCCAGGGGTGCTGCCTTTCTTGACGCGCCCGTGTCCGGCGGCAAGGAGGGCGCCGACAACGGTCAACTGGTGTTCATGGTGGGCGGCGACGCGGCGGCATTCGATTCGCTGGCTCCCATGTTCGATGCCATGGGCAAGTCCGCCACCCTGATGGGGGAGAGCGGTGCTGGCCAGGCCACCAAGGCCGTCAATCAGATCATGGCGGCCGGGGTGAACCAGGCGGTCACCGAGGCACTGGCCTTTGGTCAGGCGTCCGGGCTCGATATGGAGCAGGTGATCGATGTGGTGGCCGGCGGCGCAGCGGGCAACTGGTTCCTGCAGCGCCGGGGCAAGACCATGGTGGAGGGGGTGTTCGAGCCGGGCTTCAAGCTCGCGCTGCACCACAAGGATCTGTCCATCTGCAAGGCCATGGCCGCTGAACAGGGCGTGGCCCTGCCCATCATCGAGATGACTCTCAAGCACTACGAACGGCTGATGGCCCAGGGGCATGGCGACGAGGATATCTCGGCGCTTTATCGCCTCAAGCAGGCCATGTTCAAGGACGGCAACCTGCGCTCGCTCTGATTTAGCCCTGCAGGCGCAGGAGGATGCTTTCCACCTGCTCTTCCTGCAGCCGACGGCGGACGTCCTCGACCCGCTGCCGGTCACTCATGGGCCCGATGCGCACTCGGTGAAAGGTGTCGCCACCTTCGATGCGCACGCTCTGGATTTCGGCTTCCACGCCGAGCAGTGCCAGGCGTGCCTTGAGGCGGTCGGCGTCGCCGTGGTTGCGGAACGATCCTGCCTGCACCACGTAGCGGGCGGGATCGTCAGCCGGCGCGCTCGCCGGCGGACTCGGCGTGGGGCTCGAGGCGCTGGGTGGCGCTGTTGGCGGTGGCGCCGCCTCGATGCGTGCGGTGGTGGTATCGCCCGGCGCGGCTGCAGGATCGTCGTCGGGGACCACGACCTCCATTTCCGAGAGCAACTTGTAGAACTCGAAGCGCGGCCGCTGTTCGCTACCCTCCGGTGCCGCCGCGGTGCTGGGTTCGCTCGCGCTGCGGCTGGTGGGTTCGGCGGTCATGTGCGTCTGTCGCTCATGATGCAGATGCACCAGGCCGGCCAGAAACAGGCCTGGTAGAAACCCGCCCAGCATCCATACCCAGCCGGGCGCGCCGCCGGATGGAGCTTTCCTGCGTGGCTGCGCCTGGGTCTGTTTGCGTCTAGCTGCCATGAACGATCAAGCCTACATTGCCTCGGGCGCGGTGACGCCCAGTATACCGAGTCCGTTGCGGATCACCTGCCTGGCGGCTAGCACCAGGCACAGCCTGGCATCCCGCAGCGCCGCGTCCTCCACCAGGAACTGGTGCGCGTTGTAATAGGTGTGGACGGCGTTGGCAAGGTCGCGCAGATAGTGGGCGAGCTGATGCGGCTCCCGGGCCTGGGCGGCGTTGGCCACCAGCTCCGGATACTGGCCAATGGAATCCACCAGCACCTGCTCGTGCTCTTCGGTGAGCAGCGTCAGGTGAGCCAGGCCATTGTTCAGATCATGGCTCAGGGATTTCTCTTCCAGTTGCCGCATCACGCTGCAGATGCGCGCATGGGCGTACTGGATGTAGTACACCGGGTTGTCCGCCGACTGGGATTTGGCGAGTTCCAGGTCGAAGTCCAGGTGCTGTTCCGGTTTGCGCAGCACGTAGAAGAACCGCGCCGCGTCGGTACCCACCTCGTCGCGCAACTCCCGCAGGGTGACAAACTGGCCAGAGCGGGTGGACATCTGCATCCGCTCTGTTCCGCGATACAGGATGGCGAACTGCACCAGGCGGATGTCCAGCCCCGCTGGATCACGTCCCAACGCTTCCAGCGAGGCCTTTAGCCGTCCGATATAGCCGTGATGGTCGGCACCGAGGATGTCGATGCACTGGTCGAAACCGCGCTCGAACTTGTTGAGATGATAGGCAATATCCGAGGCGAAGTAGGTGGTCACCCCGTTGTCACGGCGGACCACGCGATCCTTCTCGTCGCCAAGGCTGCTGGAGCGGAACCAGATGGCGCCATCCGCCTCGTAGAGGTGGTCGCTCCGGTCAAGGATGTCCAGGGCGTGTTCAATGGCACTGGAGCCGGTGAGGGAGCGCTCCGAGAACCACACATCATGATGTACGCCGAAGCCGGCCAGATCGTCACGGATATCGTCCAGCACGGTATCCAGCGCCAGCTTGAAGACCTCTTCGTAGGCCGCCGCGCCGAGCACGGTCTTGCAGCGCTCGATCACCGTGTCGATGTAGTTTTCCTTGTCACCGCCTTCGGAGCCGTCCAGCGGCATCTCGCAGAGTACGATTGCCGCTGGGTGCAGGTGCCGATCGCCGTCGCGCTGCTGCAGGTCGCGGGCGATGTCACGCACGTATTCGCCACGGTAGGCATTGTCCGGAATACGGATTTCCTCGCCCTGCAGTTCCAGGTAACGCAACCATACGCTGGCCGCCAGGATGTCCATCTGCCGGCCGGCGTCATTGACGTAGTACTCCTGTTGCACGCTGTGCCCAGCGGCCAGCAGCAGGTTGGCCAGCGCGCTGCCAAAAGCGGCCCCGCGGCCATGGCCGACGTGCAGCGGCCCGGTGGGGTTCGCCGAGACGTACTCCAGCAGAATCCGGTTGCCGCTCTCCCGCTCGACACGGCCATAGTCGTTGGCCTTGGCCAGCGCATTGCTGACTGGCAGGAATGCAGCCTCCCGGCTGAGAAACACATTGATGAATCCGGGCCCGGCGATCTCGTAGCGGTGGATGGCCGCGTCCGTCGGCATGGCGGCCACCAGCGCTTCGGCGATCTCCCGCGGTTTTCGTCGGGCCGGCTTGGCCAGCATCATGGCGGTATTGAGCGCAAAGTCGCCATGGCGGCGATCCTTGGTGCGCTCCACCTGGATGGGGATGGACACTTCCTCTGGAATGGTGCCGTCGGCCTGTAACCGCTGCAGGGCCTGTTCGATCAGCGCGCGAATCTGTTCTTTCATGGAGTTCCCATGGCCTGGTATTGCCGGTGGTCGCCGGGGGCGATGTTGCGTGGAAGTCCCGCGTATTATCCGTGGTCGCAGTGACGTTGCAAGGCCGCGAGGCCGGCCGGCGCTCAGATCATTTCCTGCGGGTCCACATCCAGCGACCACCGGACCCGGCGCGCCGCAGACAGCGTCTGCAGTGCCTCGCCAAGCCGCGACAGGGTGATGTGCAAGGGCTTGCGGGTGCGGCACTGGAGCAGCAGCTGTGCGCGGTAGCGACCGGCCCGCCGCTCCATGGGTGCGGGGACCGGCCCCATGATGCCGACCTCGCGCGCCGCCACGCTGGCCGCCAGCTCCCGGGCCGCCTGCAGGAACTGCCTGGGTGCCTCAGGCTGCACCGCTTCTGCTCGCAACAGGGCCAGGTGGCTGAATGGCGGCAGCAGCGCCGCTGCGCGCTCTTCCATACAGGCCCGGGCAAAGGCCGGGTAGCCATCCCGCAGCAGCAGTTGCAGCAACGGGTGTTCCGGATGGTGGGTCTGCAGCAGTACCTCACCCGGCCGCTGGGCGCGTCCGGCCCGGCCGGACACCTGGGTGATGAGCTGCGCCATGCGCTCCGAGCCGTGGAAATCCGTGCCGAACAGCCCCTGATCGCAATCCAGCAGGCCCACCAGGCTCACGTCCGGCAGGTGATGGCCCTTGGCCAGCATCTGGGTGCCGAGCAGGATGCGGGCCTCGCCGCTGCGGGCCCGGGCCAGAAGGTGCTCCATGGCGCCCTTGCGGCGGGTGCTGTCGCGATCGATCCGGGCGATGGGCACGTCGGGAAACAGGGACTCCAGGGTTTGTTCGAGCTGCTCGGTGCCCTGGCCGATGGGGCGCAGGTCAATGCTGCCGCAGTCGCCGCATTGCCGGTGAACCATGGTTTCATGGCCGCAATGATGGCAGCGTAAGCGGTTCGCCGCCTGGTGCCAGGTCAGCCGGGCGTCGCAGCGTGGACATTCAGCCACCCAGCCGCAGTCGTGGCAAAGCAGTACCGGTGCGTAGCCCCGTCGGTTGAGGAACAGCAGGCTCTGTCCGCCTTCCTCCAGGTTCTTGCGCATGCGGGCGATCAGGGGTTCCGACAGCCCGGCGGTGAGCCGTTGTCCGCGTAGATCGAGCAGATGGACTGTGGGCGGCTGGGCGACGCCGGCCCGCCGGGTCAGGCGCAGGTGCTGATAACGGCCCCGCTCCGCGTTATGCAGGCTTTCCATGGCTGGGGTCGCAGAGCCCAGCACCACGGGAACGCCCAGTCGCCGCGCCCGCACCACGGCCAGATCCCGGGCATGGTAGCGAAAGCCGTCCTGCTGCTTGAAAGAAAGATCATGTTCCTCGTCGATCACCAGCAGACCCGGCCGGGCCAGTGGGGTGAACAGCGCCGAACGCGTACCGACGATCACGTCCGCCTCGCCGGTTGCCGCGGCCAGCCAGGCGTCCAGCCGCTCACCGTCGGACAGCCCGGAATGCAGGCTGACCAGACGGCCGGGCAGGCGCTGGCGGAACCGCCGAACCAACTGCGGCGTCAGCCCGATCTCCGGTACCAGTACCAGCACCTGACGGTCGCGTTGCAGCACATCGGCGATGACGCGCAGGTACACCTCGGTCTTGCCACTGCCGGTGACACCATCCAGCAGGGCGACGCCATGGGACTCCACCATATCCATCAGTGCATCGCAGGCGGCTTGCTGCTCTTCGTTGAGCGACGGTCTCTCCGGAGTCGGTCGGGTCCGGGGCGGCGGACAGGCCTCCAGCAGCCCTTTTTCCACCAGCGCATTGAGCGCCGTGCGCCAGTCGCCGCCGGTATCTCGCAGGGTCTCCGCAGTGACCCCCTCGGCTGCAGCATCCGCCGCCTGCTCCAGCAACGCAGCCTGTCGTGGTGCGCGGCGGCCCAGGGATGCAATGGAGATGGCGCGCCCGGCTTCCGTGAGACGCCAGGCCTCCGGGGGGCGCCGCCGGGCCGGTTTGCCCTGGCGCAATGCGGTGGGGAGCAGGGTCGCGAATACTTCCCCGATGGGATGGTGATAGTAATCTGCAGCCCAGCGGGCCAGTTCCAGTACGTCCGCGCTGAGCAGGGGCGACTCGTCGAGGATAGCTGTTGCCCGCCGCAGCTTGTTCTCCGGCAGGGCGCTGGTGTCGCTGCACCCGACCAGCACGCCAACGACCTGCCGGCGACCGAAAGGCACCTGCACGCGCTGACCCGGGGCCACCGTGCCGGTGAAGTCAGCGGGTGCTCGGTAGTCGAACGTTCCGGGAATGGGGCAGGGAACGGCGACCTGAAGTATTGTGGCGTTGCGGCCTGCGGTCATCGGGGCTCTGTCACAGTCGGGCACGGCCTCGATGGGCCGGGGTCCCGCAGTCTACTATGGTCGCGGTTGCAACGGCCAAGCGTGGGGGATGACACTGGAACCATGCAGACCTGGAATGGGATCACAGCCGTCGATTCCGCGGGCCAAATTCTCGCAGTGCTGCGCCGCCACCCGGCAGGCCTCAGTGAGTGGGAGTTGCTGCGGGCACTGCATGAGGCTGAGGCTCCAGGCTATGAGCGAATGAATCTCGCCGATCCGGAATGCCTGTTCCGCTCGCACTTTCTCCTCTTTCATCGTCTCTACCGGCTGGACGAGGATCTGCGTCGGCAAACCGGTGAAGGGGTAGAGGTGCACTGCCTACGTGTACGCCTTCTGGCTCCGCCAGGCGACGATGGACCGGCAGAGGCATCAGTCCCTGCTGCAGCCGATCCCATGCGGGCCTACTATCTGGATCTTGCCAACATGGACGGTGTGGATGCTGCCCAGGTGGAGGCCATGATCTCCGATTTCTGGCGCCGCCTGTCTACACCCGATGACCGGCGAGGCGCGGCCCTGGAGGTGCTGGGGCTTGGTTCCAACGTCGATGCCGCCGCGATAAAGCGGCAGTATCGACGTCTGGTACAGAGGCACCATCCGGACCGCGGCGGCGAGACCGCCACGCTGCAGAAGATCAACGAGGCAATGATGATACTCATGGACGGGAGCGTGCGATGACCATGGATCGAGAGGCCGCCTGGCAAGGTATCGTCGGCTATTACCAGCAGCCCGGTGCGGCACGGCAACTGTTGCAGTTGCAGGATCGGCTCGGGGTCAGCGTCACGGCGCTGCTGACCCTGCTCTGGCTCAGTGCGACGCATCATGGCGCGCCGACGGCGCCGGCCATCAGGGCTCTGGTGCAGAGTACCGAGGCATTTCAGCGAGACGTGCTGCGGCCCATGCGCTCTGCCCGGGAGGCACTGCGTGGCTGGGAGGTCACGCCGGGAGTATCCGCTGAAGACGTGCGACAGCGTTTGCTGGCAGTGGAGCTTGAGGTTGAGCGCCTGGAACAGGCCCTGGTGCTGGAAAGTCTCGGGCCGGCGGAACAGCGGGAAGCCCCGGATGATGCGTTGAGTGATGCCTGTCTTGCGCTGGCGCGCTATTGCCGGGCGCTGGAAATTGACCTTGATGCCGAGGCGGCCCAGGCTTTGATTCACGCCATCAGCGTCGCCCTGGACGACTATGATGGCTTGCAGATCTCCCAGGCCTGGTCCCGGGCCTGGCGTTCCATGAAGGCCGGCGTGTCCTAGTGATCGAGTCCGTAACGATAGAGGTCGCGCACCGACTCGCCGGTCAGGGCGTCCATGTAGAGGGCGACTTCGTCGAAGCAGACTGCAGCGTCGCCATGGGCATGAAAGACCAGGCGGCCCTGCTGGTCCATGATTATCTTCGCAGTTGCCGGCTCGCCGGAGTGCCCATCCACGTAGAACCTTAAACCGTCCCGGGCTGCGTCGACATGAGCGGCGTTCAGGGTCAGCGCCAGGTGCGTCCAATCGTTTTCGGTCAGGGCGCCCTGGCTGATGGTCTGGTGCCAGTTGCGGTTATCGTCCCAGGCATGGAGGGTGGTGTTCTCCACGTCCACGGTAATCTGCATCCCGGCGTTCGGGCCATGGATTGCCGTGAAGATCGGCGTTGGTTCCGTGGTCAGGGCCTCTGGTCGAACCCAGAAGGCAAGGCTCTTGCGGCGATAGTCCATGGGTTGGGCGAGATCAAGGGACGGGTCCAGCCTCAGGGCGAATTCACTGCCGGGTAACAGGCAGGCCGCCTCACCGACTTGCCCATCTGCATATCGCAGTCCGTCGGGGTCGAAATCGAGGACGAAGGGAGGCAGTGACTCCGGTTCCCGCCCCACGTCCACGACATCGCCGGGTTCCCGCACCGTCGGATGGTCCGCCGTGAACCAGAGCACCGTCCCCGGATAGGCATAGGCGTCCGGGGTGGCATGCTCCGCCTGCGTGCTGTCGCAGGCGGCGAGGGCAACGCCCGCAACGACCGCGGCCATGATCACTGGCGTGTGGGCCCGGGCCGGCATGTCAGTCAACTTCACGGATGTTGCTGGTGATTGCCCGGGCCTCGCCGCTCTCCAGCAGCAGCCCACCGCCATGGTTGTAGATGATGGTGTTGCGCATGAACGGACGAAACGAGTCCGGCGAGCGACCGAAGTTGGGCGCGTAGGCCAGGTACCAGCGGTCACGCAGATAGCCATAATATTCCTGTTCCAGGAACGCATCCCCGGTGTCGCCCACCAGCACACAGTTGTCGATACCGAGATCGCTGCCACCGCCGTGGGGGATAACGAGTCGCTTGTAGGCTGCCGCGAGTACGCAGTCTTCCACCACCTGGCGGTTCTCGATCCAGATCCCGTGATCCTGGAAGCCGTAACCCTGTATGCCCCGCAGCGTGACATCCGGCGCCGAGGGGGAGTTACGATGCCGGAACTGGCGGAAGAAAAAGCCCAGTGCGGTGGCCTGGGGCGGATACACGTTGGCGTCCGCATAACCACGCTCCACCTCGGCGTTTTCCATGGAAATGGTGTGCGCCCGGTTGTTCTCGAAGATCATCGGCGCCGGCGCGATCACCGGGCGCTCCTGCCAGTTGTCGCCCTTCATGGTGCGGCCCATGCGGTAGAGGCCGCGGTCTTCGTCCCAGACGGCACGGCTGGTGAAGGCGGCGCTGTAGAAGTAGCCATTGCCCCGGTCGGCGACACCGGCGGCCACATTGTTGCGCAGGGTGTTGAAGGGGTTTTCACCCCAGAACGCACCGGTGCGGTCCTCTTCCTGGCAGGAGGGTGTCTGCGGCAGGCTCAATGGCCGGCTGCCCTCGAAGCAGGCGGCGTTGGTGTTATTGAGATTGTCTGCGGGGACGATGGGGTGGCCGAGGAACGCCATGTTCTGCCGCTCCAGTACGTTGCGCACCAGGATGGCCAGGTTGCCGGTCATGGTGTTGCCGAACTCGCTGCCATCCTCGGCGAAGACGAAGGCGTGGTTGCTGATGTCGTAGGCCACGTTGTTGTCCACCACCACACCCGCCACGCCGTGAAGATTGACGGCACGCTGGAACGAGCTGTGCACCGAGCTGTTGCGAATGTAGTCGCCGCTGGCATCCACCGAGTCGATCAGCAGCCGATCAAGGGTGGCGCGATCCTCGGGCGTGGCGTGAACGTAGACGTTGCGGCCATTGGCGCCATCCATGTACCAGTGCCGGCGCTGTGCGTTGGTATCGGGCAAGGCGCCGGGTGGATGGGGTAGGCTGGCATTGGCCCAGGTGCGCTCCCACAGATCGAGAAATTCGGGCTTCTCGTAGATTGCCTCCATGTTATCCACGTAGGGCCGATGCCAGTGGGAACAGTAGCGCCCCTGGCTGCCCATCTGGCCGCAGCGGCGCATTTCCAGCCCGGATATGTTCACCGTTGAGGGATACATGAACATGGTGTGGGCGCCATAACGATGCTCTTCGGAGGCCTCGTCTCCCTCGATGACAATATTGCGCGAGATGAGACCCACCTCGGCGCGCATGTCCAGCAGACGCTCGGCCCCGTCGATGTCGTCGTAGGCGCGGACCGTCGCCGCGTGGTAGTGCTGCACCGGTTCTGCCAGCGTCACAAGACGCCCGTCCACCGCCGCCACGGTGAAGCTCTCCGCCTCCTCGGCGATGTAGCCGGTAGGCGCCAGGGCAATCCTGTCCCCCGGTGCCCATCCGGTGTGATTGACGAGTTCCAGTGTGGTATCGCCGGGCTCCGCGGGCACCGCCAGTTGTGTCCAGCTGCGCTTCATGGCGCTTTGCCCATAGATAGAGAGGGTGGCTCCATCCATCACCATCAGCCCCTTGTAGTTGCCGAAGTCCAGCTTGTCCGTTTTCGAGCCATCCCTTGCCACGTGCCAGAGAATCTGGCCGTTGCTGCTGCCCGTGGCCTCGCGGTCCAGAGAGACTATTTCCCGATAGACACGGCGAGGATCGGTGACGGTGATGCGGATATCGGCGCCCAGGGGACGCTCCGAAGTGCCGATCTGCAGGTGTGCTGCAGGGCCATGGACATGGATCCAGTCGGTTTGCAGATGGGTGTCCTGATCCTGAAACAGCAGCGTTCCATGAATCATGAGCGAGCGAACCGTCACCGAGGGTTCATCCATGACCACTGTCATGCCCTCATGGATCATGACCGGATCATCGGGACCTGCGGAGGAGAACTGCTGCGACCAATAGACCGCGTTCGTTGGGATTTCCTGCGGCGGCGCGGTGGTTTGCCCCTCGATAAACGTGGGCGCCTGGAGCCTGGCCAGCGGCTCGTTGGCCGTGTCGACCTGCGCCTGGATCTGTTCGTCTACGATCCAGCCGCCACCCCGATGTACCCAGGAGACCTCCACCTGCCCGGCAGGCAGGATGTACTGGCGTTCCTCCCAATCCCGCGCGTCCCGGGTTGTGGCGATGGTGGAACCGTTCACCACCAGGCTGAGTTCGCCGTCGTCTTCGGTTTCGTCGCGACGCCACGAGAAGGACAGCTGACCGGGTCCGGTGTAGTGCGTGGTGTAGACGCCTTCGGGGGTGGTGGTTACCACCGGGGTATTGCTGTTGTTGCCACCGCTCGACCCGCCGCTGGAACCGCCTCCGGAGAGGCAGCCGGCAAGCAGCACGGTGAGAACACCAAGCAGGATGGCTGAGACGGACAGGACTGGACGCTGCATGATCACGCTCCGTGTGATGATCCGAGGATTCCATTCGGCGGGGCCACCAATGCGCATGAATCGGTGGTCGGCCTGACTAGCTTGCCGTGGCACCCTTGCTTTTCTGTGACACAGTTCACATTTGTCTGTCGCAGTGGATGCAAAAAAAGAGGCCGCTCCCGGGAGCGGCCTCTGGTCATCCATGAATCTCAGTGCGGTGCCTAGAGTTCCTTGACGGCAGCCACCATCTTGTTGGCCACCTTGGCGCCGTCGCCGAACACCATGCGGGTGTTCTCTTCGAAGAACAGGTTGTTCTCCACGCCGGAGAAACCGGTGCCTCGACCGCGCTTGATGACAAGCACGTTCTCCGCCTCGTCCACATTGAGGATCGGCATGCCGTAGATGGGGCTGGATTCGTCGTTCTTCGCCGCGGGGTTGACCACGTCGTTGGCGCCGATCACCACGGCGACGTCGGTGGTCTTGAAGTCCTCGTTGATCTCTTCCATGTCGAAGATGAGATCGTAAGGAACCCCGGCTTCCGCCAGCAGCACGTTCATGTGCCCCGGCATGCGCCCCGCCACGGGGTGGATCGCGAACTTGACGTCCACGCCCCGCTCTTGCAGCAATTGCACCAGTTCCCAGATCTTGTGCTGGGCCTGGGCCACGGCCATGCCGTAGCCGGGCACAATGACAACACTCTCGGCATAGGCAAGCATGTAGCCGGCGTCTTCGGCGCCGACTTCCTTCATTTCGCCCTCGGGGCCTTCGCCGCCGCTGTCACCGGTGGTGCCGAAGCCGCTGAACAGCACATTGTGGATCGGCCGGTTCATGGCCTTGGCCATCAGGTGCGTCAGCAGCATACCGGCAGCACCAACCACCGTACCGGCGATGATCAGTGCCGGATTGCCCAGCACGTAGCCCTTGAAGCCAACCGCGAGGCCGGTCAGGGCGTTGAATAGGGAAATCACCACCGGCATGTCCGCACCGCCGATGGGCACTGCCATGAACACGCCGAACAGCAGCGCCAGGGCAAAGAACACGAAGATGGGGAACACCCCGCCACTCATGAACACCCAGATACCCGCCATGACCATGGCAGCGAACAGGATGATGTTCACCAGCTGCTGCTGTGGTACCAGGCTGTTGCGCTTCATTCGGCCGTCAAGCTTGGCCCAGGCAACCAGCGAGCCGGAAAAGGCCACCGAGCCGATCAGGCCGCCGAGTACGGCCAGGAAAGCCACATCAGCGCCCATGTACTGGTAGATGGCGTTCTGCCCGGTGTCCAGCAGGTTACGCTGAGCTGCCAGCAGATACACGGCGGCGATGGCGCCGGCGGAGCCGCCACCCATCCCGTTGTAGAGTGCCACCATCTGCGGCATCTCGGTCATCTGCACCGTCTGGGCCGTCTTCCACGCAAGACCGCCGCCAATGGCGATGGCGATGATGATCAGCACGAAGTTCGTGACGCCGTGGATTTCCGGATGGAAAAAGGTGATGAAGACGGCGACGAGCATGCCGACACCGGCCCAGATGATGCCCTGGCGTGCGGTGACCGGCGTACTCATGCCCTTCAGGCCGACGATGAACAGAACGGCGGCCAGGAAGTAACTCAGTTGTATCAGGAAATGCAACATGTCCTAGCCCCCTTATCCGTCGTTCTTGCTGCTCTTGAACATCTCGAGCATGCGTTCGGTGACGACGTAGCCGCCCACGGCGTTACCTGCACCAAGGAGCACGGCAATGAAGCCGATCAGCTGTTCCATTGGTGTCTCGGCGTGGCCCAGCGCAATCATCGCGCCGATTACCACGATGCCGTGGATGAAGTTCGAGCCAGACATCAGCGGCGTGTGCAGGATGACAGGGACTCGGGAAATGACTTCATAGCCCGCCACTGCGGACAGCATGAAGATGTAAAGGGCGGTGAAACCGGTGATCTCGATCATGACTTCTTCCCTCCCTCAAGGCGCTCGCGGGTGGCGCCGTGCTTGATTTCACCGTCATGGGTCAGGCAGCTGTCACGCAGCACCTGGTCTTCCCAGTCAAGAACGAGTTCGCCGTCCTTGATGATGAGGGTCAGCAAGTTATAGAGGTTGCGTGCATACATCTCGCTGGCGTGCTGGCACAGCGCGCTGACCACGTTCTTGGGCCCATAGACAATGACGCCGTTGTGGTCCACTTCCTTGCCGGCCTGGGTGACCTCGCAGTTACCGCCGGTCTCTGCGGCCAGATCAATGACCACTGCGCCGCGCTTCATGCGCTCGACTGTCGCGGTATCAATGATCTTCGGTGCCGGGCGGCCGGGAATGGCGGCCGTGGTGATCACCGCATCGGCCTTGGCGATGTGATCGGCGAGCACCTTGGCCTGTTGCGCCTGTTCTTCCTTGGTCAGTTCGCGGGCGTAGCCGCCCTCACCATCGGCCTTGACGCCGGTATCGATGAACTTGCCGCCCAGGGATTCCACCTGCTCCTTGGTGGCAGAGCGGACGTCATAGGCTTCTACCACCGCGCCAAGGCGCTTCGCCGTTGCAATGGCCTGCAGACCGGCCACGCCGGCACCCACGACGACAACTCTCGACGGCTTGATGGTGCCGGCGGCCGTAGTGAGCATGGGGAACAGTCTTGGGCTGATATTGGCAGCCAGCAGGACCGACTTGTAGCCGGCGATGGAGGCCTGGGACGACAGCGCATCGATGGCCTGTGCCCGGGTGATACGCGGCACCAGTTCCATGGAGAAGCTGGTGATCTTGCGCTTGACCAGCTCCTTGATGCGGGTGTCACCTTCGTGGGGCGCCATGAAGCCCATCAGGATGCTGCCTTGCTTGAGCTTGCCCACCTCTTCCACGGTGGGCGGTTGCACCTTCAGCATGATGTCCGCGCTCTTGAAGGCCTTGCTCGAGGCCGTGACGGCCTTGACGCCCTCGTAGGCGTCGTCATCGAATCCGCTTTCAACGCCCGCACCTTTTTCAAGCAGCAGCTCGACTCCGAGCTTTTCCATCTGCTTGAACAGGCTGGGCACCAGAGCCACACGCCGTTCTCCCGGCTGAGACTCTTTCGGCACAGCGACCTTGATTGCCATGTTTGATCTCCCGTTTTTCACAGGGTTGCTCCGACCTCATTGAGTGCCGCTCCGAGCCTGAAAACGGCCCACACCCCGGGAGCGATCACGGGTCGGACAAAAAAGCGCGGACGGTACGACCCGGCCGCGCTAGCCGCGCAATCATAGTGCAAAGTTGTCCAGATTTGAAGGGCGTAGCGAGTCAGGCGGCTATGAGGGTGCCTCCAGCAGGCTTGCCTCGCCATGTGCAGGACTCCTCCATTGCGGGTTATCGCCCACTCTCTCGCAGGGCCTACATCATGTTGAAACAATTGTCATTTGTCATGGTCTGTGGGATACATGGACTGAGACATCACGCCGCCTGCAAAACCAGGCCTTCGTGACCAGCAGGAGATCTGACGGTGCTCACCCTTGCGAGCCAGATCCTCCGGACCGACGTTTCCGGCATGCCGCTGGAATGGATTACCTATCAGGACGCGGTCCGGCTCTACTACCTGGGGCAGGTTGTCTACAGTTGCGGCAGCCTGCTCTATCGTGTCCGCGGTGGCTACAACGCCAAAAGCGGGCTGCGCAGCGTTATCGAACTCAATTCGATCATTGCCACCGAGGGCAGCGTCCAGGCTGTGATGAAGGGGCGCAATGGCTACGTGCCGCCGTTGGATAACAAGGCCTTGTTCCGGCGCGACGACTTCCTCTGCCTCTATTGCGGTGAGCATTACAGCTCCTCCCGCCTGTCCCGTGACCATGTCACGCCGATCAGTCAGCGGGGGCAGGATGTCTGGAACAACGTGGTGACGGCCTGCAAGCGCTGTAACAACTACAAGGCCGGGCGTACGCCGGAGCAGGCCGGCATGGAGCTGCTCGCCATTCCGTTCATTCCCACCCACGCGGAGTACATCTACCTCAAGGGGCGGCGGATCCTCGCTGACCAGATGGAGTTTCTTCGCGCCCACTTCCCGCGCACCTCGCCGCTGCGGGACCGAAAGGTAAAGGTCTACACGGTGGAAGGCCCGGGCAGGCACTGAACGCGGCTGGTTTGAATGGGCGCCGGTACTTGACCGGCACGGTGGGTTCTGCGTATGTTCTAGGCATGAATACTCGGGATTTCGCCTCGCGCGCTCTACTACGACTGCTAAACCCGGCCTCCTGAAGGAGCGTCGGGCAGCGTCGCAGTTTATCCAGTCAGCGCCACCGAGTAACCGTCATGATCGTCTGTCAAACTTCCGCAAGATTCTTTTTACGCTGCGTCCGTGTATTGCGTGCTGCGCTGCTACGACTGCCCCGCGGTCACCGGGTCTAGTGGCGACCTGGTGGCCGTAGCGGTGCCACAACGTCCCTCGGGGCGGTCAGTTCGGCAGATCAAGCAGGCATTCGGGAGCCAGACATGTTGAAGCAACCATCATCCAAGTATCGGGCCTTCGCGGCGATCGATATACGAGACCGTACCTGGCCGGACAAGGTCATCGAGCAACCGCCCATCTGGTGCAGCGTCGACCTGCGGGACGGTAACCAGGCGCTGATCGAGCCCATGAACGGCGAGCGCAAGCATCGCATGTTCGCGGCACTGGTCGATATCGGCTTCAAGGAAATCGAGATCGGTTTCCCCGCCGCCTCCCAGACCGATTTCGACTTCTGTCGTGAACTCATCGAGCAGGATCGTATCCCCGACGATGTCACGGTCCAGGTGCTGACCCAGGCGCGGCCCGAATTGATCCGCCGGACATTCGAGGCCCTCAAGGGTGCGCGGCGCGCCATCGTTCATATGTATAACTCCACGTCTACGGTACAGCGCCGCGTTGTGTTCGGGCTGGATCGCGATGGTATTCGCGATATTGCCGTGCAGGGTGCCGAGCTGGTGCGGGATCTTGCTGCCGAAGCCCCGGAGACCGAGTGGGTTTTCCAGTACTCGCCGGAGAGCTTCACCGGCACGGAGCTGGATTACGCCGTGGAAGTCTGCGACGCGGTCACTGCGGTCTGGCAGCCGACTCCGGAGCATCGGGTCATCCTCAACCTGCCGGCCACGGTGGAGATGTCCACGCCGAACATCTATGCCGACCAGATCGAGTGGTTCTGCCGGCACGTGGCAAGGCGGGATAGCGTGATTGTCTCCGTGCACCCGCACAACGATCGCGGCACGGCGGTGGCTGCGGCCGAGCTGGCGGTGATGGCTGGCGCGGACCGGGTAGAAGGCACGTTGTTTGGTAACGGCGAGCGAACCGGCAACGTCGATGTGGTGACCCTGGCCATGAACCTCTACACCCAGGGTGTGCATCCGGGGCTCGACTTCGCGGACATCAATCAGGTCATGCGTCTGGCCGAGTACTGCAATCAATTGCCGGTTCATCCCCGGCACCCCTATGCCGGTGAGCTGGTGTTCACGGCGTTCTCAGGTTCGCACCAGGATGCCATCAAGAAGGGCTTCGGCGCCCAGGATCCGGACAGCCTGTGGGAAGTGCCCTACCTGCCCATCGATCCGCTGGATGTCGGCCGCAACTACGAAGCGGTCATTCGCATCAACAGCCAGTCCGGCAAGGGTGGTATCAGTTACCTCATGGAGCGTGACTACGGTCTGGTCATGCCACGGCGCCTGCAGATCGAGTTCAGCCAGGTGATCCAGCGGGTCACCGATGAGACCGGCCGTGAGCTGGTTGCCGATGAGATCTGGACGGCCTTCCGCGACGAATACCTCACCGTGAACCGCCCCTTCGAACTGGTGGAGTATCGCGAAGGGACGGACGCCCAGGGCAATGACAAGCTCTCGGCGACTATCCGCGATGATGGCAACAATCACCTCATCGCCGCCCAGGGCACCGGGCCCATCGACGCCTTCGTGACGGCGTTGTCGCGACATGTGGGCTGTGAACTGCAGGTAGCCGATTACACCGAGCATGCGGTGAACGCGGGTGCCAATGCCCAGGCGGTCGCCTACGTCGAGATGCGTGGTCCGGACGGTTCAACCCTGTACGGTGTCGGTCGGCACGCAAATATCGTCACTGCGTCATTGCATGCGGTGCTGAGCGCGGTCAATCGACTGGCCGGGCGTAGCGTGCTTGAGAACGCCGGCGACGCACGCCTGCAGGCAGTGCGGGAAGGCGCGTGAGGTGAGTAGCGCCTGGGTCGCCGATCTGGCCCTGTTGTTACAGGCAATCGGTGATCCGGAGCGGGCGCGGCGGCTTGCCCGCATGGGGGGCCGCATCGTCATGCTCATGGGTGTGATCGTGGTCACTGTCGGCGCGTTGGCAGCGGACACCGCTACCATGCTCGAAGGCACCCTGGTTGCCCTGCTTGGCTTTGCCGCCGGGTGGGCTTACAGCCGCCTTGCATCCATAATTCTTGCCTTGTTGATGGCGCTGGGTATCGCAACCGGGCTGGCCGTTGGGGCTGCAACCATCGGATTGCTGGTTCAGGTTGCGGTATTTGGCGTCTGCCTGCGCCTGGTGGAAGCGACCTGGCATGTGCAGCGGGCGCGGCGACAGCAGGAGTAGCGGGGCAAGATGCAGCTTTACCTGATCGATGCGAGTATCTATATCTTCCGTGCCTGGTTTTCCCTGGATGACCGGGTTCGTGATGACCATGACAACGCCGCCCATGCCGTCTTCGGTTATGGCAATTTCCTCCTCGACTTCCTGGAAGGGACCCGACCCGGCCACGCCCTTGCCGGGTTCGACGAAAGCCTCAACACCTGCTTCCGCAACGACTTCTATCCACCTTACAAGGCGAACAGGCCCGAGGCGCCGGAAGATCTCAAGCGACAGATCGGTATCTGTCGTGATCTGACCCGCGGGCTCGGCTTGCTTACGCTGGCCAGTGACCGCTATGAGGCAGACGACCTCATCGGCGCGGCGGCCGAGCGTTTCCGGCCGGCGGGTTTCAGCATGCGCTTCATGACCTCCGACAAGGACTATGCCCAGCTACTGGAGCCCGGCGACCGGATCTGGGATGCGGCGGGGCGGCGTAACCTGGATTGCGAGGGGGTCGAGCGGGAGATGGGGGTGCGTTCCGACCAGGTCGCCGACCTGCTGGCACTGGCCGGAGACAGTGTCGACAACATACCCGGCGTACCGGGCGTGGGGCCGAAGTCGGCGCGGGTGCTGTTGCAGCATTTCGGAGGCTTGGAGGGGATCTACGAATCGCTGGACCTGGTGCCGCAGTTACCCATGCGCGGCGCTGCGCGAGTAGCGAGATTACTGGACGAGCACCGGGACATGGCCTTTCTCTGTCGGCGTCTGGCCACGATCCATCGCGGTGCACCGCTGGAATGTACCGAGGACTGCATCGCCGTCGGCCCCGCTGATCCAGACTTGCTCGGCTCGCTTCCGCTGCCTGGGCGCGTGCGACGTCGGGTGGATGCGAGGCTTGAAGCTGACCGCCGCGAATCCGAGCCGGTCTGATGACGCCCTGGGGGGAGATCGCCGCGGCGATAGGCGAGACAACCGATGGGCAGCCAGTCATTCGCCAGCGAATCCCGCTTTCCGGCGGCAGCATCAATACCGCGTACCGGGTTGAGACCACGGTTGGTGACTATTTCGTCAAGCTCAATGACGCCACGCGGCTGGACATGTTCCAGGCCGAGGCCGATGGCCTGCGCGATTTGGCGGCGGTTGATCACGGGCCGCGTATTCCGATTGTGATCACCCACGGTGTGGCGGCGGGGCGCAGCTTCCTGGTGCTGGAGTGGATCAATCTGCGTGGCCGGGGTGACTGGGCGGCGTTGGGCACGGCCCTCGCTCACTTGCACGGGCAGACGGGCGAGCAACATGGCTGGCACCGGGATAACACCATCGGTTCCACGCCGCAGCCCAATTCGCAGCACCCGGATTGGTGCAGCTTTTTCGCTGGGCAACGGCTGGGTTTTCAGTTGTCCCTTGCCGAGCAGTCCGGCGCGTCGACGCGGTTGCTGGACCGCGGCCAGCGCTTGCAGGATGCCTTGCCCGCGTTGCTGGCGGGGCATGCCCCGGCGCCGTCGCTGCTGCATGGCGACTTGTGGTCCGGCAATGTCGCCTTCGACGAGTCCGGTGCCCCGGTGCTCTATGATCCGGCCACGCACTACGGAGACCGGGAGTGCGATCTTGCCATGAGCGAGCTGTTCGGCCGCTTTCCCGAGGCGTGCTACACCGCCTACGAGTCCGTCTGGCCCCTCGAGTCGGGCTACCCGGTGCGCCGGGATCTCTACCAGCTCTACCACGTGCTCAATCACTTCAACCTGTTCGGCGGCGGCTACGCCGGGAGTGCCCAGAGCCTTGTTGACCGGTTGCTGGCGGAGGTTGCGGGGTGAGTCACAGGCGTGGTGGCCTGGTTGAGGGTTGTCGTGGTGCGTTACGGCCTTCGGCCTAACGCACCCTACGGGAAACGGGCACGGCCAAAGGTAGGGTGTGTTAGGCCGAAGGCCGTAACGCACCACAAGGGCGCTGGCCAGGCCACCGGCCTCCATGGACGGGTTCACGGCGTGTCCCCGAGGGCCCCACCCGCACTCCGTTCCTCTCCACGGTGAGTACGTTATCCGTTGAGATCTGCGCCGAAGGCGTCCCGGTACCAGGCGCGAAAATCGTCCATGCTGAAATGGTGATTCTGGGTGCCGTGTCGCGCCACCTTGATGGAGCCCATCAGGGATGCGATTCGGCCAGTGGTCTCCCAGTCGAGTTCCCGCATCAGGCCGAATAGCAGCCCGGCGCGGTAGGCGTCGCCGCATCCGGTGGGGTCGACCACGGCGCTGGGCTTCACCGGGGGGATGTCGATGCGCCGTCCGTCGGTATAGATGTGCGAGCCTTCCGCGCCCTTCGTGACCACCAGCCCCTGGGTGCGGCGCGCCAGCTCGCCCACGGGCTGACCGATGCGCTCCTCCAGCAGCCGCGACTCGTAGTCGTTCACGGCAACCCAGGTGGCCTGATCCACCATGGTCAGCAGTTCGTCTCCATCGAACAGCGGCAGCCCCTGGCCGGGATCGAATATGAACGGGATGCCTGCTTCCTTGAACTGCCGCGCATGCTGCAGCATGCCGTCACGGCCGTTGGGCGCGACGATGCCGATACGGGCGCCGGCGTCCGTGGGGATGTCAACGATATGCGCCAGCCCCATGGCGCCGGGGTGAAAGGCGGTGATCTGGTTGTCGTCCAGATCGGTGGTGATGTAGGCCTGCGCGGTGTAGTGATCATCCAGCACGCGCACGAAGCGCTGGGAGATCCCCCATTTTTCCATCCAGTCGGTGTAATCGGAGAAATCCGCGCCCACTGTCGCTACCGGCAATGGCTCGCCGCCCAGCAGCTTCAGGTTGTAGGCAATATTGCCGGCGCAGCCGCCGAACTCCTTGCGCAGCTCCTCCACCAGGAAAGAGACGTTGAGAATGTGCACCTGCTCCGGCAACACGTGGTTCTTGAAGCGGTCGCGGAACACCATGATCGTGTCATAGGCCAGCGACCCGCTGATCAATGCTGTCATCCATTACTCCGCTTCGGCTGGGCGTCACTTTCCACAGGCGCGGCCGGGTGCCAGACCAGATCCAGCTCCTTCGCGGCCCGCACTTCGTCAAGCCTTCTCACCGGCATGGTGTAGGGCGCCCCCTTTAGGGTGTCTATGTTCTCCATGCCCTCCTTGCGGATAGCTACCATGGCCTCGACGAAGCCATCAAGCTCTTCCCGGGTTTCGGTCTCGGTGGGCTCGATCAGCAGGCACTCCGGGACCAGTAGCGGGAAGTAGGTGGTGGGTGCGTGATAGCCGTAGTCCAGCAGACGCTTCGCCACGTCCATGGCGGTAATGCCGTACTCCTTTGCCTCGCGACGGAAGCTGATGATGAATTCATGGCTTGCGCGGCGATTGCGGAACCAGACCTGGAAGCCCTCTTCGCGCAGCCGGGTCATCACGTAGTTGGCGTTCAGCGTGGCGAACTCGGAAACACGAATCATGCCCTCCCGGCCAAGCATGCGGGCGTAGACATAGGCACGCAGAATCACCCCGGCATTGCCCATGAAAGCGGACAGGCGGCCGATGGTCTGGGGGCGCTCCTTTTCAGTCAGCCACTGGTAGCTGCCATCTTCGGCACGCTCCACCACTGGCAGTGGCATGAAGGGCAGCAGGCGCTTGCCCACGCCGATGGCTCCAGCGCCTGGTCCACCGCCGCCGTGGGGCGTGGAGAAGGTCTTGTGCAGGTTGATATGGATGACATCAAAACCCATGTCGCCGGGGCGGGCCTTGCCCAGGATCGCGTTCAGGTTGGCGCCGTCGTAGTAGAGCAGGCCACCGGCACCATGCACCAGGTCGGCCATTTCCTTGATGCGCCGCTCGAATACACCCAGCGTGGACGGGTTGGTAAGCATGATTCCGGCGGTCTTCGGCCCCACGGCCTCGCGCAGGGCTTCCATATCCACATCACCGTCGCTATCGGTGGGGATCTCCCGGACCGTGTAACCGCACATCACCGCTGTTGCGGGGTTGGTGCCGTGGGCGGCGTCCGGCACCAGTATCTCGGTGCGGGCGTCATCGTTGCGGGAGCGGTGATAGGCGCGAATCATGGCCACGCCGGCGAACTCTCCCTGGGCGCCGGCCATTGGAGTCAGGCTACAGCCGTCGAGTCCGGTGACCTCGGCGAGCATTTCCTGCAGCTCCCACACACAGGCCATATAGCCCTGGCCATGGGAGGCTGGCCCCCACGGGTGACGGTCGAGAAACCCGGGCAGCATGGCGAGGCGGTTACTGGCCCGCGGGTTGTACTTCATGGTGCAGGAACCCAGCGGGTAGAAGTGCGTGTCGATGGAAAAATTCCGCTGCGACAACCGCGTGTAGTGGCGTACCACCTGAAGCTCGGAGACTTCCGGCATCAGCGGGGCATCACTGCGCAGGTGTTCGGCCGGAATATCGCCGGGAGTGGCCAGGTCAGCCGCGGGGGCCTGCACAGTGGCGCGGCGACCGGGGCTGCTCTGTTCGAAAATCAGTTTGTCTTCACGCATGGCATCAACCTCCCGCAACCGCTGCACGCAGCCGTGCGGCATAGTGCGCGATGTCTTCGTCGGTCACGACTTCCGTGGCGCAGACCAGCAGTTCCCGTTCGCGGCCCGAATCGTGCCGCCCCAGATCATATCCGCCCAGGATGCCTTCCCCGGCCAGGGTTTCCAGTACCGGCGCCGCCGCCGTGGGCAGGCGCAGCAGCCGCTCGTGGAATACCGGACCGCTGTGGACGGCTTCCACACCAGGAATCTCCGTCAGCGCCGCCACCAGGCGATTGGTCTGCTCGTGACAGGCAATCGCCACGCGACGCAGCCCTTCCGCACCCAGCAGAGACATGTGGATTGTCGCCGCGGTGACCATCAGGCCCTGGTTGGTGCAGATGTTGGAAGTGGCCTTGGAGCGCCTGATGTGCTGCTCCCGGGCCTGCAGGGTCAGCGTGTAACCTGTCTTGCCGTCCAGGTCTACCGTTCGGCCGATCACCCGTCCCGGCATTTGCCGGACGTGGGCCTTGCGCGTGCAGAGAAAGCCGAAATAGGGGCCACCGGAGGACAGGGGGATACCCATGGGCTGACCTTCACCACAGGCGATATCGACACCCTTGCTGCCCCATTGGCCCGGCGGTTTCAGCAGCGCCAGTGCCAGTGGGTTGACCACGGCAATGACCATGGCACCGGCGGCATGGGCGGCGTCGGTCAGGGCGTCGACGGCTTCCAGACGGCCATAGAAGTTGGGCTGCTGGATGACCACCGCCGCTGCTTCGTCAAGGTCATCGAGGCCGGAGACATCCAGTGCGCCATCCTTCTCGGGCAGGGGCAGGGTGTCGAGTTCGATGCCCTGGTTGTCCACGATTGCCCGGATCACGTCCCGGTAGATCGGGTGCAGGGTGCCGGCCAGGAACACCCGGCGGCTTTTTGCACGCCGGTTGGCGCGCACCGCCATGAGGATGGCCTCCGCCACGGCGGTGGCACCGTCATAGAGTGATGCGTTGGAGACGTCCATGCCAGTCAGGCCGGCCATCATGCTCTGGTATTCGTAGAGCAGCTGCAGAGTGCCCTGACTGGCCTCTGCCTGATACGGCGTGTAGGCGCTGTAGTATTCCCCGCGGGTGGTCAGCTCCCACACCGCCGCCGGCACATGGTGCCGGTAGGCGCCAGCGCCGATGAAGCATAGCGGTACTTCGTCCTGCCGGGCGCGCTCCCGCATCAAGCGGGTGATGGTCTGCTCGGGCAGCCCCGCGGGCAGCCCGTCGAGGGAGGCGCCGCGCAGCGGCTCGGGAATTTCGTCGAACAGGGCGTTGATATCCGCGACACCGATGGTGTCGAGCATATGCCGGATATCGTCGTCGGTATGAGGGATGAATGGCATGGCTCTACCATATGGCTATTGACTGGAAGGCTGAGTGGGTTGGACCTTACTCCTCGTCCTCCTGTTCGCTGACCATGTGCTCGTAGTCGTCAGCGTCCATCAGTTCTTCGATGCTGTCGGCGTCGTCCGGCTTGATGCGCATGATCCAGCCGTCACCGTATGGGTCCGTATTCACAAGCTCCGGCTCATCGGTGAGCCGGCCGTTGGTGTCGACAATGACGCCGTCCACTGGGGCGTAGACGTCGGATGCCGCCTTGACGGATTCCACCACTGCACAACCTTCGCCGGCCTGCACGGTGCCGTCCATCGCTGGCGTCTCGACGAAGACCAGATCTCCCAGGGCACCCTGAGCATGGTCCGTGATGCCAACGGTAATGGTGCCGTCCTCTTCCGCACGAACCCATTCATGGGTGGCGGCATAACGCAGGTTGCTCGGTACTTCGCTCATGGTCTTCCCCCGGCAGCGTGGTTCAGAGAAAAAGACTTCAGTTTACAAGAATCTTGCCGCGACGCACGAAGGGCGGTTGCACCACGCGCACAGGCTGTTCACCCGAGCGCAGCAGCGCGGTCGCCTCACCTTCCGCCCCCATGGGGAGGCGGGCCAGGGCAATGGAGCAACCGAGCATGGGCGAGAAACCACCGCTGGTCACATGACCTTCGCTGCCGTCCGCAGTGCGAATCACCGTGTCATGGCGCAGCATGCCGCGCTCGCGCAGGACGATGCCAAGCAGGGTTTCCTCCGGGCCTGCGTCGCGCTCTTTCTCGAGGGCGGTGCGACCGATGAATCGTCTGTCATCGGGCTCCCAGGCCACCGTCCAGGCCAGGTTGCTGGTCAGCGGTGACGTGCTCTGATCCATGTCCTGTCCGTACAGGCAAAGCCCTGCTTCCAGCCGCAGGCTGTCGCGCGCGCCCAGGCCGCAGGGCCGCACGCCGGCTTCCACCAGGTGGTCCCAGATGTCCACCACCTGACGCTCGGGTACGATCAGTTCGAAGCCGTCTTCACCGGTGTAGCCGGTGCGGGCAATGAGCAGATCGCCCTGTTCCAGGCTATGGAAGGGCTTGAGTTGCGCCGCCTTGGTCGCCGTGGCGCTGTCGATGCCGGCGGATAGCAGGTTCACCGCTTCCGGACCCTGGACCGCCAGCATGGCTGCACTGGCCCGCTCACGGACGCGCACGTCGAATGGCTCGGCCTGCTGCTCCATCCAGGCCAGGTCCGTCTCCCGCGTCGCCGCGTTGACCACGGTGCGGTAGCGTCCCTCGGACAGGAAATAGACGATGAGGTCATCAATGATGCCGGCATCTGCATTGAGCATGCACGTGTACATGGCCTGCCCCTGAGTTGACAGACGAGCAACATCATTGGCCAGCAATCGTTGCAGGTAGGCCCTGGCGTCTGCGCCAGTGACGTCGACCACCGTCATGTGGGAGACGTCGAACATGCCGGCGTGACTGCGGACATGCCGATGTTCCTCGAGCTGAGAGCCATAGTGCAGGGGCATATCCCAGCCCGCGAAGGGCACCATCTTGCCGCCAGCCTGGCGGTGACGTTCGTGGAGAGCGGTTTCTCGTAGCATGCTGCGATCCTGGCACTCCGTGGGACGAGTCTTGAAGCGGATCCGCTGCGAGGACTGGCGGTCGCCTTGATGCGCTACAGGCCTAGCCTAGCCTAGCCTAGCCCCAGCCTGCCTGGTACGCCAACCTTGCCGGCATCCGTTCGGGGTCCGAGGACTATACCGATGCCTACGCCGGACTCCAAGAGGCAGCGGAGTGCATCTTCCGAATTCAGCGGCTAAGGTGTCAAAGACGCTCAAAACAATGCATCAACAAGGGGCACGTATATGGACATCAGCACGCCGACCCTCGTCACGTTCTGCATCTACCTGGTGCTGATGATGGCGTTGGGGCTGGTCGCCTACCGGGTGACCAACAATCTGTCCGATTACATCCTCGGTGGACGCCGCCTCGGTCCGGGGGTGACGGCCCTGAGCGCGGGGGCATCCGACATGAGCGGCTGGTTGTTGCTGGGCCTGCCCGGGGCCATTTACGCAGCTGGGTTGGCGGACATGTGGATCGCCGTCGGTCTGACGGCGGGTGCCTTCCTCAACTGGATGTTCGTGGCACGGCGGCTGCGACGGCACACCGAGGTGGCCAACGACTCCATCACCCTGCCGGACTTTCTCGAGCACCGCTTCGCCGATCGCTCCCGCATCCTGCGCGTGGTGTCGGCGGTGGTGATCCTGCTGTTCTTCATCTTTTATACGTCCTCCGGGCTGGTTGCCGGCGCTACGCTGTTCGAGAGCTCGTTCGGTTTGCCCTACCACACCGCATTGCTGGTCGGTGGTGCCGTGATCATCGGCTATACGTTTCTCGGTGGTTTCCTCGCGGTGAGCTGGACCGACTTCTTCCAGGGCATCCTGATGTTCTGTGCCCTGCTCCTGGTGCCGCTGATCGGCATGCAGATGCTTGGCGGCTGGGACGAGACGGCGGACACCATCCGCGGCATCGACCCGAGCATGCTCGACATCTGGAACAACGTCACCGTGCTGGGCATGATTTCGTTGCTGGCCTGGGGGCTTGGCTACTTTGGTCAGCCGCATATTCTCGCCCGCTTCATGGCGATTCGGTCGGCAGACGAGGTGCCGCGGGCCATGTTCGTGGGCATGACCTGGATGATCTTTGCGCTGATCGGCGCGGTGCTCACCGGCCTGGTGGCTATCGCCTGGTTTGCCGATTCGCCCCTGGATGACCAGGAGGCGGCCTTCATCCTGCTGAACCAGGTGATTTTCAATCCGTGGGTGGCCGGTGTGCTGCTGGCCGCGATCCTGGCGGCGGTCATGAGCACCATCGACTCCCAGTTGCTGGTGTCATCCAGCGCGCTGACCCAGGATTTCTACAATACCCTGCTGCGCAAGGATGCAAGCTCCACCGAGTTGGTCTGGGTGGGTCGCGGCGCTGTGATCGGGGTTGCCCTGGTAGCGCTGGCGCTGGCCTGGGATTCCGACAGCCTGGTTCTGGAACTGGTTGCATACGCCTGGGCCGGCTTTGGTGCGGCGTTCGGTCCGGTGATCATTCTGTCGCTGTTCTGGCGTCGGATGACCCGCAACGGCGCCCTGGCAGGCATGGTGGTGGGCGCTGCCACCGTGGTGATCTGGGATCTGATTCCCGCCGGCGGCATTTTCGAACTGTACGAGATCGTGCCCGGCTTCGTTCTCGCCTGGATCGCCATCATGGTTGTGAGCCTGATGGACGATGAGCCGTCCATGGCCATCAAGAAACAGTTCGAAACTGCCCACGACTAGACCGGTCACACTGCAGGGCCGCTGGTTTGGCCGCCCTGTCAGACACGTCGCACAGACATGGAGAATTGTAATGATCGTACAGCCCGAAGCCCGCGCGACATCCCTTAGACAGGCATTGCGAGACGCCTATCGCATGGACGAGCGGGAGATCATGCAGGCCTTGGCCGCTGCTGCTGAAACCAGCGCCGAGCAGCGCCGGCGAATCGAACAGGAGGCACGCACCCTGGTTCAGGCTGTGCGTGACGAGCGAGTCTCCAGCGGCGGTGTGGATGCACTGCTCCATGAATACGATCTGTCCAGCAAGGAAGGCGTCGTACTCATGTGCCTTGCCGAGGCGCTGATGCGGGTGCCGGACGCCGAAACCGCCGACCGGCTCATCAAGGACAAGATCGCCAGTGGTGACTGGGAGTCGCATCTCGGCCACAGCGAATCCCTGTTCGTCAATGCGTCCACCTGGGGCCTGATGCTCACTGGGCGCGTGGTGCGTCTCACCGAGCGTTCCGGCAAGGATCTCGGGCAGGTCATGCGGCGCATGGTGCAGCGTAGCGGTGAGCCCATGATTCGCCAGGCGGTCCGCCAGGCCATGCGCATCATGGGCAAGCAGTTCGTGATCGGGCGGACCATCGACGAGGCCATCAAGCGGGCCCGCGAAGATGAAAAAGAGGGGTACACCCACTCCTACGACATGCTAGGCGAGGCGGCACGCACCATGCGTGATGCCGACCGCTACTTCGAAGCCTACAGTAACGCCATCAAGGCCATCGGCGCCGCCAGCAAGGGCAAGGACATCTACGCGTCGCCGGGAATTTCCGTGAAGCTGTCCGCGCTTCACCCCCGTTACGAGTTCGGCCAGCGCGACGCCATGCTGCCGATCATGGTGGAGCGTCTGACTGCGCTCGCCCATGCCGCCCGGAAAGCGAATATCGGTCTGTGCGTGGACGCCGAGGAGGCCAACAGGCTGGATATTTCCCTGGACGTTATCGAGGCCGTGGCAGCGGATGATGCCCTCAAGGACTGGGACGGATTCGGGCTTGCCATTCAAGCCTACCAGAAACGCTGCCACGCCCTGATTGACTGGTTGGCGGATATGGCGCGGCGTCATCAGCGGAAGCTGATGGTGCGCCTGGTGAAGGGGGCCTACTGGGACTCCGAGGTCAAGGACAGCCAGGAGCAGGGGCACGTTGACTACCCGGTCTTCACCCGCAAGGTCAACACCGATGTCTCGTATCTGGCCTGCGCCAAAAGGCTGCTGGACGCCCAGGATGTTATCTACCCGCAGTTCGCCACCCACAATGCCCATAGCGTCGCCTGGATACTCGAAGCTGCCGGCGACCGGCGCTTCGAGTTTCAGCGGCTGCACGGCATGGGTGAGTCCCTCTACGCAGGGCTGGTGCAGAAGCGCGGTATCCCCTGTCGCATCTACGCGCCGGTGGGCAGCCACGAGGAACTGCTGCCTTATCTGGTGCGCCGCCTTCTGGAAAACGGTGCCAACAGCTCCTTCGTCAACCGTATCCAGGACGAGAAGCTGCCCATCGACGAGATGATCGCCGATCCGGTTGAACAGATGCGCAAGCTCGATACCGTGCGTCATCCGCGGATTCCCCTGCCGGAGCATCTGTACGGCAAGGGCCGGCGGAACTCACGGGGCGTGGATCTCACCGACCGCCGCGCCGTCGAACCCCTCGGTGCAGCCATGCAGAGTGCAGCGGAGCGTGGCTGGAACGCCGCACCCCTGATCGACGGCAAGGCGCAGAGCGGCTCCGAGCGCAAGGTGATGGACCCGGCCGACCATGGCCGTCAGGTCGGTACCGCGATCTGGGCCACCCAGGAGCACGTGGACAAGGCCATGCGCAGTGCGTCCGCCGCCGCGCAGCGATGGGCCGCCACGCCCGCGGAAGACCGCGCCCGGTGCCTGGAGCGTATGGCGGATCTCATGGAAGAGCACATGGCCGAGTTGATGGCCCTGTGCACGCGGGAAGCGGGCAAGGGGCTTGCCGACGGTGTGGCCGAAGTGAGGGAGGCGGTGGATTTCTGCCGCTACTACGCCAATCGGGCGCGAGCCGACTTCTCCGCACCCGAAGCGCTGCCTGGCCCGACCGGCGAGAAGAACGAGATCCGCCTTGCCGGTCGCGGGGTTTTCGTCTGCATCAGTCCATGGAACTTCCCGCTGGCCATTTTCTGTGGCCAGGTTACCGCAGCCCTGGCGGCCGGTAATGCCGTGTTGGCAAAACCGGCGGAGCAGACCACCCTGATTGGCCATCGCGCGGTGCAACTGCTGCACCAGGCAGGTATACCCATGGATGTGCTTCATCTGGTTCCGGGTGACGGTGCCGTGGGTGCCTCGCTGGTGTCTGACGAACGCATCGATGGCGTTGCCTTTACCGGCTCCGTGGAGACGGCGCGCCGCATCAACCAGACCCTGGCGCAGCGGGAGGGGCCAATCATCCCGCTGATCGCAGAGACAGGCGGCCAGAACGCCATGATTGCCGATTCCACCGCACTGCCGGAGCAACTCGTCATGGATGTCATTGCCTCGGCTTTCCAGAGTGCCGGTCAGCGATGTTCCGCGCTGCGCGTGCTGTACGTTCAGGACGAGGTGGCGGACCACATCCTGCAGATGCTGGCGGGCGCCATGGAAGATCTGGTCATCGACGACCCGGCCTGGCTGTCCACGGACATTGGTCCGGTGATCGACGAGGATGCCCAGGGGATGCTGCAGGATCACATCGATGCCATGCGCAAGCGCGCCAAGCGGGTTATCGGTGAGGCTGCACTCGGGCCCAACACCGGCAAGGGTACGTTCGTCGCACCCATCGCCTTCGAAATCGGCGGGATTCACGAACTGGAAAAGGAAGTGTTCGGGCCGGTGCTTCACGTGGTGCGCTACCGGGCCAGGGATCTGGACAAGGTGCTCGACGCCATCAATGCCACCGGCTTCGGCCTGACCCTGGGCGTGCATACGCGCATCGATTCCACGGCGGAATACATCGCCTCCCGGGTGAAGGTCGGCAATTGCTACGTCAATCGCAACCAGATCGGGGCGGTGGTCGGTGTGCAGCCATTCGGCGGCGAGGGGTTGTCCGGTACCGGGCCCAAAGCCGGTGGCCCGCGGTACCTGCACCGTTTTGCCACCGAGCGGGTGGTCACCATCGACACCACGGCGGCCGGTGGCAACGCATCGCTATTCGCGATGAGTGATGACACGGAGGACCTGCCGCACTGAGGAGCTTGCATTCCCGGGCACTACGGCTGCAGCTGCATACCCGGGGAACGGACGACGGGTGCGCCACTCAGGGACACGCCGTAAATACATCCCTGTAGGCTCGACAGCGACATCCCTGTCGCTGACGGTCCCTGAGCGGCGCCCCCATCGTCCGTTTGTGCATGGGGCGAGATGGTGGCGCTCTACCAGTCCATGTCGTCCCAGTCGAGTTCGTCGAACGGGTCGACGTCCGGCTCCGGTATCTCGCCTTCGAAAATCAGATTGGCACGGAACTGGCGGTAGGCGGATCGTGTGAAGACGTATTCATCCAGGGCGGCTTCGCTGCGGAACCGGGCGGCCTGATCCAGGTTGGCGCGGGTGTTTACCAGGTCCAGCGCATATAGCGGTGCCGCCACGCTCCAGCCGAGGTAGGTGACCACGCTGGTTGCTGCCGCCACGGGAATGTTGTTCACGTCTCTCGTGTTCGAGGGCCCAAGCCCCGGCAGTACCAGGTATGTGCCCTCAGGGGCACCCCAGCCCGCCAGCGTCTGGCCGAAGTCCCGGCGCTTTGCTTCAAGTCCCATGGGTGTCGCGATATCGAACAGCCCCAGCAGGCCCACGGTGGAGTTGATGAGAAACCGAACGCTGCCCTCCACTGTCTCGTCCCAGCGGCCCTGCAAGGTGCTGTTCAGGATCACGCCGGGATAAGCGGCGTTACGAAAGAAATTGGTGACCCCCGTGCGGAAGAAGCCGGGCGTCACTGCCACATAGGCATCAGCCGCCGGCTTCGCGATGTATGCGTCGAGCACTTCGTTAAAGGCGTAGATTCGCCGGTTGGTTTCCTCGAAGGGATCGTAGACCTCCGGATCCGGTGCCGGTGGCGCCGAGGCACAGCCCGACAGGGGAAGCAGAAGCGCGCAAAACAATGCGATCAGCAGGTTGCGCCGGGCGCTCATGGGTTACCGCCCCTGGCAGCCAGGTTGCCAAGGGAGTCCTGATGCGCCAGCGGCAGGCCCCGGGCAGCCCATTCGAAACCGGCCTGCTGCAAACGGTTACTGCCGACGGACAGGTTGCAATAGGCGATGATCATCCGTAACCGGCGACGTGAAATCTTGACCATGGATGACTCGTTGAAATCGGGCTGCTGGCGAATGTTCTGCAGCGTGTAGAGAGCCATGCCGATCGCCCAACTGCAAAAGCGACGAATGCCCGGCTGGCGACGAGGAATAAGCTGGGTATAGCGAAGTGCCTGGCGCAGGTGGTAGTGGGCAACACCGACCAGCGTGTGCATGGCCTCACGATAGCCTGCATCCTGGTGCCAGGCCGCATCAGCTGCCAGGCTGCAGCCATGTTCGCGAAATACGTCCCGCGGCAACCAGCAGATGCCCCGCGCGCGATCGTCCCATACGTCCTTGAGGATGTTGGTCATCTGCAGTCCCTGGCCGAACGCCGGTGCCAGTTCAAGCAGTTCCTGCCGCCGCTCTGCCACCTGATCATCGACCTGGCTGAACAACTCTGTCAGGAACTCTCCCACGACGCCGGCCACCACGTAGCAATAATCGCGGAAGTGGCGACGGTCAGGCAGGCCAGTGGGGTTCTTCAGGTGCTCGAACCTTCCCATGCCCTCGCACATGACGCCCAGGCAGCGGCGCAATGCCTGGCGCTGCCGTGCGGGTAGCGTCTGGTACACGGTAATGACCTGGGGCATGGCATCAAGCAGGGCGCGTTCGGTCTGCTCGGCAATTGGCGCTGCCGCCTGCAACTGGCGAGAAAAGCTGGCTGGCGCTGCCTCGGCATCGAGTGTCGCCAGCAGCGCTGAGTAGTGGGTTTCCTTCTCCGTCGGCGTGAGTTTTGCGCTGTCCTCGATGGTATCCGCCGTCCGGCAGAGCAGGTAGGCATTGGTGATGCCCGGCCGCAATTCGAGAGGAAGCTGCGGAATGGTCAGGGCGAAGGTGCGACTGACACCGGGCAGGATGTCCGCTTGCCGACGTTCCGCTTCACTGGTCGGCAGGGGCATGCTTGCCGCCATACACGCGCTCCTGATGGTGGTAGGACAGGTGGCCGCTGGTATCGCGCCGAAAGGCGGCAGTATAGCTCCCGAGGGCGGGTCCGGCCATTCGTGTCACGCCGAGACGGTGTCGGCACGACGCAGCAACAGGCGGATCGTGTTGTCGTCCGCGATGTCCAGTCTACCCCGATGACTCGAAAGCAGCCGTCGACATACTGCGAGGCTCAGACCCACTGTTGGGTCTTCTGCATCCAGGGACACGTCATCCGGCGGCTCGAAGGCCAGGATAAGCGTATCGTCTTCGAACTTCTCTTCCACCGCCCAGCCGCCCCCGGATAGCCGCGCGTGACGCATGATCTCGAACAGGTGCCGGATCAGCATGTCGGCATCTTCGGGCGCCAGGATGACTGCACCTCGCAGTGTCTCGGTGCCCGCGATGGGGCAGCCGGTGGTTTCGATGCCGGTATTGACCAGGGCGCTGGTGGCCAGCGGCTGCGGCGCGGACGTCGTGGCGCTATCGGCGATGCTTAGCAGTACCGCCTGGAGGGTGCGTAACTTTTCGCTGTCGACTTCGCCACGATCCTCGAGGGTCTGCAGAGGCGAATCGAGACCACGTGCGGCAAGGCCCGCCATGTCGAGGAGTTCCTGCTGGCTTCTGCGGAGTCGTTCCGTGGCCTCTTCCAGACGGGCCTGGGCCGCCACCTTTTCACTGATGTCGGAGAACACCAGCACGGCACCCTGAACCTCTCCGCCCTGCAGGATCGGTGCGCAGATGTACTCTGCGGGGAAGCTGGTGCCGTCCTTCCGCCAGAACAGTTCACCGCTCATGGTGTGTACCTTGCCGGTGGCGAGGGTATGTTGGCTGGGGCACTCGGAATGGGGGTAGGGCGTACCGTCGTTGCGGCTGTGGTGGATCAGGCTGTGCAAATCCTTGTTGAGGAGTTCCTCGGCGGTGTAACCGAGCAACTCCTCCGTCGCCCGGTTACAAAACCGCAACCGGCCCTGCTTGTCCAGTTCATAAATGCCCTCCGCCGCAGAATCCAGGATGATGCGTTGCTGCGTGCTGAGCCGTTGCAGGCGGGAGACATCCGAGAACACCAGCACCACGCCCCGCATGTTTCCGGCCTCGATCATCGGGGCGCAGGTGTAGTCCACGGGCAGCAGGGTATCGTCCGTACGGCGGAAATACGCTTCGGTGACGTGGCAGGTCTTCTCCGCTTGCAAGGCCTCGAGAACGGGCCAGGTTTCTACATCGGTGTCCGCCGGCATGAGTGCGCGGACGTCCATGTTCGGCGCGTCGGACTCGTCATCCGACAGTCGCAACAATTCCCGCGCGGCATGATTGCAGTAGGTGACCCGGCCGTTCCGGTCGAGCCGGATAATGCCTTCTGCTGCCGCGTTGAGGATGAGGTCCTGTTCCCGGCTCAGTCGGGCCAGGGTGTCCTCGGCGATCCGGCGATCCGAAATGTCCTGAATCTGCGTGGTGACATAGATGGGCTGCCCGTCGCCGTCATGAATCAGGGAGCCGCTCACCAGCGCCCAGATGAGCTTGCCATCCTTTCGCAGATACCGTTTCTCGACCAGGAAACTGTTGCGTTCTCCTTCCAGCAGTTCCCGAACCAGGTTGGGCGTCAGTTCCTTGTCTGCCGGATGGGTGAGGTCGCGAAAGTGGGTTTCCAGCAACTCCGCGGTGGTGTAGCCCAACATCTCGGAAAGTGCATGGTTGGCATGCAGGCAGCGCCCGTTGTCGGCGGGATCGAACAGGCCCATGCCGATGGATGCAGTGTCAAAGATGGCCCGATAAAGCCGCTCGCTGTCGCGCAGGGCACCGGCCGCGCGACGCCGATCACTGATATCGCGGGAGATGACCAGCACCTCCTGATGACCGTCGGCATTGGTGTGCAGGCGGTGGGTGGCCTCAAGCCAGATTAGTTGGCCATCGGCATGGCGAATGGGATACACCGTGGTGAATGGTCGCTCCGAGGCCAGACGCTGCTCGCGCTTGCGCCGCACGCGCTGCCGGAATTCGGGGTCGATCAGGTCGAAGGTGTTGCGACCGACCAGCTCGGCGGCCGGCCACCCCAGCATGGTCTCGGCAGATGCCGACACCCAGAGGATTTCTCCATCAAGGGCATGAGCGGAGAACAGATCCTGGCCCGGTTCTTCCACCATGGCTGCGTAGCGCTCAAGCTCGGTATCGCGGCGGGCGGTCGCCGTTTCAACGGCGCGGAGGGAGCGCAACTGATGCTCGGTGTCTTCGCTTGCCCGTGACAGCAAGTCAAGCCGCTCATCCAGCACGATGACCCGGCGACGGGTTGCCAGAAATGCGGGAATAACCAGGCTGAGAGCCGCCGCGTATGCCACAAGGCCGGGCCAGGAGAAAAAAATCCAGCAGGCCGCAGCCAGGGCGGGCGTGCCGACCAGGAGGCCGCCGTCCCGGATGATTGAATGATGCGTGGTGTGTGCTCTCGGCAGGGCGTCCTTTTCCATCCGTCGTTTCCATCGATACCGCTATCGGGTGCGCACCAGCTTCAATTCTCGGGCGGCGCAATCATATTGTCTGCTGCATGCTCAAAGGAATCAAAGTAGAGATGCTCGTCCAGAAGGCCATGATGGCGGAAGTCCCGCCGGGCTGCCTCTATCATTCCGGGCGGACCGCTCATGTAGACATCATAGCCGCCAAGCTGCGGATGCTCCTGAAGCAGCATGTTGTGAACCAGACCGATGCGGCCTTGCCACTGGTCCTCGGGAAGTGGCTCCGACAAGCAGGGCGTGTAAGTGAAGTGGGGATACTTCGCAGCCCAGATGGCCAGTTGCTCATGACGGTACAGGTCGTTCCGGGCCCGCACCCCCCAGTATAGGTGAATCGGCCGGTTCAAGCCGATCTCGAAGGCGTGCTCGAGCATGCTCTGCAGTGGTGCCAGACCTGTGCCGCCGCCCATCATCAGGATGGGGCGTTCCGACTCTTCGCGTAGAAAGAACGTGCCGTAGGGTCCATCGAGCCTGAGCAGCGCCTTCTCCCGCATGCTGCCGAACACCTTGCCGGAAAATTCACCATCCACCAGATGCCGGACATGGATTTCCAGGAAATCATCCCGGTGTGGCGGGTTGGCAAGGGAATAGCTTCTCCTGCGTCCGTCGCGGAGCAGGATGTCGATGTACTGGCCGGGGAGAAACTGCAACCGCTCGCTATCCGGGAGCTTGAGATCCAGCTGCATGACGTCATGGGCAAGGCGATGCATGGCGACCACCCGGCAGGGGAGTTTGCGGGGCTCGATGTCGCCTGCGTCACGCAGTTCCCGGACTTCGATCACCAGGTCACTGCCGGGCTGGGCCATGCAGAACAACGCCTGGCCGATGGCGGCCTCGGTTTCGTCCAGAGCCTCGGGCGTGCCGCCACCCGGGTAGGTGACCTCACCTTCCACGACCTTGCCCATGCAGGTGGCACACGAGCCACCACGGCAACTGTAGGGAATCACCAGTCCCGCTCGCAGTGCACCGGCCAGCACGGATTCACCCTGCGCGACGGTGAAGCGATGTCCGGAAGGCTCGATTGTGACCTGGTATTCCATGCCTGCTCCCGATCCGATGACAGTCCCTGGCCCTATGACAGCGGAAAGTGCCAAACCTCTCCGGGGCCGAGTCTGGCGGTGGAGGTGTGATATCGGCTACCGGGGAACCGGGGGTGCATCAATACCCAGTTCCGCCCACCGTTCGTCGACCCGCTGGCGAATCTCGTCACTCATTCGAATCGGCGTACCCCACTCCCGCGTTGTTTCCCCCGCCCATTTGCTGGTGGCATCCAACCCCATTTTGGACCCAAGACCGGAGACCGGCGAGGCGAAATCCAGGTAATCGATGGGGGTATTGTCGATCATCACCGTGTCGCGCTGGGGGTCCATGCGGGTGGTCATAGCCCAGATCACGTCCTCCCAGCTACGTGGATTGACGTCGTCATCCACCACGATGACGAACTTGGTGTACATGAACTGCCGCAGGAACGACCACACGCCCAGCATCACCCGCTTGGCGTGGCCCGGGTACTGCTTGCGCATGCTCACCACCGCCATGCGGTAGGAGCAGCCCTCCGGCGGCAGGTAGAAATCCACGATCTCCGGGAACTGCTTCTGCAGGATCGGCACGAACACCTCGTTCAGGGCCACGCCGAGGATGGCGGGCTCGTCCGGGGGGCGGCCGGTGTAGGTGCTGTGGTAGATCGGGTCCGGTCGGTGGGTGATGCGGTCGATGGTGAACACCGGGAACTCATCCACCTCGTTGTAGTAGCCGGTATGGTCGCCAAAGGGGCCTTCCGGCGCCATGTCATCCGGGTGGATGTGGCCCTCCAGCACGATTTCGGCGCTGGCCGGCACCTGCAGATCCGAGCCGATGCACTGGATCAGCTCGGTCTTGCTGCCGCGCAGCAGGCCCGCGAAGGCGTACTCGGAGATGTTGTCCGGCACCGGCGTCACCGCCCCGAGGATGGTGGCCGGGTCGGCGCCCAGCGCCACGGCGATGGGGAACGGCTCGCCGGGGTGCGCCTGCCGCCATTCGCGGAAATCCAGCGCGCCGCCCCGATGCGCCAGCCAGCGCATGATCACCCGGTTGCGGCCGATGACCTGCTGGCGGTAGATGCCGAGATTCTGCCGGTCCTTGTGGGGGCCGCGGGTGATCACCAGCGCCCAGGTGATCAGCGGACCCGCATCCCCCGGCCAGCAGGTCTGCACCGGGATGCGGGAGAGGTCCACGTCTTCCCCCTCCAGCACCACCTCCTGGCAGGGCGCGCGGCGCACCTTCTTCGGCGCCATGCTCAGCACCTTCTTGAAGACCGGAAGCTGATCCCAGGCGTCGCGAAAACCCTTGGGCGGTTCGGGCTGGCGCAGGAATGCCAGCAGTTTGCCGATGTCGCGCAGCGCGTCGGTGCTGTCGGCGCCCATGCCCATGGCAACCCGGGTCGGCGTGCCGAACAGATTGCCGAGTACGGGCATCTGGTGGCCGACGGGATTCTCGAATAGCAGGGCAGGGCCGCCACCACGCAGGGTGCGATCGCAGATCTCCGTCATTTCGAGCACAGGGTCCACCGGCGCCGTGATGCGCTTGAGCTCCCCGCGCCCCTCGAGCTGGTTCATGAAATCCCGCAGATCTCTGTATTGCATGCGTCGCCATCTCTCCGCCGTTGCGCCGGCGGCTATTCTCCCAGCCCCCGGGTATGCTCACAAGGCTGCGCCGTGGGGGAAAGGTTCAGTGGCCGGTTGGCGTGGGCGACGGGTTGAAGGCAAAGCGCCGGGGTACGTCAGCCCGATGGATGAACTCCAGGGGTACCCGCTCACTGTTCCAATGCAGCGAGAGGGCCTGCAGATTTTGATCGTTGATAGCCTGTTCAAGGGTTTCCAGCGGGATGGTTTCCCCTTGCAGGTCGCGTAATCCGTCGATCATGGCCGCCAGCCCCTCGCCAGCGACCACCCCTGGTCCACGCTGGGTGACCAGCAGCAGATTCCCCTCGTCATCAATCAGGGCCGTGCCTGTCAGCCTGGCCTCAGCCCCGGTCTGAAAACGCAGCATGCCGCTGTTGTCGAGGTGCAGAACCCAGGGCGTGTAATCAAGTGCGACATAACCCCGCTGCGGGCCGTTCTGGAAATACCAGCAGCCACGTTCGTCCACGTCATAGTTACGGCCGATATAGTCGAACAGGGCCTGGTTCCGCACCAAGCTGTCACGCAGCCACCAGCGGCCTCGCTCGTCCAGACGCAGCCAGCCATAGAGATGGGGGACATCCGGCCAGCGGGCCATGGCACGGCGTACGCGATCATCCATGGGCTCGTCCTCTCTCGTCGGTTACAAGGTAGCATGCCGGCCAGGACACCATGCCGGCGAGATCCATGGCATCATTCCAGACGGTGTACGGCGCGGTTCAACGAAGAGGTTGCGTGAATGATGAATGGATCCGGGGAACACCTTCCCGTGCTGATCGTACGGCTTGGAACCACACCGCCGCCGGTGAAGGCGGAGTGCGGTACCGGCGACCAATGGATCGGCAACGGCCTGGGTTTGCCTGTGCATGTGGTCGACCCTCGAAAGGGCGAGCCGCTGCCAGCCCCGGACGCAATTGCGGGGGCGGTACTCACCGGCTCCCGATCCATGGTTACTGACCGCGAACCCTGGAGCGAATACACCGCCGGATGGCTGCGTACGCTGGTAGAACGCGAAGTGCCGGTGCTCGGCATCTGCTTCGGCCACCACCTGCTGGCGGAGGCGTTCGGCGGGGGTGTCGGCTTCCACGAGGGCGGACGGGAAGTGGGCACCGTCACCATCCGGCCCACGCTGGAAGCCGCCCATGATCCGCTATTCGGTGGTCTGCCTGCTGCGTTTCCCGCGCAGGCGATACACAAACAGCAGGTTCAGCGGCTGCCGTCAGAGGCGGTGCTGCTGGCCACCGGTGACTTTGAACCGACTCAGGCCTATCGTCTGGGTTCCCGTGCCTGGGGCGTGCAGTTTCATCCGGAGTTCAGTGATCGCGTCATGGGTAGCTTCATTCGCGCTCTGGAGCCCGCGTTGCAGGAGGAGGGGCTGAATACCGCCGCACTGCAGGCAGGTTTGCAGCCATCGCCAGAGGCGTGGTGGCTCCTGCGCCGTTTTGCCGGCCTGACTGTGGCTGAGCGCTGACATGCGGGCGGAGTTCTGGCTCGATCGCTGGGAGCAGGGCGACACGCCCTGGCAGCTTGATCGGGTCAACCCGTTGCTGCAGCAGCATCTGCCATCCCTCGGAATTGAACCGGGCGCGCGTATTTTCTTGCCATTATGTGGCGCGACGCTGGATCTCGGCTGGCTGAGGAGCCAGGGATTCGATGTCGTGGGTGTCGACCTTGCCGAGGCGAGTCTGCAGGCGGTTGCCGACGCTGAAGGCCTTGAGCGGCAGGCAGCGGCGCACGTCGATGGGTTGCAATGCTTTGCCGGTGAAAACCTCACCCTCTGGTGTGGCGACTACTTTGCGTTGACCCCGAAGCAACTGGGCAGAGTGGATGCCATCTGGGATCGGGCCGCCCTGGTGGCCTTGCCCCCGGAAATGCGCAGGGAATACGCCCGCCATATGCTGGACCTCACCCCTGCTCGGCCACCGCTGCTGTGCTGGACCCTTGAATACGAGCAGGCCCGGATGGACGGACCACCGTTTTCCGTCTCTGCAGATGAACTGAAGCAGCTCTGGGGTCGGGAATACCGCCTTGAAACCCTGTTGGCCCGGGATGTCCTTGGCCGAAGCCCTGCCTTCGAGAAAGCCGGCCTCACCGCTCTGCAAGAGCGACTGGCCCTTCTCAGTCGTTGGGGTTGTCCGCCTACAACATCATGACCGCCGATGACCGTGCCGAGGCGGCGGCGAAGGAGGCCACCATAACCGGTGCCGGTGGCCTGGACGGTGGCGCGCTTGCAGGCCTCGCCTGTGGGCCTGGCGCGCCGGTCTGTGTGGCCGCTGGTGCGTTCGCCGGCGGTGCGGCAGCCGCTTTCGGCGCGTCCGCTGCCTGGTAGTGCCGTCGCCGTGCGCGTGATCAGAGAGATTGAGCTCAGTCCCGTCCAGTCGGTCCGTCCGGGCGGACCGCCGCGCAGCGAGGTCCGGTTGTTCGGTCTGGATACCGGTCCCGTGGTCTCAGGCGCGGAGCTCGATGCGGCTATCGACATCGGCAACGGGGAGTGCCTGCTGTTCCTCACCGACGACATTCCCCACGAGGACGTCCTGAACATCCATCTGATCACCGCGGATGGTCGCCGTTTGGACAGCGCGGCCATCGGGTATCCATACGCCACGGAAGCCTTCTCGTTGCTGGAAATAGAGCCGCCCAACCGGGTCCACTTCCGATTCATGGGCGAGACCCAATGGACCGTCGAAATTCTCCCGAGGCGTGAGCTGAGGCTCCCCCTGATCTCGGAGCCGCGGGGGGTCTGGCGAGGTGCTCGCATGTTCCGGCGTTTCCGGGTGGACGGCGCCCCGTGTCACGGTCCCTGAGGTGTGCGGGCCCGCAGCGCTCGCCGGGGCCCGCGCTGGCAACTCGGTCAGGCGGGCTCGAAGGGGCGATCCCACAAGTCGTTGGGTTCATGCCGGCGGAGGATGTCCTCCGCCCGGCGGCGAACCGAATCGGGCACGATGACTTTGACCTGGTTGTTGCTCTTGTCCAGAAACACTTCTTCCCGGATGAACCCCTCCGAGATCAACTCGTCCAAGGCGTTGTTGGCCTTGTCGATGTTGTCGTATGCGGCGGTAACCGTCTTGCTCATGACGACCTCCTCGATAGCGTGGTGTGTCCGGCGCGGCGGCGCGGACGTCATGCCATCAGATCCCATTATAGCTTCTGGCCCTTGCCGGAGAAGGCGCCGGTCGGCACTGAGGCCACCGAGCGGCCAGGCCTCCACCCCGATTTTACCGACCTGTCCGGTAAGCCTGATAATGGACGAAAGGAGTGTATGTCGATGCGTCGAAGATTCAGCCCCGAACAACTCCGCGCGAGGTCATCATGAGTCTGCGGCTATCACGCAGAAAAGCGCTCCAGCTTCTGGGTGCCGGCATTGCAGGCGCCTTGTTCCCACCGTCGCTGGCTTTGGCAGGCTCGAATGGCAGGCTCTACAAGCCCATTCCCGGCGGGCAGCGGCTGCCGGTGATCGGGCTTGGCACCTGGCGCACGTTCAATGTGGGCGCCGATCAGCAGTTGTTGGGTGATCGCGCCGAGGTGGTCCGCGCGTTTTTTGAACACGGCGGCGGCATGGTGGATTCCTCGCCCATGTACGGTTCGGCGCCCGACGTGATGGGCTTCGCGCTTGAGCGGCTGGGCCACCCCGGCTCGCTCTACTCGGCCGAAAAGGTGTGGAGCCCGGCCGGGGGCTCGACACGGGAGCAGATTGCCGAGCTCGCCGACCGTTGGGGTGTGTCACGCTTCGATCTCATGCAGGTACACAACCTGGTGGACTGGCGCGAGCACCTGGAGGTGCTGCAGCAAATGAAGGCGGACGGCGAACTGCGGCACATCGGCGTCACCACCTCCCACGGTCGCCGCCACAGTGCTTTTGAAGACATCATGCAAAACCACGACATCGACTTCGTGCAACTGACCTACAACATCACCCATCGGCAGGTGGAACACCGCCTGCTGCCGCTGGCCCGCGAGAAGGGCATCGCCGTGATCGCCAATCGGCCCTACGACGGCGGCGGCCTGATCCGGAGACTCAAGCGGGGTCATGAAGTACCCGGTTGGGCGAAAGAGGAGTGTGGCTGCTCCACCTGGGCCGGTTTCCTGCTCAAGTTCATCGTCAGCCATCCGGCAGTTACCTGCGCAATCCCGGCAACGACGAGCGTCGAGCATCTTGAGGAAAACATGCGGGCAGGTCTCGAGCCCATGCCCGGCGAAGGTGCGCGCCGGCGCATGATCGAACACATTGAGTCGCTTTGACGCCGTCATGGGAGACTGGCTCAGCTACCGACTCGAGGACTTTATCCCCTTCACCGCCGAGGTCTACTTTCGCCTGATCGAGCGTATCAACGAGAGTTTCTGGCCCTTGCAGCTGCTGATGGTCTTCCTCGGCCTGGTCGCGGTACTCCTCGCCTGGCGCGGATGGCGGCGGTTCGGTCTGGCACTGGTTGCCGGGGCATGGCTGGTCAGCGGCTTTGTCTTCCACCTCCAGTATTACGCGGAAATCAATGTCCTTGCCGGTAACCTTGCGGTTCTATTCTTTGTCCAGGCGGTGCTGATGCTGACCGTCGCCTCCTTCGGCGCTGGGGGACCGTCAGCGCGGCGAAGTGGTGGCCTTCGAACCGTCGTCGGTGTCGCCATCGCCGCCTTCGGAAGCGCCGCCTACCCGCTGCTGGCACCGCTCACAGGCAACGGCTGGAGGCAGGCCGAAGTCTTTGCCCTGCATCCGGACCCAACGGCCATCGTCACCCTGGGTTTCCTGCTCATCGCCTTGCGCGGCTCCGCCAGCTGGCTGGTGTACCCGATCCCGCTACTGTGGTGCCTGATCACCACGCTCACCCTGATACCACTTCAGGTCGGTTGGGCCCTGCTTCCCTTGGGAATTGCCACCATCACGGTGCTGGGCCTGGCTGCCGCGGCATTCGAGGATCGCTTTCGTACGCGCAACTGCCGTGCCAGCTAACCGGCGGTGTTCGTGGGCGACATGCACTGGTTGCGGAACTCCCTCAGTCCGTGTGCTAGTCAGGGTTCTAGAAAAGATGGCGCTGCACGAGCCCTGCGACGGTTTCCGCCTGTTCCTCATGGAGGCCCAGGGTGCCGGTGGGCAGGCACGAGAACGTGATGCTGGGCAGGGCTCCCGCCGGTGACGAACACGGCCGTGCCGAGGCGGGCGCCGCGCTCATCGAAGGGGGTCGTGATGCGTTGACCGCCGAAATGCCAGCTGAATTGCCGTGTGATGGCCATCCGCCGCCCTGCTGCCGGTGTACTCATGTCAGCGGGTTGTCGCCGAACCCGCCGGGGGGTAATCCAGCCCGTCTGCCATGGCACCGCGGGTATCGTGGTCGAAGTCCGGAAACGGCAGTTGGTTGTTCTTGCGAAGTTGATCGATGATCCCCTCGACACGTTCCCTGCGTTCCTCGTCGATGCCCCCGTCGCGAGCGACGTAGTTCACCGTTGACGGGAAGGCGAAGCCGGTGCCCGATTCATCGACGATGTCGATGAGGCGGAGGAAGATATCTTCCTGCACACCGAGATACTTGCTCCAGTCCGTGGTTCTCACATAGGCGAAGATCGCGATGTGCAGCGAGTGCGCACCGAACCCGGCGAAGCGCGCCCGGGCCGAATCGCCCTCGACCATGGGATGTTGCAGCAATAGCTTGCGGATTTCCGTCAGCACCCAGCGGACCTGATCGGGCGTGGTTTCGTAACGCAGTTCCACCTCGGTATTGATCAGGATGCTGTCCCGACGCGAGTAGTTCTCGATATGCATGGCGGCGAACTCGGCGTTGGGAATGGTGACAATCGTCCGGTCGAGGGAACGGATTCTGACCGAGCGCAGGCCAATGGTCTCGACCACTCCGATATTTTCGCCGAACCGGCAGAAATCGCCCGCTTTCACGGGTTTGTCGGCGAACAGAGTGATTCCGCCGATGAAGTTCTCGACCGTGGAACGCGCCGCCAGCGCGACCGCCAGGCCGCCGATACCCAGACCGGCCAGTACCCCCTGGTAGGGTAGCGAGAGCACTTCCGCCAGGAACAGGATCGTTCCGATGATGACCACGAGTTTGGCGAGCGAAGTCAGCAGGGAGTGCAGGATCTCGTCGCGATACTGGGAAATTTTCGGGTCGACGGCGAAGAAGTGGCTGATCCGGTCGACCAGATGCTAGGCCAGCCATCCACCGGCGATCGAAAGCACGACGCCGAGAGCAATGCGAAGCGGGATGTCGACGTTCTGCGGAAGACCAAGCCAGCCGACGAGCAGCAGGCCGCTCCACGCGACGAGGACCAGCAGCAGCGGCAGGGAGAAGCGCACCACCACGTTGGTATTGTCGTCATGTCGACCATCGTTTCGACCAAGCCGCAACATGCGGACGGTCAGCCAGCTCAGCAGCCAGCTCACCGGAATACTGACCAGCAGCCACGCTGTCAGCGTCAACCATTGCCACACCTCGACGCCGCCCACCTCGTTCAGGAGGTCCCGGTTGACCGCGCGAATCTGGCTGCGAAGCTCGAAAAACGGTGACGATGCCTCGGTGATGGCCAGTTCGTCACGCGGCATGTCCTCGAGTGCGATGAACAGATCACGGGCGGAATCAACAGTCTCGGCGCTGAACTGCCAGATCCAGGTCTCGTTTTCACCGTCCTCCGATACGTCCACCAGCACTGGCACGATTTCCACGCTCCCCGCCGGATGCTGGAAGTGGAGGTAGGGAGACTGCTGCTTGGGGTTGTCAGGAATCTCCTGGGGCAGGACCAGTCCGATTCGGTCCATCACCTCCTTGAGGTATTCGCCGCGCAGCGCAGCTTCGTCGGACCTGATGGCAGAGGGAATCTGCGACATATCCATTGTCTTGACGAACAGATCTGTCGGATCGGTTCGCCACAGTTCCCATTGCTCCTGGAAGGTTCGCATCGTATCGCGTGGCGACTTCAGCAGGTGATGCTCGCGGGCGTGCGGCATTTCGCCGTCGAACAATCGAAGCATGGAGACCAGCGCCCGATCCATCTCTTCCTGCGATGGCACGACCAGAAGCCAGCGATCGGATCCGTCCGGTGCCTCCTCGCGAACGAAGCTCAGGTCGATCTGGGCTCGCGTACCGGCCTGCGACAGGGTCGCGACGTACTCCGTGGTCTCTGGGTCCGACGGGACCAATCGGCGCACCCGCACGGTGGTCCGATCGAGCACGTTGAAAAGCTCCATCGCGAGTCCGATCCGCGCCGCGGGGGGGAGGTCTTCCGGGTATCTGTCGTAGTCGAGCAGCGGCAGCACCGGTCCGAACCGGTCGGTACGGCCATCGCGTGCATCGTTGCCGGCCCGCAGAAAGGCAAACAGCGTGTCGCCGGGAGTCGAGGCGGCAGGGATGGTCTCCACCTGCCGGATCTCGTCGGCATCCTTGCGCCGTGCAGTCCACCATTCACCGGTACCAAATCGGCCCATGAAGGTTTCGCCGTCGGGTGACAGCGAGAAGACGAACTCACCCGTACCGCCGGGGTCGCTCCAGGTGCCCCTGAGAGTGCGTCCGTCCACCTGGCCGCTAATCTCTCCCTCCAGGACCGGGTAGGTGCCCTCGACGCGCCCGTCGCCCGACTGTTCCAGAAACAGCACAGCGCCGCCATCGCGCCAGCGACTGTCTCAGGCCCCGGTCCAATCGGTGACCTCGTCGGAGAAGGCAGCGACCGGCAGCAAGCCGAAACCGATCAGCAGAATCAGGAAAGGAAGAGCAGCCCGGTGGAGTGAGGCGCGGCAGTCATGGAGTAACCCCTGTGCCATTGATCCCATCCCATAGGTTTTTGCGGCGACTGGAACAACATAACGTATAGGGATCACCGGTAAAAGTGCCGGTTTCGAAGGAGCGGCACGAGCCGGGAGGGGCATTGCTCATTCGAGTTCCTGTCGTGCCTGCCGGAACCAGGCGATGATTGTCCGCAGATGCTCGTCACCGTAGAGGCGACGGAAACGCTGAGTTTCCTCGTGTTCGGAGTTCTGCCAAACGGTCAGCCGTTCCTCGACGAACGCAACTGTGAGCGGAATGCCGCAGTCCTCGGTTATGCAATGCCGCCAGGCCTCATAGCTGTCCGGGATTGGGTCGGTATTCATGGGTTTTCCTCGGAAAAGGCACTGTCGGTCTCCTCTTCTCCGGCGAAGGCCCAGCGTGGAAACGGGTCGGGGAGCGATTCCCAGGCCCGTGGGCCTTCAGCCATCTCCGCGTCGGTAAGCAGGCAGTCATCCAGGCTGCGGCGAAGTGCTGCTTCGTCCATGTCCATGCCGATGAGCACGAGTTCCTGCTGACGGTCTCCCCATGGCTCCTCCCAGCGGCTGCGAATCAGCGCGAGGATTTCGGGGTCATCCGGCCAGTTGTCCGGATCGACGTCCGCCCACCAGGTGCCCGCAAGGCCATGTCGCGCAACGGCGCCGGCCTGGGACCAGTCGCCCGCCATGTCGGGGCGTGTTGCCAGCCAGAAGTGCCCCTTACTACGAATCACTCCCGGCCATTCCGAGTGCACGAGGAGGCAGAAACGTTGGGGGTGAAAGGGCCGGCGGGTGCGGTAGACAAAGCTGCCGATGCCGTATTCGTCGGATTCGGAGCGATGGGGTTGGTGCAGGCTCGCCAGCCAGCCCGGTGCCCGGGCCGCGGCGTCGTAATCGAAGAGCCCGGTATCGAGCACCGCGTCCGGCGGCACGGTGCCAAACTCGCTGTGCAGGATGCGGGCGCGGGTGTTGAGGCTGCGCAGCATGGCCTCCAGGCGTTTCAGTTCATCGGCGGAGACCAGGTCCGTCTTGTTCACCAGGATGACGTCGGCGAACTCGACCTGCTCCACCAGCAGATCCACCACAGTCCGCTGGTCATCCTCTCCCAGTGATTCACCTCGCTGGGTCAGCTGATCGGCGGAGGCGTAGTCGTGCAGAAAATTGCGGGCGTCGACCACCGTGACAAGGGTATCCAGGCGGGCGACGTCCGCCAGGCTGACGCCATCGCTGTTGCGAAAGGTGAAGGTCTCGGCCACGGGCATGGGTTCGGAGATGCCCGTGGATTCGATCAGCAGGTAGTCGAAGCGGCCGTCACGGGCAAGGCGGCTGACTTCCAGCAGCAGATCCTCGCGCAGGGTGCAGCAGATGCACCCGTTGCTCATTTCCACCAGCTTCTCGTCGGCCCGTGACAGTGCGGCACCGCCGCTGCGGACCTGGGCGGCATCAATGTTGACCTCGGACATGTCGTTGACGATCACCGCGACACGCCGCCCCTCGCGGTTATGAAGAACGTGGTTCAACAGCGTGGTCTTGCCGGCGCCAAGGAAGCCCGACAGAACGGTGACGGGTAACCGCTGCATCACGCAATCTCCTCCAAAAAACGAAACAGTATAACATTCCCGAGCTGAGCTCAAATATTGCGAACGATTCTCATTTGTGTTTACATCATGGCCAGGTTCTTTCGTCATTCAAACCATGGAGGGCTAAGCATGAAAGGCCGAGGGCCCGTGAATCTGGTCTGGTGGATCCTGGTGTCCGGCATCGTGCTCGCCGTGGCGCTGGACAACTCTCTGTACTGGGACGAAGAACTGCTTCGGGAGCGGGAGTCGCGGATCGTTGTGGCGGCCGCGGGGCCATTGCCGACGGTGACCGTCACCTTCCCTGATCAGCCATGGAGAGACCACTGACAATGAACACGGTGAAATTGCCTGACGGGCAGGCCACGGATCTCATCCGCCGCGGTAATCTCGAGGGCGACTGGTCGCCGTTTCTCACCGCCCTGCGTTGCCAGCACCCCATGCCCCTGCTGCGGTTCTTGCTGGCGAGGGGCATCGGGCCTAGCACTCGGCTCCTGAGCCGGGGAGTTGCGGCGAATGCGCTGCCATTGGGCGTCGCTGAACTGCTGGTGCGACACGGCTGGCCTCTGCCGCCCACGGCCGATCCTTGCCCTTGCGTCCCCAGCATGGCATCGCCTCGACTGCATTAGCGCCATGCCGGATTTTCGATTTGTTATACTATTGCATTTGCAGATTCCGGAGATCCGTTGTGGCGAAGCGTATCGACAGCCCCTGCGTCAGTGTCTGCCAGTTCAAGGGCGATGTCTGTGTGGGTTGCGGGCGCAACAAGGTGGAGATCAAGGCATGGCACGGCATGAAGCGGAAGGAGAAAATCCTTGTCGGCAAGCGTGCGGCGCAACGCCTTAAGAAGGTTGCACGATAGTATTGCCCTTGCTTCCACTCCACGAATGGGCCTGCACTGACTGGATTTGCTAAGTCCCCAAACCTGGTATCCATCGGCTGAACTCCATGACAGTCTATTGAGTGATCACGCTTGGCGAGCAGGTTGACCCATGTCGAAACGAGGCAGTTTCTCCGCAACCCTTGCCTGGACCGGTCTCGCCCTGATGATGCTCGGGCTTCTCCCGGTTGTTGGCGTGGGTCCCGCCTACCGCACTGGGGTGCTGCCCTTGGGAGTGGCTTTCGATGGCCTCCGTTACGGCACCCATGCGGCCCTTACCGCGACGGCCCTGGGGCTGGCGGGCCTGATTGGGGTGCTGCGCCATGGCCGTGTCGCCGCCACTGCCGCTGCCGTCGTGGCGGTGGCCGGCGGCCTGTCCACGAGCGCCCTGCCGATCCTGCACTGGCAACAGGCGCAGGATGCGCCGCCCATCCACGACATCACCACCGACACCAATGATCCACCGCCGTTCGAGGCGCTGGCCAGCGCCCGGGAGCAGGCTCCGAATGCGGTGGACTACCCCGGAGAGGAGACTGCCCGACAGCAGCGGGAGGCCTATCCGGAGATCGAGCCGCTCATTCGCTCCGAGGAGCCGGCGGTGGTGATGGAGGCAGTGGAGACCGTGGCGCTGGCCCGCGGCTGGCACGTGGCGTACGTCGGTGACACTCGCCTGGAGGCGACTGCCACCACCACCTGGTTCGGCTTCGAGGACGATGTGGTTGTCCGGTTGCGGGAGGAGAACGGAGGCACGCGGGTGGATGTGCGCTCGGCATCCCGGCTGGGAGTGGGCGACGCCGGCGCCAACGCGGCGCGCATCAGCGCCTACCTCGACACCCTGGAGCGCGAACTAGAGGGGCCGTGACGACGATGCCGGCAAAATGACGCTTTCCGTGCCGCACAGTCCCTCACTCGGCCATCAGTAGCGTCTGCTCCCCCATGGGCAGACGCTGGAAGCGGACCTGGAAGGTGCGGTCCACCTCGGGGGATGCCAGCACCGCAGCGGTTGGTCCTTCAAGTACCGTGCGGCCGTCGCGGAACAGCACCACGCGGTCGACGAAGCGGGCCGCCAGGTTGAGGTCGTGCAGCACCAACACCAGCGCCATGTCGCTGGCCAGTTCCCGGAGACGGCGCATCAGCGCCAGTTGGTGGCAGACATCCAGGCTGGCGGTGGGCTCGTCGGCGAGCAGGATGGCGGGCCGCGCCGCCGCCGCCGAGGCGAACAGCACGCGCGCCTGCTCGCCCCCGGACAATGTGTCGAAGCGACGCCGTTGCAGTGCTTCCAGCTCGAACTCCTGTACCAGCCGCGCCACGTCCGTTGCCCCGGTGCTCGCGGTGGTGAAGGGCCAGCCTGCGAATCGTTGTCCCCGGCTCGCTCCCAGCGCCAGTAAATCGTCGACGCGGAAGTCCCAGTAGATGTCGGCCTGCTGCGGCAGATAGGCGATGCGGCGGGCTCGCTCCAGCGGCTGCCAGGCCGCCCAGTCGCGCCCGCAGAGCTGTATCGTGCCGCTCGCCGGTGACAGCACGCCGGCCAGCACTTTCAGGCAGGTGCTCTTGCCGGAGCCGTTGGGCCCGAGGATGCCCAGCACCTCGCCGGCGGCAATGTCGATATTGGCGCAGTCCAGCGGGCGGGCGCCGTTCACCGTCACGGAGAGGTTGCTGGCCTTGAGCAGAGGTGCGGTCATCGGCGGGCCTCGCGAACCAGAATGTAAAGAAAAAACGGCGCCCCCAGCAGAACGGTGAGCAGCCCCAGGGGAATTTCCGCCGGTGGCAGCAGCGCCCGGGCCAGCCCGTCGAACACCATCAGCAGGCCGCCGGCGGCGAGGGCGGAGTAGAGAATCAGCCGCCGGTGGGACGGCCCCAGCCACCAGCGAATCACGTGGGGTACGACCAGGCCGACGAAGCCGATGAGCCCGCCCCAGACCACGGCGACGGCAGTGACCGCCGCCGCCACCAGCACCGCCCGGTGCATGAAGGCTTGCACCGAAAGCCCCATGTTGGCGGCGACGTCCGGCCCCAGGCCCAGCACGTCCAGGCCACGCGCCAGCAGCAGGCAGGCCAGCAGCCCCAGGCCGGTGAGCGGGGCCAGCAGTGCCAGCTCGCCCCAGTGCGGCGTCTGGATCGCGCCCAGGGTCCAGGCGAGGATGGCCTGCAGGCTCATGGTGTCATCGGACAGCACCAGCATGAGCAGGCTGCGAATACTGGTGAGCATGGCGGCGATGGCGACGCCGGCGAGAATCAGGGCATGGGTCTGGCGTACGCCGGCGCTGCTGGCGATGAGCACCACGATCCACGTTGCCCCCCAGGCGCCGACGAAGGCCAGTAGCGGCAAGCCGATGGCGGTGGGCAGCGCCAGTGGCGCGAGGATGGCGATGGCCGCACCCACCGAGGCGCCGGAGGCGCTGCCAAGCAGGTAGGGCTCTGCCAGCGGGTTGCGGAACACGCCCTGGAACACGGCACCGGCCATGCCCAGGCAGGCACCGACACAGAAGGCGGCCAGTACCCGGGGCAGCCGCCAGTGCAGGATAATGTTGCCCAGGGTGGAGCCGCCGTCGGACACGGCAGCCCACAGTGCCGCCGGCGGCAGCAGTTCGGCGCCGAGCCAGACACCGCTCACGAAACAGGCGAGCAGCAGCAGGGCGACGCCCGGTACCGGATGACGTGCCAGCAATGCGTTCATGGCTCCGGGAAACGCTCCGGGTGGAGCAGGCGGGCCATCTGTTCCACACCGTCCACCACGCGTGGACCGGGAATCAGCAGCAGGCTGCGGTTCACGGGGTGAACGGCACCATGGCGCACTGCCGTGGTCCGCTGCCAGCCAACCCGGCCTGCCACGCCCGTCGGGTCCATGTCGCGACGCGCCACCAGAATGACCTCCGGGTCGGCCTGAATCACGGCCTCGCCGGAGACCTGGCTGAGCCCGGTCAGATCGGGAAACACGCTGCGCCCGCCCGCCGCAACAAGGGCATCGAAGGTGTAAGTGCCGGGGCGTATGGTCATGAACCCGCCGCGGTCCGTTTCCCCGGTTTCGAAATAGACGTGTCGCGGCGGCGCGTCGGCGATGCGCACACGAACCTGCTCCAGTCGCGCCTGCAGCGCCTCGACGGCGGCTTCCGCCACCGCCTCCTCGCCGGTGACCCGGCCCAGGAAGCGCAGGTTGTCGAATACCTGTTCCAGGTCGCGGTGCAGCAGCACCACTACGGGAATGCCGGCGGCTTCCATCGGCCGTAGCAAGGTGGCGGCGGCCTGGCGGGCAGGGGTCACCACCACGAGGTCCGGCTCAAGGCGGGCCATGGCCTCGGCGGAAAAGCCGAGGCGACCGCCGACAATGGCCCGCCCGTCGCGGATGCCTCGCGGATACCGGGTGTAGTCCTCAATGCCGACGATGCGATCCGTCAGCTCCAGGGCGGCCAGCAGCTCCGTATTGCTGGCGAAGATGGAGATAATGCGCTGTGGCGGCTGCGCAATGGTGACCTCGCGCCCCAGTGCATCCACCACCGTGCGGGGAAACTCCGCCATGACCGCTGACGGGAGCACAGAGGCCACCGCCAACAGGACTGCCAAGGGCAGGCGATACCGACGCCTCACACCGAACAAGGCTAGAACTCCGCACTCACGCCGGCGAACCACATCCGCCCGGGCATGCTGTTACCGCGACCGCCGTTCGAGAACTCCGGGTCCGAGATGTAAGGGGTCTCGTTCAGGGCGATGAACAGCGGGTGCTCGTTTTTATCCAGCAGGTTGTTGATGCCGGCGAACACCCGCACGTTGCGGGTCACCGCGATGCTGCCCCGCAGGTTCAATACCCAGAACGCATTTTTTTTGTGCACGAACTCCCGTGACGGTTCGGCCTCGGGGATGAGCAGCCGCTCCTCGGTCCGGTACCAGACCGGGCCGCGCAGGATGCCGGTGAGCCGCACATCCCAGCGCGCCGGCTCTCCGACCACCATGCTGAGCCCTGCCTCGTACTTGTGGATGCGCTGCGCACGATCGGTATTGGCGGCGGACGGCGCAGCGCGGTCGCGCATGCGGAAGTGATAGGTGCCGTTGGCCTGCAGGCGCCAGAGTGCATCGATGTCGATCAGGGCGGCGAGGTCGATTTCCGACTGCAGTTCCAGCCCCACCATCTCCACCGGATCGTCACTGTTGGCGTAGCGCCGCCGGTCGTCGTCCAGCGGCTCGGTGACGATGCGGTCGGAAATGACGTTGCGGAACAGTGCCAGATCGACAAAGGTGGCGGGCAGGTAGCCGCTGACGCCCACCTCGACCTGCTCGCTGCGCTCGGGGTCCAGGTTCGGATTGCCGATGACCTGACCGCCCGCCAGCACGGCGAAATCCGCCGCCAGCTCCGTGGCGGTGGGGGCGCGGAAGCCGGTGGCGTAGCCGATGCGGCCGGTGAAGCGTGGGTCGATGCGCCAGGCCGCCCCCAGGCTGTAGGTCCACTCGTCGTAGCGCTCGGTGTTGCTGCGCAGGTCGTCGCGACCGACGGTGGGGCGAATCGAGGTGCGGCCATCGGTGTAGCGGGCGCCGGCGCGCAGGGTCACGCGATCATCCCAGACCCGCTGCAGGCCCTCGGTCCACAGGCCTACCACGCGCTCGTCGTGGTCGTTGTCCTGGGGCGCCGCCGGCGGGCCGCCCACCTGCTCGCCGTCGCCGGTCAGCACCAGGCGGTCGTTGCGCAGTTCGCTGTACTCCCAGTCAATGCCGGCGCGCAGATCGGTGCTGGGCCGCAGGGCCACGTCGCCCAGCAGGCGCAGGCCCTGGATGTCCAGAATCCGCTCGTTGTAGAAGGTCTCCCAGTCCAGACGCGGGTTGGCCCAGTTGAACTCGTCGATATCCCGGACCAGATAGCCGTGGACGTTCCAGCCCAGGCGGCCGTCCTCGGAGAAGCCGTCGTAGACCAGATCCAGGGAACGGTTGATGCGGTTGTCGGTATTCTCGAAGTTCCAGGCCGAGCCGCGGAAGCCGGCGTCATAGACGCCGTCGCTGCGGGCGGTGAGTTCCAGCCGGTGGCCGTTGGGCAGATCCCCGCCAAGGCTGGCAAGGCCGCCGCGCCGCTCCCAGGCGGTATTGACCATCCGCTCCTCGCTGCCGCGGCCGGATTCGTAGTCATTCTGTAGCGCCAGGTTGCCGGAGAGGTAGTAGTCGATGCCGTCCAGGGCACCACCGGTGAAGACGTGCCCCTCGCGCAGGTTCCAGCTCCCGGTGCGGGCGGTGAAGCCGGTGGTGGGCGTGTCGGCACCGGTGCGGGTAATGATGTTGACCACACCGCCCATGGCCTGGCTACCGTAGGCCACGGAGGCCGGGCCGCGCACGATCTCGATGCGGCGCACGTCATTCAGACTGAGCTTGGACAGGTTGGCGGTGCCGGCGCGACGGCCGTTCAGCAGTACATTGACCTGCCCGCGGAAGTCACGCCCCTGGCCGTCGGAGGCGCCGCCACGGATATTCATCGAAGTCTGGGCCGGTGTCCATTCGCTGAAAAAGCCCACCGCATGCTCCGCCAGCAGGTCGGTCACCGACTGGGCGCCGGAGGCGCGGATGCGCTCCTCGTCGATGACCTGCACCGTTGCAGCGACCTGGCTCTGGGGCTCCGCCCGGCGGCCCGGCGTGACCACCATTGGGCCGAGGGAAAAACCGGGCTGGGCATGGACATCATTGACAGGCGCGCTACCGATAACGGTTGCAATGGCGATCAGGCTCGCGGCGGGTACGCGGGGCATGGCTGACTTCCTGTTGTCATCTTTGTTGAAGGATCAATGCCGCCAAACCAGGCAGGCTGATTGCTTCGGCACTGAGACTGTGATGCTGCCGTCGGTGGCACGGGGCAGCCGGGCCAGGCGCGCCCGTATTCGATGACGGCGGCGGCGGCAGCGGGCCGGGTTGAACTGGCGTTCCAGGTGCAGTTGTGCGGCAGCCAGAGAGGAGAAGCGGGCGCTGAATGTCCAGGCCACCTGCTGCACGGCGCTGGGACCAAGCCTGGCCGTCTCCAGCTTCCGGAGTACTCCAGCAACAGCCGGCTCGTTGCTTTCGCCATGGATGTCCGTTGGCAGAAAGCCTGCCAGACAATGTCGCCTTGGCCCGGCCTGCGCCGGCACCACCCAGGCGATTGCATCGCGTACCAAGGGCTGCAGTGAGCGGAGAAACCCGACGGGATCTCCCAGTGGAAGCGGCGTATTGGCTGCCAGAGCGACGTCATATACCTCGGTGGTTACTGAACCAGGCAACGCCTGCCATGTGCAGCGCATTACCCGGGGGCGCTCCGGGCGGCGTGCCAGATGCCGGGCCAACGCTGCAGTTGGTTCCACAGCAGTCCAGCTGGCGTTGGGGGCCAGCAGGGCCGCCCCGGGCTGACCGCCGCCAGCGCCGATATCCAGCAGATCTTGGGTCGCGCCCACGAGGGTATGCAGGGCACTGCCCACACGGGCCTCGTAATCGGAGCCCTGGATGGCCTGGAGGTAAAATCGCGCGGCTGCCTCGGCCCATGGCTGATTGGGCCGGCCGCTGTTGGACAGATAGTTTGGTGGCATGGATGCGCACTGAATAAAGTAGAATGTTATAACATTACACTTTATCGTCGGCGTCGCCAAGCTCTCCGGTGCCCGCGCCCGATGATTCAGCCCTTTCGGTTCTTCTTCGGTGCGCTCTGGCCTTCAAAGTGTTGTCGCACCAGATGCAAAAGCCCCTGGGTGGAAGCGTCGAAGTCGTCCACGTTGGTATCGATGCGCTCGCTGATTTCGCCGGCAATGCGTTTGCCCAGCTGCACACCCCACTGGTCGAAGGAATTGATGTTCCAGATCACGCCCTGAACGAATACCTTGTGCTCGTAGAGCGCGATCAACGCGCCCAGGTTGCGCGGAGTGAGCGCGTCTAGCAGCAGCACGCTGGAGGGACGATTCCCCGGACAGCTGTCGTGCTTCAGCCGGCTGCCTTCCTGGCTGCCTTCCATGAAGGCGTTGGCCTGAGCAAGCATGTTGGTGAGCAGGGCGAAGTGGTGGTCCTCGAAACCCGGTTCGGGCTTCAGCGAGGCAATGAAGTCGATGGGGGCGTAGCGGGTGCCCTGGTGCAGTAGCTGAAAGAAAGCGTGCTGACCGTTGGAGCCGGTCTGTCCCCAGACGATGGGACCGGTCTTGTAATTGACCTGCTGGCCGAAGATATCCACGGACTTGCCGTTGGATTCCATGTCCAGTTGCTGCAAAAACGATGGCAGCTGATGCAGGGCCTGGTCGTAGGGCACGATTGCGTGAGTTTCGGCACCCATGAAGTTGATGTACCAGATACCGATCAAGGCCATCAACACTGGCATATTGGCTTCCAGTGGTGCTTCGATGAAGTGCTGATCCATTTCGAAAGCCCCGCGCAGCAATTCCATGAAGCCGTCGAAACCGATGGACAGGGCGATGGGCAGGCCGATGGAGGACCACATGGAGTACCGGCCTCCGACCCAGGCCCAGAATTCGAACACGTTCTCCTCGCGGATGCCGAATTGCGTGGCCGCCTTGCGGTTGGTGGAAGCGGCCACGAAATGGGCGCCGATATCGGCCTCGTCGCCAGCCTGTTCAACAAACCAGCGGCGCGCCGTGCGGGCGTTGATCAGCGTCTCCTGGGTGGAGAAGGTCTTGGTAGAGACGATAAAAAGCGTGGTCGCCGGGTCCAGGCCGCGCAGCACCTTCTGAATGTGGGTGCCGTCCACGTTGGACACGAAGTGGAAGTTGAGATCCGGGTGTTTGTAGTTCAGCAACGCGCGGCAGGCCATGTTGGGCCCCAGATCGGACCCACCGATGCCGATGTTCACCACATCCTTGATCCGTTTGCCGTTGTAGCCCTTCCATTCGCCATTACGTACAGCTTCGGAAAACTGCCTGATCTGCTCGCGGGTGGCACGGATTTCCGGCATCACGTCCCGGCCGTCGGCCTGATGCACGGGGGTATCCCCCAGGTTGCGCAGGGCGGTGTGGAGCACCGGTCGATCCTCGGTCACATTGATGATGTCACCGGAGAACATCTGCGCCCGGCGCTGGACCAGAGCCGAATGATGGGCGAGTTCCAGCAGTCGGTTCAGCACCGTGCCGGAAACGTGGTGCTTGGAATAGTCCAGGAAAAGCCCGCCTACCCGCAGGCTCATCTTGTCGAAGCGCTGGGGATCGGCGCGAAAGTAATCGCTGATGCGGTCGCTGGCCGTTTCATCACGCAGCCGCTGCAGGGCCTGCCAGGTCACGCTGCGCGTCAGCTGGAACATAGCGGTGGGTCTCCATGGAGTGGGGTGCAGAGAATGCCCGCTATTGTGTAGTAAAACTACAAAGCGATCAATGAGGCTCGCCTGGAGTCTGCTCTACAGATCGAACTCTGCCACCACCGGAGCGTGGTCCGACGGCCGCTCCCAGCGCCGCGGTTCCAAATCTACCCGGCTTGCGGTGCAGGCGGCCTTGAGCGTGTCGCTGGCGAGGATGAGATCAATGCGCAGGCCGCGATTGCGGCGGAAGTTGTTCATGCGGTAATCCCACCAGGAGAATATTCCCTCCTCCTGGGGGAACAGGCGAAAGGTATCGGTGAGTCCCAGTGCCTCCAGCCGATGCAGGGCTGCATGCTCCGGCTCGCTGAAAAGGATCTTGCCACGCCACTCCTCCGGGTCGTGGACGTCGGCATCGGCAGGGGCAATGTTGAAATCGCCAACCACCACGAGCTTGTCGTGGCCCTTCAGTTCGTCAGCCAGCCAGCCGTGGAGTTTGTCCAGCCAGCCCAGCTTGTAGTCGTACTTCTCTGATCCCACTTCCGAGCCGTTGGGCACATAGAGATTGATGAAGCGCAGATCGCCCACGGTGACGGCCATGACCCGTCGTTGCGGATCGTCCAGGCCGGGGATGTCGGTGACCGGGTCGGCCATGGCTGCGCGGGCCAGAACCGCTACACCGTTGTAGGTTTTCTGCCCGGCATAGACGACCTGATAGCCCGCCTCGGCAATGGCCTGCACCGGAAACTTGTCGTCGGTGAGCTTGGTCTCCTGCAGGCCGAGGATGTCCGGCTTTGCGGATTCCAGCCATTCCAGGACCTGGGGCAGGCGAACCTTGAGGGAATTGACGTTCCAGGAAGCGAGTTTCATCAGTGGGCTCTTGTGATTGGTTTACCAGTCGAGACTTGCACGGATGCGTTCCGCCAGGGCATGGAGGTCCTCGATATCCGCCTTCACCCTGCCGTGACTGCGCCAGTCCTGCCCCTGCCAGCGTGGAATTACATGCTGGTGGTAGTGAAAGACGGTCTGGCCGGCAGCCGCCCCGTTGAACTGGGTTACCGCGATGCCGTCTGGTTCCAGCGCCTGCATCAGCGCCTGTGCTACCTGTCTTGATGCCTTGGCACACTGGGCAAGCAGGTCCGGCGGCATCTGCATCAGATCCGTGTGGTGCGCCTTGGGCAGTATCAGGCTGTGACCTTGCGACGAAGGAAAGGCGTCCAGGATGACCAGAATGTCGTCGGTTTCAACCACGGTCGCCGCGGGCAGTTGCCCGCTGGCGATCTGGCAAAAGATGCAGTCGGACACTTGCGGGGTCTCCACTGTTACCTCCTGCTGTGGGACGTCAGGCAGCCAGACCGGCGTGTCGGAGCAGGGCGTCGATGCTCGGCTTGCGGCCACGGAAGGCGACGAACAGCTCCATCAGGTCCTCCGAGCCGCCCTTCTCCAGAATGTTGGTAAGGAAATCCCGCCCGGCCGTTTCGCTGAACACCCCCTCTTCCTCGAAGCGGGAGTAGGCGTCGGCGGACAGCACCTCGGCCCACTTGTAGCTGTAATAGCCTGCCGCATAGCCACCGGCAAAAATATGGCCGAAGCTGTTGGGGAAGCGGTGCCATGCGGGCGGTGGCAATACCGAGACCTGGGCCCGCACATCATCAAGGATTTCGGCAATGCGCCCGCCGGCATTCGGGTCGTACTCCGCGTGGAGTCGGAAATCGAACAGGCTGAATTCCAGTTGCCGCACCATTTGCATGGCGCTCTGGAAGTTCTTCGCGTCCCGCATGCGCTGGTAGAGGGGCTCTGGAATACGCTCGCCGGTGTCGTAATGAGCGGCGAACAGGTCCAGGGCCTCCCGTTCCCAGCACCAGTTTTCCATGAACTGGCTGGGCAGCTCTACCGCATCCCAGGGCACGCCGTTGATACCGGACACCGGTGCGCAGTCGATCCGGGTGAGCATATGGTGGAGCCCGTGGCCGAATTCGTGGAACAGGGTCTCCACCTCACCGTGGGTCAGCAACGCAGGTTTGCCCCCCACCGGCGGGGTGAAGTTGCAGGTGAGGTAGGCCACCGGCGTCTGGATGCCGGACGTGGTGGTGCGGCGCACACGGCATTCATCCATCCAGGCGCCGCCACGTTTTTTCTGGCGGGCGTAGAGGTCGGTGTAGAACTGGCCGCGCAGCTCATTGCTGCCATCGCGGATCTCGAAGAACTGAACGTCCGGGTGCCAGGTCTCCACTTCGCTGGTGCGCTCCAGGATGGTCACCCCGTAGAGGCGTTCCACCACCTGGAACAGCCCGTCGATCACCCGGTTAGCGGGGAAGTAGGGGCGCAGATCCTCCTGGGAAAGCTGATAGCGCGCCTGACGCAGCTTCTCGGATACATAAGTGACATCCCAGGGTTGCAGGTCGTCCATGCCCAGTTCGGCACGGGCGAATTGGCGTAGCTCCTCCAGCTCGCCGTCGGCCTGGGGCTTGGCCCTGGCAGCCAGGTTATCCAGGAAGGCGATGACTTCGTCGGTGGAGTCCGCCATCTTTGTGGCCAGTGAGAGCTCCGCATAACTGGCGAACCCGAGCAGCTGCGCTTTCTCGTGACGCAGGGCGAGGATTTCCTCCATCAGCGGTGCGTTGTCCCATTGCCCGGCATGGGGGCCCTGTTCCGAGGCCCGGGTTCCAAAGGCCTCATACAGTTCGCGCCGCAGCTCCCGGTCGTCGGCATAGGCCAGGACGGCAAAATAGCAGGGGAAGTCCAGATTGAGCAGATAGCCCTGTTCACCCTCCTGCTCCGCCGACTGACGCAGCATGTCCAGGCTGGACTGGGGCAGTCCGGTCAGTCGGCCGGCGTCCGGCAGAACCGTCTTCCACGCGTTGGTGGCGTCGAGTACGTTCTCGGAGAACTTGCTGGAAAGCTCCGACAACCGGCTGGCAATCTGCCGATAGCGCTCTTTCTTCTCCGGCGCAAGGTCGACGCCTGCAAGGCGAAAATCCCGCAGGGCATTGTCGATGCTGCGCTGCTGCGCGGTGCTCAGCCCGACATAGTCATCACTGTCCCGCAGCGCCTGATAGGCGTGGAATAGCGCCTCGTTCTGACCCACCTCGGTGGCGTAGGCCGAGAGTTTCGGCAGGCAGGCGTTGTAGGCGGCACGCAGGGAATCGTTGTTCATCACCGAATTCAGGTGACCCACTGGCGACCAGGCCTTGCTGAGGCGATCATTGGCCTCTTCCAGAGGCCGCACCAGGCTGTCGTAGGTATAGGGGCCGCCGGACGCCAGCGCCTTGTCCAGCAGATCACGGTTTTCGGCCAGCAAGGCATCAATGGCTGGCTCCACGTGTTCCGGTCTGATGTCCTTGAACCGCGGCAGTTGATCGGTATCGAGTAAAGGGTTCGACATGGAGCTTGATCCCTCGGATGGGTGCGAGTAGTTGGTTGCGAATGTACCATGCAACGCAGCTTTAATAGATGGGGTCGGTGGCGGGCATTCCAAGGCCACGCCGATCCCGCAGCGACGGGAGCGGACATGAGTGAGCATTTCGATCTGTTGGCGGTTGGTGGCGGTAGCGGAGGCCTCGCGACGGCCAGGCGGGCGGCGCGTCATGGTGCCAGGGCTGCGGTGATCGAGTCCGCCCGCCTCGGCGGTACCTGCGTCAACGTTGGCTGTGTACCCAAAAAGGTCATGTGGAACGCAGCGCACACCATGGACGCGCTGCGCCGCGCCGGCGATTACGGCATTCAGGCTGGTGCACCAAGGCTGGACTGGCCGGTTTTGAAATCCCGCCGGGATGCCTATATCGAGCGACTCAATGGCATCTATGCCCGCAACCTGGGGAAGGATGCGGTAACTGTATTCCAGGGCCACGGCAGGTTTGCCGGGCCGGCGGAACTGGAAGTGGACGGCCAGCGCATCACCGCAGATCACATCGTGATTGCCACCGGTGGCAAGCCAGTGTGGCCGCGAATTCCCGGGGCCGAACTGGGGATCGATTCCGATGGTTTCTTCGAACTCGCGACACAGCCCCGGCGTGTGGCTGTGGTGGGTGCCGGCTACATTGCCGTTGAACTTGCCGGCGTCCTGGCAGGGCTGGGTAGCGACGTGTCCCTGGTGGTGCGCCGCGATGGACCGCTGCGTGGTTTTGACGCCCTGCTCCAGGAGGGGCTGGTGGAGGCTTTGCCCCAGGGTGGCGTGAATCTGATCAACCGCTTCACCCCGTCGGCAGTGCGTGGCGAGCCGGGGCGGCTCTCTCTGCACGCAGAGGACGGCCGCTCGCTGGATGATCTGGATGCCGTGATCTGGGCCATTGGCCGACACGCCAATACGGACGGACTCGGGCTCGAGGCCACCGGTGTAGTGGTGAACGAGCGCGGCGATATCCCAGTGGATGCCTGGCAGAACACCAACGTCTCCGGCATCTATGCACTGGGGGACATTACGGGCCAGATCCCGCTGACACCGGTGGCCATCGCCGCCGGACGACGCCTGTCGGATCGCCTCTTCGGTGGCATGACAGAGCGCAAGCTGGACTATGAGAACGTCCCCACAGTGGTCTTCAGCCACCCGCCCATTGGCACTGTCGGTCTCACCGAGGCCGAGGCGCGGGAGCAATTCGGCGACGCTGTGCAGGTGTTCTCCACCGCATTTGTGGCCATGGACTACGCCCTGGGAGAGCACAAGCCGCGAACTCGCATGAAGCTTGTCACCGTCGGCGCGGAGCAGCGGGTGGTGGGTGTGCATGTGATTGGCACCGGTGCGGACGAAATGCTGCAGGGCTTCGCGGTGGCCGTGCGTATGGGTGCAAGCAAGGCGGATTTCGACAACACTGTTGCCATACACCCCACCAGTGCTGAAGAACTGGTCACCATGGTGTAGGCCGAGGCCTATAAAAAAAGAGAGAACCCGATGCTACGAACATTCGAAAGTTGCCGCCCGGTGCTGGCCTCCTCGGCCTGGGTCGACGCCACGGCCCTGGTGGTGGGTGATGTGGAGCTGGCCGCCGATGTTTCCGTCTGGCCGATGACGGTGGTTCGGGGAGATGTCAATCACGTGCGTATCGGTGCCCGGACGAACATCCAGGATGGCACGATCATCCATGTGGCCCATGATCGGGAAGGCGTGCAAAAGGGCTTTCCCACGCTGATTGGAGAGGACTGCACCATCGGTCACCGTGCCATCGTGCACGCCTGCACCGTCGGTGATGCCTGTCTGATCGGCATGGCCGCCACGGTGATGGATGGCGCAGTGCTGGAAGACGAGGTAATCCTTGCCGCTGGCGCACTGGTGCCCCCCGGTAAACGGCTGGAGAGCGGCCATCTGTACGTGGGGTCGCCGGCTCGCATGCAGCGCTGTCTGTCGGACAAGGAACGTGAATTCCTGCGCTATTCGGCGGCGCATTACGTCAAGCTCAAGAACCGCCATCGTTACGGCCGTTAGTGGGCTGCTGTGTCCTTCAGGGTCCGCGTCGCCCGAAAATCAGGGACACCAGAAACAGAATGATGAATAGTACGAAGAGAACCTGCGCCATCCACGCCGCCGTGCCGGCGATGCCGGAAAACCCGAGCACGGCGGCCCCGATGGCGACGATGAGGAAAATCAGTGCCCAGGACAACACGAGGTAGCATCTCCGGCATGGTGAGGACAGGGAGCCCGGCAGCGGGCGTTAGACTTTCACCTTAGATCGGACCGTGCCGCTGTCAACTGAAATCGGAAACAGGCCGGTCACGGGAGCCCACACTTGAGCCGCCAACCCTTCGAAATAGCCGGCGTGCGTGTCAGGCCCGGCACCCGTCAGACTCTGGACCTCCCGGCGGGCCATCTCTACACGCATACGCCATTGACCATCCCGCTGCAGGTCATTCATGGCCGCCGCGCCGGGCCATGTCTGGTGGTTTCCGCGGCTGTGCATGGCGACGAGATCAACGGCGTCGAGATCATCCGTCGACTGTTGCGGCACAAGACGCTGGATCGTCTCGCCGGCACCCTGGTGGCCGTGCCCATCGTCAACGTGCTGGGCTTTACAGGGCGCTCGCGTTACCTGCCGGATCGCCGCGATCTGAATCGCAGCTTCCCTGGTAGTGAAGCCGGTTCCATGGCATCGCGTCTGGCCCATCTTTTCCGCACCCAGGTTCTCGCCCATGCCAGCCACGTCATCGATCTGCACACCGCCGCGATTCATCGCGACAACCTTCCGCAGATCCGCGCCGATCTGGATCACCCCGGCGACGAGGCACTGGCCCGGGCAACCGGTTTGCCGGTGCTCATCCACTCTCCCTTGATCGACGGGAGTCTGCGCAGGGCCGCGCGGGAACTGGGGGTGCCGGTGGTGACCTACGAGGCGGGGGAGGCCCTGCGTTTCGACGAAGCGGCCATCCGCGCTGGGGTGCGGGGCATCCTGCGGGCCATGCGTGAACTGGACATGCTGGCGGCACCGCGCGGGCGCCGCCAGACCGAGCCGACACCGCTGGTGGCGGATGCCTCCCTGTGGGTGCGGGCGCCCCAGGACGGCATACTCCGGGCGGCGGTGGCCCTGGGGGCCCATGTGGCCGCCGGTCAGCCCATGGGCTGGGTGGCAGACCCGTTCGGCGAGCGGGAAACCGCGGTGGAATCTCCCGTGGCGGGCGTGGTGATCGGTCGTACCAACCTGCCCCTGGTGCATCAGGGCGAGGCCCTGTTCCACGTGGCGCGCTTCCAGCGCGGTCGCCGCGCAGCACTGCAGCTGGAGCGCTTCAGCGAGACCCTGGATCAGATTGACGACGACTGGGCAGAGCCGCCCATCGTGTGACTCGTCTCAGGCCTGGTTGCGCAGCGACTGCCGCCATTGCCGCGCGCCGAGCACGATCAGCGCGAGCCCGACCATCCACAGCCAGTGCCAGTAGTCGAATCGGCTTGATCCAAGATGGTAGACCCCACCGGCCGTCAGGACGGGCGTGCCCTGTCGATCGATGATCCAGCTCACCCCGGTTTCAGGCCCGTCCCCGACGTGATCATAGTGTCGGGCGCGGCCTCGTGTCTCAAGGCTGCTTTCTCGCTCCACCAGGTCCAACCCATGCAGGCCATCGTCGCTGCCAATCCAAAGCCTCTGCACACCATCCGCCTCTGCCGCCACTGCCAGTGCAAGGATTCGGCGATCTCCCGGCCCGTCATCAATACGGTGCCAGCGTTCCCCGGGTGCTATCTGCCAGTAAAGGCCCTGATCCGTACCGGCCAGAACAAGGCCGCCCGCCGTGGTGGCGAGACTCAGGCCGTTGAGCGGAAGTGGTAATCCCGCATTGTTGGTTGACCAATCCAGTTCAGGCACTCTCGCCCCCAATAGCCCCTCGCCGATACTCGCCGCGTGCAGGAAGGTTTCGTCATCCCGGCGATGTTCCAGCAGTCGGTAAACCGCCGCATCCGGGCCTGTGGTCTGCCACCCGCCCTGGTCCAGTGCGAGCACGCCGGCACCTGTTGCCACCAAAAGTCGCTGATCAAGGCGAAGCAGATCGCTTACCCGTGCCGCGCCCGGTAACGCGGCTTCCGGTTCCGGGAGCAGCCCACGGGCCGTCCCGGCGGGTATTTCATCAGGATGCCCCCGCAGCACCGTGATGGCCCGGCCGTCAGCGTCCTGATCCGCAAGTTCCCAATCGCCGCGGCGATAGCGCCATAGCTCACCGCGCTCCGTGCCCACCAGAAGCTCGTCATCCGTGGCCACCAGAGCCATGGCATGCCCCTCCCGGGGCGGGTCGAGTAGGACCAACCGCTCGCCGCCGGGGAGCCATGGGGCTGCGAGTGTCAGCAGCGTGCCGAGGCCGAGCAACACGGCAGCAACTGCGGGGATACGAGGCATGGTTTTTGATCCGAGGTCGTCATGAGTGCACCCACAGTATGCCATCAAGCGCGGGTTGTGAACTGCGCCGCAGACTGTCGGCCCCCTGGTTTGATAGACTTCAAAACACATAAAAACAGACGCATACAAGATAAATCTAAACTTGATTCTTGGGGCTGTTCGTGACAGGGACCCGACTCTGGATTCAGCGCGCCGGGCTAGCGTTTGTCTTGCTTGCATCGGTAATGGGTACAGCCGCCGAACCTTTTGACGAAGGGGGCTGCGAGGCCCTGACATTCGCCAGCATCCTCGCCGGGGATCCGGGCGCCGATGATGATCGACGCCTGCAGCTCGCCCGGGCCATGTTGCTGCAACCCCATTGTGTCGAGATCAGCGGCACACTGGTTGGTGCGACAACTCTCGCCGGCGAGGCCATTTTCGGGCAGCCCACGCCTGGTCACGGCCCCCGGCAGTTCGAAGCGATCAACGACTCCAGTGCACACAGTCCATTACCACCGCCCCGGGATGCCGTGGAAAGGCTGCTGGACGCGTTGATCCGGGCCTGGAACGGCCTCGATTTCGGCGATTTCCTCGATGATGCCTTTCCCGACCGCGAGCGCCTGCTGGCCGAACTGGCCGAGAGGCCACCAGCGGCTGCCGCCAGGCTGGTTGCCGTCGGTCCGATTCAACCGCTGGACGAGCGCTGGGATGGTGCCATCCGGATCGTCCGCGTGCTGGTGGAAGTTCGTGTAGAGACGCGACAGAGCGGGGCAGAGGTAGCGGATGGCATTGGACGCCACGAATTGGTTCTGTCTGTGATGAGTCGGGTGCCCTGATGCGCTGGCGCAGCCTGCTCTGTCTGCTACCCATGCTGCTGATTGGCGGTGCGGCGGCGGGGGAGCAACAACTGGCCGGCGAGATCACCACCCGTGCCGACTACTACCAGCGCTCCGGCAATACTCTGCGTCTCCCCCCACGCTACGCCCACGAGGGCTGGCATGTGTATCAGGATGTCGGCCTGCGAGGCAGTTACCGGGCCGATGGTGCGGTCACCACATTCAGACTTGCCGGTGTGTTAAGCGAATCGGACTATCGCACGGATGACCGGACCAGCCGGCTGGAATGGGTACACCTGCGCCACGAACAATCCGGCGTCGCCGTCCCCTATCGCCTGGATCTGGGTGATCAACCGGCATACTTCACGCCCCTGACGCTGGATCGGACCTTGCGGGCCGTGCGTGTGGAGGCCCAACCCCGGCCGGGTCAGTCCGTGGTCTGGCTTTCCGGACGGGAGCGTGACGATCAGTTGACTGCCGCCAGTTTTTCGCCCCAGCGTGAACTGCCGCATCAGGTCCACGGCGGCTCCTGGCTGCTTCAACCGTCGGCTGACCGGCGCTATTCCGTCAATGTGGTCTACCAGCAACCGGATGAGGCCTGGGCGAATGACGGCAGCGTTGTTGGCAGTGTTACTGCGGCCTGGGACACGCAGCTGTTATCCCAGCAACTGGCCACCGACGTTGAATTGGCGCATCAGGACGGGCGCTCTATCGCCGATGAGTCTCGGGGTGGTCAGGGTGTGCGACTGGGCCTGCGCGGGCGTGACCGCCGCCAGCAACTGCGTTATGACATGGCCTTCCGCCGGCATGCAGCCGGCTTTCTCCCCGTGGCAGCAGCGGTGGAGCGCGACTCCTCGGCGCTGGATGCCGGTGCAGAGTACGCACTGCAGCCGGGGCTGCGAATCAGCGGCCGCTATAACTCCTTGCTGCAACAGGCCAGTGAGCGGGCTTTGCGCACGGATGACTACAGCCTGCGCCTTGAGACCGATGACACGTTCGGCTCATTCGATCGTGCCAGCCATGCATGGAACCTGCGTCGGCGTGATCGCGGCGATACGCCCGGGCTGGTGGACAGTCGGGCCCACGAGGCTCAGTGGACCGTGCGGGTGGCGCTGGACGGCGAGCGGCGATCATCCACGCGCCTCGCGGCCCATTGGCTTGGTGTGGACGACGACACACCACTGGATCAAGATTTTCGTCAGCGGCGATTCGAACTCAGCCACGCCCATAGCCTCGGTCGTGAGGACCTCACGTTCACCGTGACGCCCGGTGTGGACTACCGCCGTCGGGTCGGGTTCCTGGGGGTCAGCGTGCTAAACCCCACGCTGACCCTGGCGGCGGTGGCCCACGCGCATCGGATGGGGCTTGCCCTCGGCTATCGCGATATCAGCCCGGATGCCGCCCTGGGTTTCGAGGAGTACGGGCTGACCCTGGACTACCGTTACCGCGTTCGCCAGCACACTGTTGGCCTGGAATACGATCACCTGCTGCTCGATCCCGAGGACGATACCGCCGGACGCGGATGGCGGGCCGGCGCTTTCTGGCGGTACGACTTCGATTTTCCAATGCTGTAACATCGGGCGCTCGAGACGCACCGACCCGATTCATCCTGTGTCTGGCAACCGGAAACCGCAGCGCTGGCCACCGGTCGAAGCATCCATGACGGCAGCATTGAGGGCAGGCTGAGAATGAGCTGGCATGACGAGGACCGGATCATGCGGGAGGGGCCGCCGCCGCGCAGGCCCGAACCGCCGCCTGAGCCGGTCGGTCCGCGGGTGCCGAGTGCCTTTCCTCCGGTGGTGCTGAGCCTGATTGCCCTGAATGTGCTGGTGTTTTTTCTCCAGCCAGGGTCTTTGGGAAGTCCGCTCTACCAGTGGTTCGCACTGTGGCCGCTTGAGCCACCTACCTCGGTGACGGTTCCTTACCCAACCAGCAGTTTCCAGCCCTGGCAGTTGGTGACCTACGGTTTCCTGCACGGCGGGACGCTGCACCTGTTCGTGAACATGTTCGCCCTGTGGATGTTCGGTACGCCGCTGGAGCACACCTGGGGCTCGCGGCGCTTCCTGTTCTTTTTCATGTTCTGCGTAGTGGGGGCGGGGCTGATCCAGCTCTTTGTTGCCAGTCAGGCCGCAGCGGGTGGAGCCATCTATCCCACGGTTGGGGCATCCGGCGGCGTGTTCGGTATCCTGCTCGGGTTCGGCATGCTGTTCCCCAACAACCGGATCATGCTGCTGATCCCGCCCATCCCGATGAAGGCCAAATATTTCGTCATTGGCTACGGTGCCTTCGAGTTGTTTGCCGGCGTCACCGGCAGCATCGGCGGCATCGCCCATTTCGCACACCTGGGTGGCATGCTGTTCGGGTTCTTCCTGATTCAGTACTGGCGGCGCGGTTTTCCGTTCCGGCGGTGAGGCGGCTGCAGAGGTTGTTGTGGTGCGTTACGCGCTGCGCCCTAACACACCCTACGCCGGGCTTCGATCGGGGCGGCTCTAGTAGGGTGTGTTAGCGCGCAAGCGCGTAACGCACCACAACGGCGGCGGCGCTGGCACCTAATGGTCATGGCACAAACGGAGTGTGGGTGCGCCGCGCGGGGACCGTCAGCGACAGGGATGTCGCTGTCGAGCCCCCATGGATGGGTTCACGGCGTGTCCCCGCGCGGCGCACCCGCACTCCGTTTGTGCCTCACGCCGTTGCCGTCCCCCGGTCCGCGAGCCATTCTCTCATCCGAATGATGCCGTTTTCCCCCAGCGAATAAGTAGCCGGGATCACCACCAGGGTCAGCAGCATGGACGAGATCATGCCGCTGATGATGGCCACTGCTAGCGGACCTTGGGTTTCCGCTCCCGCACCGGCGCCCAATGCAGCCGGCAGCATGGCAAGGATCAGGGTCAGCGAGGTCATCAGTATCGGCCGCAAGCGCACCGGGCAGGCCTGCTGTAGCGCCTCGTCCACGGAGAGATCCCGCTTCTTGCGGTACTGGTTGGTGAGGTCCACCAGCAGGATACCGTTCTTGGTCACCAGTCCAACCAGCAAGACCAGGCCGATCATGGAGTAGATGTTCAGCGTGTGGCTGAACAGCCACAGGCCCACGACGCCACCGATCATTGCCAGAGGCAGGGCCGCGAGGATGATGAACGGCTGGGCGAAGGAATTGAACTGGCTGCCCAGCACCATGTAGACCAGCACGATGGCCACCACGAAGACGAACAGGATGGCTGCTGCCGTGCGCTCGAACTCCTCGGCCTGTCCCACCAGGTTGAGGCTGTAACCAAGCGGCATGATGTCCGCAGCCTCGCGCTCCACCAGATTGACCGCTTCGGCCAGCGGCACCCCAGGCACCGAGTAGAACTGGGCGGCGTATTGCAGATCGTAGCGACCGATCACCGCCGGCCCCAGCTGCGGCTCGAATCGCGCCACGTTATCCAGCCGGATCATGTCTCCGCTACCATTGCGCAGGAAAATTCGGCGCAGGTCATCGGGGCTGCTGAAGGCGCTGTCCATAGCCTTCAGCCGGACGTCGTAGCGTTCCCCGTCACCGGGCTCATCGTTGTAGCGCGCCACGTCGATGCCACCGGCCAGCACGTTGGCGGCGCGGGCAATATCGAATGTGGAAAGCCCCAGCACCGCGGCCCGCTCGCGGTCCACCTCCAGCACCAGTTCCGGCAGATCCAGGCTCAGGTCCAGGTCCAGGGTGGCGATCTCGCTGCGACCGCCAAGGCGGCTCTCCATTTCCTCCGCCAGCCGTGCGACCTCGTCCAGATCAGGCCCGGAAATGTTGAACTGCAACGGCTCGCCGCGCTGGCCGCCGATCAAGGGCACCGAGGAGGCGAAGGCCCGCACCCCCGGAAGCTGCGCCAAGCGTCCCTGGACCTCGCCGACGATGGCCTGCTGACTCAGGCTTCGGTTCTCCCGCGGCTCCAGCCTGACGAAGGAAATGCCTTCGTTGACCTGACTTTCATCGCCGAGACCGATAGCGGTGAAATAGCTGCGTACGCCGTCCTGTGAGCCGAGGACTTCCTCGATCTGCTGCAGTTTTCCGTCCGCATGATCGATGCTGGACCCGAGGGGTGTCTGGAAGAACACCAGGAACTGACCCTCGTCCTCTTCCGGTGCAAACTCGCCGCCCAGCTGTCCGACCAGGCTGCCGGCGGCGACGGTGACGGCGGCCACCACGGCCAGGGTGATCCAGCGGAATCGCAACACCCGGGCCAGCAGCCAGCGGTAGCCGGATTCCAGCCCACGAAAGCCGCTCTCGAGGAAGTTGTAAACCTTGCCATGCTCCTTGGGCACTGTCAGGAATCGTGAACACAGCATTGGCGTCAGAGTCAGTGCCACAAGGCTCGAGGCCAGCACACCCAGAGCCACGACCACCGCGAAGGATTCGAAAAAGCGACCGATGATGCCGCCCATGAACAGCACCGGCAGGAAGATGGAAATCAGCGCCAGTGTGGTGGCGATAATGGCGAAGAACACCTCGTTGGAACCGACGATGGCCCCCTCGATGGGGTCCTCGATACCTTCCTCGCGATGGCGGAAAATGTTCTCCAGCACCACGATGGCGTCATCCACCACCACCCCGATCAGCAGCAGCATGGCCAGCATGGTCATGGAGTTCAGCGTGTAGCCGAAGAAGTAGACGGTGGCGATGATCGCCGCCAGGGAGATGGGAATGGACAGGGTGACGATCAGCGTGGAGCGCAGATTCTTGAGGAACAGCCATAGCACCAGGGCGGCGAAGAGTATGCCCAGGCCGATGGTCTGGTAGAGGCTGTCGATCATCTCGAGGATGAAGACCGACTGGTCCGAGGCAACGTTGATCTCCATGCCCGGCGGTAGCTGCGGGCGGATTTCTTCATCCACCCGGCGTTGCACCTCGTCGATGATGGCCACGGTATTGGTGCCGGACACCTTGACGATACCGAGCCCCACCGTGGGCTCGCCGTTGAAGCGGGCCAGGCCGCGGCGGTCCTCGAGGCCGTCCACCACGTCGGCGACATCGCGCAGCCGGATCAACGCACCGTCCCGGGAGGCGACGATCAGCTCCTCCAGTTCATGAGGTTGGTGGAACTCCAGATCGAGCTTGATCAGTCGTTCGGTGGAATCACTGACCAGGAAGCCGCCGGGGAGCTGGAAATGCTCGGTCTCGACGGCATTCAGCACGTCCTGAACGGTGAGTTCGAAGGCTGCCAGCTTGTCCGGGTCCACCTCCACACGGATGTTGCGCTCAAGCCCGCCGCCGATCTGGATTTCGCCGACGCCGTTGATGTTCTCCAGCTGCGGGCGGACCACGTTGCGGGCATACACGCCGAGCTGTTGCAGGGTGCGGTCGCCCTGCAGGGACAGCCACATGATGGCCTGGGCGTCCGTCTCCACCTTCTGGACCACCGGCGCCTCGGCGTCGGCGGGGAGTTCCTGGCGGATCTCGTTGACCTTGGCCTGCACCTCGTTGAAGGCCACATCCACGTCCTTGTCCAGGTCGAAGGTGATATTGACCACCGAGACGCCCGGGCTGGAACTGGACTGGATGTTGTCGATGCCGGGCACCGTATTGACGGCCCGCTCCACCTGCGACGTGATGGAAGCATCGATGATCTCGGGATCGGCTCCCGGCTGGGAGACCACCACCGTGACCACCGGAAAGTCGATGTTGGGAATTCGGTCGGTGCCCACCTGCTGATAGCCGATCAGGCCGAACAGCACCAGCACCGCACTGAGCATGACCGCCAGCACATGGCGGCGGATGGAGAGCTCTGGCAGTGTCATGGGCTCAGTCCTCCGACACGCGGACGCTGGCGCCGTCGCTCAGGAACCCCGCCCCGTCCACGGCGACGCGGTCACCGTCGTCGAGCCCCTCCAGGATCTCCGTGGAACTGCCGAGACGCCGTCCGACCCGCACATCCCGGGCGTGGGCCGTGTCGTCCTCGATGACGTACACGACCTCGCCCCGAGGCCGTTGCACCACCGACTGATTGGGTACCACAACGCTTTCCCGGGTGAGGACAACGACATCGGCGTTGACCGTACCACCCTGTCGCCAGCCGCCGGGGTTGCGGACGTTGATGATGGCCTCGATTGCCCGGCTGCCGTCCGTCAGGCCAGGGCGAAGCTCCGCGATCTGACCCTCGACATCGCTGTTGTCGGTTAGCGCCGCGCGCAGTCGCACGGCCTGACCGATCTCGAGCCGTGGTGCGGCCGACTCCGGGAATGGCAGGCGCACGCGGAGCAGGTCCTGGCTGATCAGGCGAAACAACGGCTCTCCCGGGCTGGTGTAATCGCCATCGGAGACGTGACGCTCATCGATCTCACCGGCAACTGGTGAACGCACTTCGGTATTGCGCAGGTCCCGCTCGGCGTTGCGCCGGGCTACCTGGGCCGCCTCCAGCTGTTCCTCCAGGGATTCCTGTTCCGCTTCGGCGCCATCCACCATGGCCTGCGTGACGAATCCGTCTTCAAGCAGCTCGCGGTTGCGTGCCAGTTCCCGTTCCTGATTGCGCAACAGCGCCTCCAGGCGGCGGATGTCGGTGGACGCGGAAGCCAGGCTCAGTTCATAAGGCTCAGGATCGATTTCCAGCAGCAGATCGCCACGGCTTACCCGGTCACCTGCGTCCACGTGCACACTGAGGATACGGCCGGTGACCTCGGAAGTGAGCGAGGGCGTGGTCCGCGAGCTGATGCGGCCAATCGTGCGTTCCAGGACTTCAACTGTTTCCTTTTCCACGGTGACGGTGGTGATGAGCACCCCGTCGGAGTCGTCATCGTTGTCAGCCTGATCGTTATCGCCGTTGCCGCCGCAGGCAATCAGGGCAAATGCGGCGAAAAGAAAAAACAGACCGGTGCGGGAGTGCGCAGTTTTCATGGGACGCCTTGTCTTGCAATCGTGGGGCCGCGACGCAATACCTTGCCGCGGCTGCAGGTCGAGTGAGCGGTCGCCTCAGCGGCCGTCGAGGGATGTCTCAAGCAGCTGCATCAGGGCCCCTATGAAACGGTCCTGATCCAGTGGTTGTTCCGCGTTGCGAAGCTGTGGCAACACGTCCTGTAGCTGGAAGTACATGAAATTGGCGCCGAGGATGCACAACAGCAGCACCAGTGGGTCCACGTGACTCGACCGCGGCAGGCCGGTGGAAGTTTCATCACGGATCCGTGCGAGCAGTTGATTCAGGTCCCGGGCGATCAATTCCTCGGCTTGCTGGCGTTGGCTGTTGCCCCGGCCGTTGAGCATCTGACGGAGGAACAGATGCACCGACGCCGGATCGGCAAGCATGGTTTCGAGATTGCGACGGGCGAAGTCGCTGATGCGCTGCCGTGGTGTCTGCTGCGCGGCATCGAAGCTGTCCAGGATGGCCTGAAAGGCCGAGGACGTATCCTCCAGCACCGCGCTGTAGAGCCCGGCCTTGCTGCCGAAGTGGTGGAACACGTTGGCCTTGCTGGCCTTGGCCATCTGCGCCACGTCCCTGATCGAGACCCCGTCATAACCACGCTGCCCGAACAGCAACTTGGCCGCGGCCAGGATGCGCTGACAGGCTTGTGTGGACGGCGGACGGGCTGATTCGCTGGATAGAGCGACAGGAGGCATCGTTGACCTCGTATTGACTAACCGATCGGTCAGTCAATATATGGCATGTGTCCTCGGCGCACAAGCCGGACCACTCTCCACGTCGTCGGGTATCACTGGCATACTCTCGGCTGGCGTGACCAACGACACCGTTGGCGTGATTTGCAAAGAGTCTGGAGAGAGCCCCGTATGTCCAACGCTTTCCATCTGGCTTTTCCCGTGACCGACCTGGACACCACCAGGCGTTTCTATGAGCAGGTTCTTGGCTGTGAGCGTGGGCGTGAGTCCGAGCACTGGGTGGATTTCAATTTTCACGGTCACCAGATTACTGCCCATCTGGTCGATCAGATGCCCCAGGTGCCCACCAACCATGTGGATGGTAAGCAGGTGCCGGTGCAGCACTTCGGCCTCATTCTGGAGTGGGACGACTGGGAAGTGTTGGCTGCCCGGTTGCGTGACCAGGCGGTGACTTTCATCATCGAGCCCACCGTGCGCTTTGCAGGAAAAACCGGCGAGCAAGGCACCTGCTTCCTGCTGGATCCTGCCGGCAACGCCCTGGAGTTCAAGGCGTTTCGCCGCCCCGGGGAGGTGTTTGCGCGAGGGGGCGGGCATGGCTGAAGCCATTCGGCTGCAGCGCCTGGTCGGCGCGCAGATCAACGAGGCGCTGGAGCAACTGGCGGCGCTGCGTATCCGGGTGTTCCGTGATTGGCCCTATCTCTACGATGGCGACGCCGATTACGAGGCGCGCTATCTGCGAACCTATGCCCAGTCAGAGCAGGCTGTCTGTGTGCTGGCCTGGGAGGGCGAGCGGGTGGTTGGTGCGGCAACCGGGATTCCGCTTGCCGATGAGACAGAGGAAGTCATCAAGCCGATCCGCGAGGCAGGGCTTCTCGTGGAGAGCGTGTTCTATTTCGGTGAGTCCGTGCTGCTTCCGGAGTACCGCGGGCGGGGGATCGGAGTCGGCTTCATGAACGAGCGGGAGGAGCATGCCCGGTCGCTGGGCTACGCCGTCGCCATGTTCTGCTCGGTGCAACGGCCTGCAACGCATCCACGCAGGCCCGAGGGCTACGTGCCTCTGGACGCCTTCTGGCAAAAGCGGGGCTTCCAGCCTGAAGACACGCTGCAGGCCTGGTTCCGCTGGAAGGATCTGGACGATCTGGAAGAGACCGTCAAGCCCCTGCGTTTCTGGTCGAAGCGCTTGTCCTCGTCCTAAAGCCCGCCCAGTAGCACGAGGAACGCGATTCCGGCCACCCCTGCATGCAGCAGGATCACCGGCAGGATTGGCGACTCATCACGTCGTCGAACCAGGAAGGCAAAGCCACCCCCGATCACTGCCAGCAGAAACAGGAATGCGGCGCTGTTGAACCAGAGGTTCTCCGGCCCGGTGAAGGCGCGGTAGATGAGCAGCGACACGGCACTGATGCCGATCAGGCCATGGGTAATGCCCCAGGCGGGTATCCAGCGCCCCCGGCGATGACTCTGGCGGTAGGTCAGCACGCCCATGGTCATGGTGGCCAAGAACAGGATGACGATGAGTGCTTCCACGATAGCTCCGGCTGGGTGTGGAGGACCGCGAGCGTTGCATGGATAGGGTGTTGTGGCAAGCGCGTCGCGGATCGGCTCCACTACGCCGGATCGGTCTCCTCGGCGGTGGGTGGCTCCACCATTTGCAACTGTCGCTCCAGCACCGCTGTCGTCGCCTCCGATGGATCCTTGCCCAGTTGTGCCCGCTGCCGCAGACGCTGCCGCAGTGTGTTCTCGTCCGCCTCGCACCAGACCAGCCTGCTTGACCAGCCTCCGGTGCTCGCCAGCGCACGGAAACGCGCTCGCTCGGAGCGACGCAGGTTGGCTGCATCCACGATGACGGAGGAGCCGCAGGCCAGTATTCCGCGGGCCAGGTCCGCCAGGCGCTGGTAGGTTTGTTCACCGGCCTCGGGCCCGTAGATGCCACCCCCGGCAGGAGCGTCAGTGCGCGCATCCGCGGCAAGTCCAAACAGCCGCTTGCGTTCCACATCCGACCGGATCCTTACGGCGCCGGTCTGCTCCACCAGTGCCAGAGCCCGGGTTGACTTTCCGCTGCCTGAAAGTCCCCCCATGATCCAGAGTGTCGGTTTGCGGGGTTCGGTGTAATGCGCAGCCAGGGACAGATAGCGTACCGCCTCCTGTCCGGCCTGCTCGCCACCGCCGGCCCGGGCGTGAATCGCATTGACCTTGGCCCGCACCAGGGCGCGATAGCATTTGAATAACAGCAGTAGCGGAAGACCTCGGTAGTCCCCTCCACACTCAAGGTAGTGGCTGGTGAGCAGGGCACCGAGGTCAGGTGAGCCTCGTGCATCCAGATCCATGGCGACGAAAGCCACCTCGTTCATCACATCGATGTAGCGAAGCGGCTCCGAAAACTCGATGCCGTCGAAAAAGTGGATCGCCCCGCCTTCCCGGTACATGTTTGCCAGGTGCAGGTCGCCGTGACACTCGCGCACCCGTCCCGAATGCAGGCGCTCGCTCACCAGCGTTTGCAGCCGGTCATGCTCCCGGGGGAACCAGTCAAGCACCTGCTCAAGCTGTACTCCGCCGGGCAGGAGGCGGCGGCAGTCCTCCAGGTTATCAAGCAGTGGTGCGGTGATTGCGCTCACCGAGTGCAGGGGATGGTCGTTGGCCAACGGCGCACAGGTCTGGTGGAAGGACACCATGGCCTGCGCCAGTGCCTCCATGTCCGGCGGTTTCAGCTCACCACGCTCCAGAACCCGGTCCAGCCTTGCCTCCGTGGGGAAGCGTCGCATCTGCACGGCGTGATCCAGAACCGGGCCTGACCCGCCGAGTTCAGGCTCGTCCGGTGTGCCGGTGACAGGGAGAACCGCGAGATAGAGATCCGGTGCGAGCCGGCGATTGAGGCGCAGCTCTTCACGGCAATAGTGTTGCCGAAGCGCAAGCGTGGAGTAGTCCAGGAAGCCGAGATCGACGGGTTTTTTCAGCTTGTACGCGTGGTCACCAGCCAACAGCACCGTTGCGCCGTGGGTCTCGATGGTCTCCACCGCCATGCCGTCCATGGACAGGGTGCGCTGGAGGCCTGCAATCAGTTGCCGATGCTCTGCCAGTGCCGATTCCGCATGCATCGAGTAAGCCCGTGTCGTCCATGCCGGCAATCATGATGCGCATGTCTACCGGTGGTTGTCAGCCCCCGCGTAGCAGCAGATGACACTGGCCGGCTTCCATGACCACCGGGTGGCGCGTGGCACACCGGCACTGGCGGGCCTGTGCCCATTCCGACAGGTGCTGTACCACGGCACAGCCACAGGCGGGGTGGTGGGTGTCCTTGATGTCCTCTTCCTTGCGGGTCAGGGGCATGCCCCGTTTCCGGCACAGATCTTCAACGGCCACAAGGTCCCCACCGCGATCGCGGAACAGGAGTATGCGCTTGCCGGCAAGGACCAGTGTGCGGAACTCGTCGTTGCCGCAATCGGCGAGCCTGCCTAGGGGAATACGTACGGCGGTGTCGGTTTCGGTGCTCATGGCGTCCAGCCTCCCGGGTCGTGATGCTCCGAGTCTTGTACGGAGCAAAACCCGTTCCGTCCGGTGCGAGCCTGCAATGACGCCTATCTGCCACTCTGTGCTGTCAGCATCCTGCCCTGCAAACTGGCAAGCGCCCGTGTCAGGGCACTACGCTGGTGCAGCGAGACGGCTTCGCAGGCCCGCCATGACTTCCGCGGTGGCGGGTCGGACACCGCGCCAGAGCCGGAACGACTCCGCCGCCTGCTCCACAAGCATGCCCAGCCCGTCGCTGACAGCGCCAGCACCCTGCGTCGCCGCCCAGCGCATGAAGGGCGTCGCTTCGCGGCCGTAAACCATATCGTAGGCAAGGCTGCTGTCGCGGACAAACAGCTGTTCCGGCAATGCGGGCATCTCTCCCTGCAAACCGCTGGAGGTCCCATTGATGACGATGTCGAATTGCCGGCCGGCGCAGTCGCTGAAGCCACAGGCATCTACCGGGCAGAACCTGGTCAGCCCGGCGGTCAGCGCCTGCGCCTTGGCCACAGTGCGATTGGCGATGGTCAGCGCTGCCGGCTGCGCCTCCAGCAACGGCCGTAGCACGCCCCGCACCGCGCCCCCGGCGCCAAGTATCAGGATGCGCCGGCCCTGAATCGCCTGGCCCAGATTGTTCTTGATATCCCGTCGCAGGCCGATGCCGTCGGTGTTGTCGCCGTGGAGCCGGCCGTCGGTCCATTGCAGGGTATTGACGGCTCCCGCCGATTCGGCGGCAGGAGAGCGGCTGCCACACAGCAACCAGGCCTGCTCCTTGAAGGGCACCGTGATGTTCAGCCCACGGCCGCCTTCGGCAAAGAACTGTTGCACGGCGGCAGCGAACCCGTCCAGGGCAACGAGTTGCCGCTCATAGCTGAGCTCCTGCCCGGTCGCCTCGGCGAAACGGGCGTGGATCCAGGGTGACTGGCTGTGGGCAATGGGGTTGCCGAAAACGGCGTAGCGGTCGGTCATGGTCGGTCCGGCTTCAGCCGAAGATGAGCAAAAGTATCTGGAAGAAAACAATGGAGAGTATGCCACCTGCGGGTAGCGTCACAACCCAAGACAGGAAAATACCGCGGACCACGGATAGATTGAGTGCCGCAATGCCGCGGGCCAGACCGACCCCGAGGACTGCGCCCACCAGGGTATGGGTGGTGGAGACCGGGATACCGAAACCGGAGGCCATCACCACGGTGCCCGCCGCCGCCAGCTCGCAGGTGAAGCCTCTGCTCGGAGTGAGTTGGGTGATCTCCTTGCCCACGGTGGCGATGACCCGGTGCCCCAGCATGAGGAGTCCGGCGACGATACCGATCGCCCCCAGCAGCAGCACCCAGGTGGGCACGGCCGCCTGTGCCGTCACTTCGCCGGTTTGCACCACGGCGAGCACGGCGGCCACCGGCCCGATGGCGTTGGCGACATCGTTGGAGCCGTGGGCGAAGGCCATGGCGCAGGCAGTCACAACCATGAGCACGGCGAATATCCGCTCCACGTTGGTGTAGTGGAAGCGGCGGTCCAGGTTGGGATCGATGGGAATGCGGTCAATGACCAGTTTGCCGGCAATACCCATGGCCGTGCCAATGCCGAAGGCAATGCTGTAAGACTGCACTGCGGTCAGGTCAAGGCCCACATGGGTCAGGCCTTTCATCAGTGTCATCAGGGACATGATGAAACCGGTCAGGAAAATGTAGAGCGGCACATAGCGCCGGGCGTTGCGTATGGGGTCGCGGCGGTCGAGGATCAGCCACTGCACGCTGCGGAACAGCATGAAGGCGGCGAAGCCTGCCAGCACCGGGGATATCACCCAGCTTGCGGCGATGGACGTGATTACCGGCCACTGCACCGCGCCCCAGCCGAGCCCGGCGATGGCAAAGCCCACGATGGCGCCGATGATGGAGTGGGTGGTGGAAACCGGCCAGCCCATGCTGGAGGCGATGAGCAGCCAGGTGCCCGCTGCCAGGAGTGCTGCCAGCATGCCGAAGATCAGCTGCTCCGGCCGGTCTTCCAGCAGACCCACCTCGATGATGCCGGAGCGAATGGTGTTGGTGACTTCACCGCCGGCCAGCACGGCACCGGCGAACTCGAAGATCGCGGCGATGATCACCGCCTGCTTGATGGTGAGTACCCGGGAGCCCACAGAGGTGGCCATGGCGTTGGCCACGTCGTTGGCGCCGATGCCCCAGGCCATGAAGAGGCCGAACACAGCCGCCAGGATGAGATAGATCAGCCCGTATTCCATCGCTCCCCCCGAGCGCTGTTACTTGGCGAGCATCATCTGCAGGCGGCTTCCGGCCCGCTGTGCGAGATCGGCAAGCTTGCCGACCAGTTCGATGACCTTGTAGAGGAACATCACGTCCACGGCCGACAGGCCGGCTTCCATGCTGCGCAGCGTGCCCCGCAGGCTGATCTGCATCAGGTCAGTGTCCTTCTCCACCCGGTCCAGCTCCAGCAGCAGGGATTGCACAACCTCCACCTCCGAGCCGCGGAAGCCGGTTTCCACCAGTTCGTCGAGTTCCTCCACGGTGCGGTGGGCCTGACGGGCCGCATCGATGGAGCGGTGCACGTAGTCCAGGAAGGGCTCCACCATCACGTCGGGCAGTTCCATCTCCCGGCCCAGCACCAGACCGGCGATGTCCTTGGCCTTGTTGGCGATATTGTCCTGGAGGCGGAGCAGTTCGAGCAGATCACGACGATCCACCGGCAGGAACAGCGTTTGCGGCAGGCGCATGCGCAGTTCCCGCTTCATGTCGTCGGCTTCATCCTCCAGCCGGGCGATGGCTTCGCGTTCGCTGTTCACCGTGGCGTAATCGCGACGGGCCACTGCTTCGAACAGGGGGACCAGCCGTTCTGTGCACTCCACCACCTTGCTCATGTGTTCCTGCAGCGGCTTGAAGGGGGAGCTGCCGAAAATGCCGGAGAAATAGCTCTTGGTGAACATGCGCCCGTCCGCTGTCACGAAAACGACATGAAAATGTCACATAGGGCCGGGAGTATAAGTGGGACGAGGAGGGGATGAAACCCATGGCCGGCAGAGGTGGCCAGCCATGGGCGCTGCTGTTACTCGGTCTCGCGCAGCCACATTGCCGCGCGCTTGGCGAAATAGGTGAGAATGCCGTCAGCACCGGCGCGCTTCATGGACACCAGTGCTTCCAGCGCACAGCTCTTTTCATCCAGCCAGCCGTTTCTTGCCGCGGCCATGAGCATGGCGTATTCGCCACTGACCTGATAAACGAAAGTCGGTGCGCCGAAGGTGTCCTTTACCCGGCGCACCACGTCCAGGTAGGGCAGTCCGGGCTTGATCATGATCATGTCCGCGCCTTCTTCGAGATCCAGCGCCACTTCCCGCAACGCCTCGTCGCCATTGGCCGGATCCATCTGGTAGCTATGCTTGCCGCCGCCGCCCAGATTACCCGCCGAGCCCACCGCGTCGCGGAACGGACCGTAATAGCTCGACGCATACTTTGCCGCATAGGAGAGGATGCGGACATTGTGGTAATCCGCTGCTTCCAGTGCTTCGCGCATCTGCCCCACACGACCGTCCATCATGTCCGACGGTGCCAGTATGTCGGCGCCGGCCTCCGCGTGGCAGAGGCTCTGGCGCACCAGCACGTCGATGGTGGCGTCGTTGACCACATAGCCATCGTCATCAATCAGCCCGTCCTGGCCATGACTGGTGTAAGGGTCCAAGGCCACATCGGTTATCACGCCGAGGTCCGGGAACTGCTCCTTGATGGCGCGAATGGCGGAAGGTACCAGGCCTTCCGGGTTGTAGGCCTCCTCGGCCTTGTCGGATTTGCGATCCTCGGGGATGACGGGAAACAGGGTAATCGCAGGGATGCCCAGTTCCACCACACTTTCCAGCTCCCCCAGCAGCAGATCCACCGAGAGCCTTTCCACGCCGGGCATGGACTCCACCGCCTCGCGACGATCATCGCCGGGAAGCACGAACATGGGGTAGATCAGGTCGTCGGTGGTGAGCCGGTGCTCCCGCATCAGCCGTCGGCTGAAGGGGTCGCGGCGCATCCGCCGCATGCGCACCAAAGGGTAGTAGCCAACCGCGGGATGTTGATTGCTCACGCTGCCTCTCCTCGACTGCCATGGTCCGGCCGACGACGCTTCGCCGGGCGGTTTGCCAGCCATTATGCAGATTCGGGCAGGGTGTCGCGAGCCAGCTGGTGTTCACGCCCCGGGGCGCTGCTTCAGCTGTATCCGCCGTCCGCAGGCGGTGGGGCTATGGGTTGCGGGCGCCGCCGGCGGTTGGAGCGGCGATTGCTGTTGCGACGTTGCTCCGCGGATCGCAGCCGCCGTTCCGCCCAGTCGAGCACCCGCTTGACCCGGGGGGAAGCCAGTTCGCGGGCCTCGTCGAAGCTCACCCAGCGATACTCGGCATGCTCCGGGCGGCCCAGTTCCGGGTTGATCCCCATGACGACCTCGCTGGTCCGGGTTTCCGCCATGTAGTATCGGGCGACCTTGCCATGGGCATAAGGGCCGGTTTCGACAAAGCGGCGTCCAAAGCGGAAGTTCAGCTCGGTGATGCCGGTCTCTTCCTGCACCTCGCGCAGTGCACCCTCGAAGGGGGACTCACCGGCCTCCACCTGCCCCTTGGGCGAGTCCCAGTACTGGAAGGCCCGCAACAACAGGCACTTCCATTGCTCGTCTACTCGCCGGATGATGACCACACCGGCGGAGAGGGTGCGTACCTTCATATCCGAACCTGCCGTGATCTCACGGTTGTACTCGGGCCGGCCGACTGCAGCGTCCCGGCCCAAGTCTGTCAGACGCCTTGATAGCGGGGGCTGAGTTCGTGCACCGCCCGTATCATGGCGCCGGCGTGTTCCGGATCCACCTCCGGGTGAATACCATGTCCAAGATTGAACACGTGGCCACTGCCGTGGCCAAAGCTCTCAAGCGCGGCGGCTACATGTTCCCGTATTGTCGCTGGCGGCGCGTAGAGAACGCTGGGGTCGAGGTTGCCCTGGAGTGCGACCTGCTCACCGACTCGGCGGCGGGCATCGCCCAGATCCTGCGTCCAGTCGATGCCAAGACCGTCGGCGCCGGTGCCGGCGGCGGCCTCAAGCCAGGGGCCCCCGCCCTTGGTGAAGAAGACCACGGGTACTCGTCGGCCTTCCCTCGATTTGAGCAGGCCGCTGATGATTTGTTCCGCGTAATGCAGAGAGAACTCCCGATAGCTGGGTGGTGTCAGCACGCCTCCCCAGGTGTCGAAGATCATCAGTGCCTGGGCGCCGGCCTCTATCTGGGCGTTCAGGTAGGCGGTCACCGCCTGGGCCAGCTTGTCCAGCAAGCGGTGCATCAGTGCGGGCTCGCCATAGAGCATGCCCTTGCAATGGGCGAAGTTCTTGCTGGAACCGCCCTCGACCATGTATGTCGCCAGCGTCCATGGGCTGCCGGAAAAGCCGATCAAGGGCACGCGCCCGCGCAATTCCTGGCGAATCAGGCTGACGGCGTCGGTCACGTAGCGCAGGCGGTCAGCAGGATCGGGGATTGGCAGGGCGTCGACATCCTTCGCGCTGCGCACGGTGCGCTCGAACTTCGGGCCCTCGCCGGCGGAGAAATACAGTCCCAGCCCCATGGCGTCGGGAATGGTGAGGATGTCCGAGAACAGGATGGCGGCGTCCAGCGGAAAGCGTGCCAGCGGTTGCAGCGTGACCTCGCAGGCCAGTTCGGTGTTCTTGCACAGGTCGAGGAAGTTGCCGGCCTGTTCCCGGGTGGCGCGATACTCCGGGAGATAACGCCCGGCCTGTCGCATCATCCAGACCGGTGTTCGCTCAACCGGTTCCCGAAGCAGGGCGCGCAGCAGCAGATCGTTTTCTAGGTGGGCGGGCGCCCCGGCGGCATCGGTCATGTTCACTCCCTGGCTGAAGAATCCGCCCCAGTGTACAGGGCGGATTCGCTGGAGTGGAGAGGTGCCGCTTCTGCTCCCGCTATACCTCGAGGTAGTCGAGAATGCCCTTGGCGGCTTCACGCCCCTCGTACACAGCCGTCACCACCAGGTCCGAGCCACGCACCATGTCGCCGCCGCTGAAGATCTTCGGGTTGCCGGTCTGGCCGAACAGGCGGCCATTCTCGCCCTTGCCGATGGTGACCCGGTCCCGTTCGTCGGTGCCGATGTCGAACTCGCTGAACCAGTCAGCCGGGCTCGGACGAAAGCCGAAAGCGATGATGACGCGATCCGCAGGGATCACTTCCTCGGTACCGGGTACTGGCTCCGGACGGCGGCGACCGCGTTCGTCGGGGGCGCCCAGTTCGGTGGTGACCACCTTGACGCCCTCGACTCTGCCATCACCGACGATTTCCACCGGTTGCCGGTTCCAGAGAAACTTCACCCCTTCTTCCTTGGCGTTGTTCACCTCCCGCCGGGACCCGGGCATGTTTTCCTCATCGCGGCGATAGGCGCAGGTCACCTTGCGAGCGCCCTGACGGATGGAGGTCCGGTTGCAGTCCATGGCGGTATCGCCGCCGCCAAGCACCACCACCCGCTTGCCGCGCATGCTGATGAACTCCGACGGATCCTTCTGGTAGCCCAGTTCCCGGTTGATGTTGGATACCAGGAAGGGCAGCGCCTCGTGGACACCGGGCAGTTCCTCACCAGGGAAGCCGCCGCGCATGTAGGTGTAGGTGCCCATCCCCAGAAACACGGCATCGTACTCATCCAGCAACTGCTTGAACGGGATGTCGGTGCCGATGGTTGTGTTGAGGCGGAACTCAACCCCCATGCCTTCGAGAATGTCCCGCCGACGGCGCACCACTTCCTTTTCCAGCTTGAAGGGCGGGATGCCGAAGGTCAGCAGCCCACCGATCTCGGGATAGCTGTCGAAAACCACCGGCTTGACACCGTTGCGTGCCAGGATATCCGCCGCGCCCAGGCCTGCCGGGCCCGCACCAACGACTGCGACCTTCTTGCCGGTATCCACCACACCGGTCATGTCAGGCCGCCAGCCGGCCTTGAAGGCTTCGTCGGTGATGTAGCGTTCGATATTGCCGATGGTTACGGCGCCAAAGCCGTCATTCAGCGTGCAGGCCCCCTCGCACAGGCGATCCTGGGGGCAGACACGGCCGCAGACTTCCGGCAGCGAGTTGGTGCGGTGGGAGAGTTCCGCCGCCTCGAACAGATTGCCCTCGGCAATCAGCTTGAGCCAGTTGGGAATGTAGTTGTGAACCGGGCATTTCCATTCGCAATAGGGGTTGCCACAGTCCAGGCAGCGATCCGCCTGGGACGCGGCGGTTTCCTTGCCGTACTGGCTGTAGATTTCCCTGAAGTGGTGCACCCGCAATTCGGCGGGATCCTTCCTTGGATCCTGTCTGGGCACTTCGATGAACTGGAAGTTGTTTCCCATGGGTATCCGTCAACACTCTTGTCCGGGGCGTGGTCACGCCGGTCAACAAAATCCCCCGGACGGCACGATTGCCGCGCCGGGGGACTCGATGGCTACGCGGCCTGGCGCAGGGTATCCAGTATGCTCTGCAGGTCAGCGGCCTTGGGCTTGACCAACCAGAAGCGGCGGATGTAATCGCGGAAATCATCGAGGATTTCCCGACCCCATTCGCTGCCGGTCTCGCGCACGTAGGTACGAATCATGTTCTTCAGGTAGTGACGATGCGCTTCCATCGCCTCGGACTGCACCCGGTGGATATCGATCAGCTCATGGTTGTAGCGGTCCACGAACTGGTTATCCAGGTCCAGCACGAAGGCAAAGCCACCGGTCATCCCGGCGCCGAAATTGACACCGGTTTCGCCGAGCACGCAGATGACGCCGCCGGTCATGTACTCGCAGCCATGATCGCCAACACCTTCCACCACGGCATGGGCGCCGGAGTTGCGCACCGCAAACCGCTCGCCGGCCAGTCCGGCACCATACAGCGTACCGCCGGTGGCACCGTAGAGACAGGTGTTGCCCATGATGGTGGTCTCGCGGGCCAGGAAGCTGCTGCCCCTGGGCGGATAGATCACCAGCTTGCCGCCGGCCATGCCCTTGCCCACGTAATCGTTGGCGTCACCTTCCAGGTACATGTTTAACCCGGCAGCGTTCCAGGCACCAAAGCTCTGTCCGGCACTGCCCGACAGGCGCAGGGTGATCGGCGCCTCTGCCATGCCGTAATTGCCATGACGACGGGCGATTTCTCCGGACAGCCGGGCACCGATGGAACGATTGAGGTTCTTCACCGCATAGCTGAACTCGCCGCCGGTCTTGCCCTCGATGGCGGGCAGGGTGTCCCGGACCATCTGCTCCGCCAGCTCGCCCTTGTCGAAGGGGTTGTTCCGGGGCTTGAGGCAGAACCGTGGTTTGTCCGCCGGAATACCGCCATCGGAGAGCAGCGGGCGCAGGTCCAGCTGACGCTGCTTCTCGGTTTCGCCGGGGAGGATTTCCAGCAGGTCGGTGCGCCCGATGAGGTCTTCCAGGCTCCGTACGCCGAGCTTGGCAAGCCACTCCCGGGTTTCCCGGGCAACGAACTTGAAGTAGTTCGCCACCTTGTCCGGCGTGCCGATGAAATGCTTGAGGCGCAGCACTTTTTGCTGCGTGGCGACGCCGGTGGCGCAGTTGTTCAGATGGCAGATGCGCAGGTACTTGCAGCCCATGGCAACCATGGGCGCGGTGCCAAAGCCGAAGCTCTCGGCACCGAGGATCGCTGCCTTGATGACGTCGAGCCCGGTCTTGAGCCCGCCATCAGCCTGGACCCGCACCTTGTCCCGCAGGTTGTTGGCGCGCAAGGCATGGTGGGTTTCCACCAGGCCAAGCTCCCAGGGAGCACCGGCATATTTTACCGACGTCAGCGGGCTCGCACCCGTGCCGCCATCGTAGCCGGCAATGGTGATGAGGTCGGCGTAGGCCTTGGCCACACCGGCGGCGATAGTGCCGACGCCGGCCACCGACACCAGTTTCACCGAAACCAGCGCATCCGGATTGACCTGCTTGAGGTCGAAGATGAGCTGTGCCAGATCCTCGATGGAATAGATGTCGTGGTGCGGCGGTGGTGAGATCAGCGCCACGCCGGGCTTGGAGAAGCGCAGCCGGGCGATCATCTCGTTGACCTTGTGGCCGGGTAGCTGGCCACCCTCGCCGGGCTTGGCACCCTGGGCGACCTTGATCTGCAGCACCTCGGCATTCACCAGGTAGTGTGGCGTCACACCGAAGCGGCCGGAGGCCACCTGCTTGATCTTGGACATGCGCTCCGTACCGTAGCGTGCCTCGTCCTCACCGCCTTCACCGGAGTTGGAACGCCCGCCGAGGCGGTTCATGGCAACGGCCAGGGACTCGTGTGCTTCGGGGGAGAGCGCCCCCAGCGACATGCCAGCGGAATCAAACCGGGGCAGGATGTCCTCGATGGGCTCCACCTGGTCGATGGGCAGCGGCTTGTCGGCCGGCTTGAGCCTGAGCAGGTCCCGAAGTACTGCAGGCTGGCGCTTGTTCACCAGTTCCGCATACTCCTCCCAGGCTTCGTAGCTGCCGGTCTCCACGGCGGTCTGCAGGGTGCGCACCACATCCGGGTTGTAGGCGTGGTATTCGCCGTCCTGCACGAACTTGAGCAGGCCGCCCTTGCGCACTGGCTTGCGACGACTCCAGGCTTCCTTGGCCAGGGTCTTCTGGTCGTTCTCCAGGTCCATGAAGCGGCTGCCCTGGATACGGCTGACCGTGCCAGTGAAGCACAGGTCCACCACCTCATCGGCCATCCCGACGATTTCGAAAAGCTGAGCGCCGCGATAGCTGGCGATGGTGGAAATGCCCATCTTCGACAGGATCTTGAACAGCCCCTTGTTGATCCCCTTGCGGTAGTTGCGCCGCAATTGATCGGCGGGGGTGTCCTTGATGCGTCCGCTGCGGACCTGGTTGCGGATGGATGCATAGGCCAGGTACGGGTAGACCGCCGTCGCGCCATAACCGATCAGCACCGCGAAGTGATGCGGATCACGGGCGGTAGCGGTCTCCACCACGATGTTTGCGTCGCAACGCAGGCCGCGCTCCACCAGCCGGTGATGCACGGCGCCGGTGGCAAGCAGGGCATGCACCGGCAACTTGTGCTCGTCGATCTCCCGGTCCGAGAGCACAAGGATCACCGTGCCCGCCTTTACCGCGCGTTCGGCTTCGTCCGCGATCCGCTCGATGGCGCCCTTCAGGCCTTCCTCCGGCGAGTACTGGAGATCGATGACGTGATGTGCGTACTCGGCCGCGGTCTGGTTGAGCAACAGCAGGAACTTGGTGCGGGACAATACCGGGGATTCCACCACCAGCCGCGTGGCGTGGTCCTCAGTTTCGGCAAAGATGTTCTTCTCCGCCCCGAAGCAGGTCTCCAGTGACATGACGATCCGCTCGCGCAGCGGGTCGATGGGCGGGTTGGTGACCTGGGCGAACTGCTGTCGGAAATAGTCGTAGACCGCTCGTTCACGGCGTGACAGCACTGGCAGTGGCGTGTCGTCGCCCATGGAGCCCACGGCTTCCTGGCCGGACTCCGCCAGCACGCGGACGATGGAGTCGTCTTCTTCCAGGGTCAGATTGAACAGCTTCTGGTAGACCGGGAACTGCTCCTCCTTGACAGGGGTGCCCTGCTCCTCGAGTTCCGTCTCTTCCAGGGTCGACTCCAGGCGCTGTAGGTGCTGGTTCAGCCACTGCTTGTAGGGTTTGCGCTTGCCGAGCATCTCGTCGATGGCTTCGGGCAGCAGCAATTCGCCGGTGGTGGTGTCTGCGGCCAGCATCTCGCCGGGCTTCAGCCGGCCCTTTGCGACCACGTCTTCCGGCGCGTAGTCGTACACACCCACTTCCGAGGCCAGCGTGATATGCCGATCCTTGGTGATCACGTAGCGGGCCGGGCGCAGGCCGTTGCGGTCCAGCACGCAGGCGGCGTAGCGGCCGTCCGTCAGCACGATCCCGGCGGGGCCGTCCCAGGGTTCCACATGCATGGAGTGGTACTCGTAGAACGCTCGCAGATCGCTGTTCATGTTGTCGACGTTCTGCCACGCCGGCGGAATCAGCAGACGCATGGCGCGGAAGATGTCCATGCCACCGGCGAGCAACGCATCCACCATGTTGTCCAGGCTATTGGAGTCCGACCCTTCGCTGCTCACCAGCGGCCGCACCAGGTCCATGTCGGGAATCAGCGGTGTCTCGAACTTGGCTGCGCGGGCATTAGCCCAGTTGCGGTTGCCCTGGACGGTATTGATTTCACCATTGTGGGCCAGCAGCCGGAATGGCTGGGCGAGACGCCACTGCGGCCAGGTGTTGGTGGAGAAGCGTTGATGGAAGACGCAGATCGAGGTCTGCACCCGCTCGTCCTGGAGGTCGCGGTAGAACACCGGCAGATTGGCCGGCATCACCAGTCCCTTGTAGGACAGCACCTGACTCGACAGGCTGGGGATGTAGAAGGTCTCGTCCTGCTCATCCACTGCCTTTTCGGCCTGACGTCGGGCAATGTACAACTCGCGCTCGAACGCCTCGTCGTCCATGGCGTCGGGAGCACTGACGAAGATCTGTTCGATCTGCGGCAGGGTCTTCAGGGCTTCTTCGCCACAGGCGCTGGCATCCGTCGGCACGACGCGCCATCCGGCGATTTCGAGCCCTCGAGCAGAGATGGCTTTATTGACGGCGCTGCGGGCGGCGTCGGCCTGTGCCTCATCGGTACTCAGGAAAACCACGCCAACGGCATAGCGCTGGCCGAGGTTCCAGCCTTGCTCTTCGGCGACGGTGCGGAGGAAGGCATCCGGCTTGCTGATCAGCAGCCCGCATCCGTCCCCGGTCTTGCCATCAGCGGCGACGGCGCCGCGATGTGTCAGGCGAGCAAGGGAGTCAATGGCTGTCTTCAACAGCCAGTGGCTGGGCGTCCCGTCCATGTGGGCGATCAATCCGAATCCGCAGTTATCCTTCTCGAAACTGGGCCGATACAAACTCGACTGCGCGGCGTTCTCGTTTCTCACGGGAGTGCCTCTGCGTATGGGTTGATGACTTCCGGCGGGGGGCGGGTAGCGGCAATCGACCATCGGTCAATCAGTCGCCGCGGAATCCTGGCGCATTACCACGGCCGCACGCGTCCGCCCTTCGTCAGGACAAAAGGCCGATCAGTATATCGCTTCGCCCGATGGTGCTCAAATTCTCGGTAAGATCATGAATTATCGAGAATTTTCAGGGTTTCCCGGTGCTATGGGTGTTGCTGTTGGAGATATCGCTGCGGGTTGACTGCTGCGCCGACGACCGTGCGGCCGCCGGCGGCGAAGTGAAGGGCTGGTAGCTCACCCCATCAGAAGCGATAGCCCGCGCTGACCGAGAACAGGCTTTCGGTGGGCTGGTAGCGCACCGCATCGGCACCGGAGCCATAGGTTTCGCTGCCATAGCGGATGATCGAATACTCGAAACGGGCGAACACTCGGTCCTCGGACGCCAGTTCCAGGCCCAGGCCGCCGCGGACGCCGTCGAAGCGATCGCTGCCGCTCGAAGTATTGCCGGCGATGGTGACCGTTTCCTCGAACTTGGTACTCTGATAGCCAAGGATGCCATAAAGCACCATGTTGGAGCGGACCTCGGAGCCCGCGCGCAGGGCAATGCCGAAGAAATCCTCCGCCTCGAGCTTGAGGCGATCACCGCCGACCCGGTATTCGAAGTCGGCGGTGGAGGCACCGGCATATACCTCGATGGCGCCGTAGAACCGGCCCATCACCAGTGACGTTCCGATCGCCCCGCTAAGGCTGGCGCCACTGGCGCCTGCGCCGTCCAGGCGGGCATCGCCAAAGGCGCCGCCATCACGAATGTCGATGTCCATCACGCTGTAGCCGCCGGAGACGGTGGCGTACACGCCAGTGAGATTTTCGTTGGCCTGGGCATTGCCGGCGACAAGTAGTCCCCCGATCAGTGCCGCCGTCGGCACCAGTAACCTGCGATCCATGGTTTAACCCCCGTTTATTCGTGTGTGCTCCTGAATGCTTCTTTTATATCAGCAATGCTGAGCCCGACCAACGTACTAACCCCCGATTCGGCAACAGTTTATGGCCAATCTGTGACGGACCGCACTGAATCAGGTCAGTCGCCGCGGATCGAAGAGGCGTTCGTGCTCGGCAATGGCGAAGCGGTCGGTCATGCCGGCGATGTAATCCGCCACCGCCCGCGCCCGGCCGGCATCACCTGACTGGCTCTGCAGTGCTTCCGCCCGGGCTGCGTGCTGCGGTGGCATGAGCCCGGTATCGGCCAAGAAGGCATCGAACAGTGCGGTTACCGTGCGCTTGGCCTTTTCCGCCATGCGGTAGACCCGGTGATGCCGGTACAGGCCACGAAATAGAAAGCGCTTCAATTCCTGATGCTGCCTGGCCATGGTTTCACCGAACACGATCAGCGGTTTGCGCTGCTCGCGCACAGCCTCGATGGTCGTCGGGTTGATCTCGGCAAGGGTCGTCCGGCTGTGCTCAAGCACGTCAGCGACCTGTCGGCCGATCATGCGGCGCACGGTTTCATAGATGACCCGTCGGCGTGGCAGGTCGGGGTGAGCTCGTTCCACCTCGGCAAAAAGCTCGCCCAGTAATTCCAGTTCGCGCAGGTCGTCAAGTTCCAGCAGGCCTGCACGCAGGCCATCGTCCACGTCATGACTGTTGTAGGCGATTTCGTCCGCCAGATTGGCGAGCTGTGCCTCCAGGCTGGGCTGCTGCCGCTCCAGGAAACGGCGGCCAAGCTCGCCCAGTTGTCGGGCATTGTCGGCGGAGCAGTGTTTGAGTATGCCCTCACGGGTCTCCCAGCAGAGATTCAGGCCATCGAATTCGGCGTAGCGTTGCTCCAGTATGTCCACGACGCGCAGCGACTGCAGGTTGTGCTCGAAGCCACCGTAGTCGCGCATGCAGTGGTGCAAAGCGTCCTGGCCGGCGTGGCCGAAGGGCGTGTGTCCCAGGTCATGTGCAAGGGTGATGGCCTCGGTGAGGTCTTCGTTCAGATCCAGTGCCCGGGCGATGGTCCGCGCAATCTGACAGACCTCCAGCGTATGCGTAAGGCGGGTGCGGAATAGGTCACCTTCGTGGTTGACGAATACCTGGGTCTTGTATTCCAGGCGGCGGAACGCCGAGGAGTGGATGATCCGATCCCGGTCCCGCTGAAATTCACTACGCCACAGCGGCGCGGACTCAGGAAAGGTGCGGCCCCGGCTGCGCACGGGATCCGCTGCATAGCAAGCCAGGGGCGTCGGAGCGTTGGAGACCGCCATCAGGCCGGTGCCGGGCTGGTGAAGCGGGCCAGTGTCCGGGACAGGACTTCCGGCGAAAATGCGTCGGTGACCACCGCATGGCCGATGCCCTGTTGCAGGACCAGGCGGATGCGCCCGTCCTGAGCCTTCTTGTCCACCGCCATGAGTTCCATGAAACGCTCTGTTGTCATCCCGGTCGGCGCTTCCACCGGCAGCCCGGCGCGCCGGATCAGCGCAATAACACGGTCGTGATGGGCTGTGTCCAGCCAGCCCAGCTCATGGGACATCCACGCCGCCATGGCCATGCCTGCGCCAACGGCCTCGCCGTGCAGCCAGTTGCCGTAGCCGCTGGCGGTCTCGATGGCATGCCCGAAGGTGTGGCCGAGGTTGAGGATGGCCCGCATCCCCTGTTCGGTCTCATCCGCAGCCACCACGTCGGCCTTCACCCGGCAGGAGATCAGGATGGCTTCCGCCAGTGTGGTGGTATCCCGTGCAAGCAGGGCATCCATGTGCTGCTCAAGCCAGGTGAAAAAGTCGGGGTCGCGGATCAGACCGTACTTGATGACCTCGGCGAGCCCGGCGGAGAGCTCGCGATCTGGCAGAGTTTGCAGCACGTCGGTATCGGCCAGCACCAGTCTGGGCTGGTGGAACGCGCCGATCATGTTCTTGCCCAGCGGGTGATTCACGCCGGTCTTGCCGCCAACAGAGGAGTCCACCTGGGCCAGCAGGGTGGTGGGCACCTGGATGAAATCGACCCCCCGCTGGTAGGTGGCCGCCACGAAACCGGTGAGATCGCCTACCACACCGCCACCCACGGCTATCAACGTGGTCTTGCGGTCATGGCGTGCCTCGAGCAGATGGGTGTAGACATTCATGCAGGTGACCAGGTTCTTGTGTTCTTCACCGTCCGGCAGGGTGATGATCCTGCAGCGGTCGGAGCCGCCCAGTGCCGATTGCACCTGGTCGGCGTAGCCATGGCGCGCCACCGTCTCGGTGGTCACTATAAGGGCGCGCTCACCGCGCATGTGGCTGCGAAGCCGTTCTCCGTCGTTAAGCAGCCCGGCGCCGCTGACAATCGGGTAGCTGCGGTCACCAAGCTCGACCATCAGTGTTTGAGTCTTGTTCATGCGTCCGGATCCTGTGGGTTCAGTTGGGCGATGATCTGCCGCACCACGCTGACGATGGAGCCATGGTCCGTGTCGACGGTTACATCGGCGGTGGCCTCGTATAGCGGACCGCGCTCGGCCAGGAGAGCTTCGAGGCGAGCCTGGGGGTTCTCGGTCTGCAGCAGTGGACGGCGACGATCGCGGCGCGTGCGGAGGTACTGCTGATCTACCGACGTGCGGAGGTAGATGACGGTACCGCGCTCGGCCAACCGACGGCGTGTCTCGGCAGAGAGTATGGCACCACCGCCGGTCGCGAGAACCACACCATCCTGCTCGCTGAGGCGGTCGATCATGTCCTCTTCCCTGCGGCGGAAGCCGCTCTCACCCTCAACGTCGAAGATGCGGGGGATATCCACACCGGTGCAAAGCTCGATTTCCTGATCGCTGTCGACGAAGCGCAGTCCCAGCCGTTGCGCCAGCCGCCGACCGATAGTGGATTTTCCGGCGCCCATGGGGCCGATCAGGAAAAGTCGTTGTGACGAGGGCATGCCTAAGGGTGCGTCGTCGCAGGCTGAACACCGGGCAAGTGTAGCCTGATGGTGGGCCGCGGCAAAAACCGGCATCCGTAAACGACGAAGGGGGCCTGAGCCCCCTTCGTCATGTTGGCCCCGCTTCTCGGCTAATTAATGCTGGAGGATGTCAGGGATTCCTCCAGGATACGCGGTGTGACGAAGATCAGCAGTTCGCTGTTCTGGTCGATGGCTATGCGGTTTCTGAACAGCCAGCCTACTGCGGGTAGCGAGCCGAAGAAGGGCACCCGGGCCTCTTCCTCGCGCCGCTCACGCTCGTAGATGCCACCCAGCACCACAGTCTCACCGTTATCCACCAGGACCTGGGTCGTGACGGCCTGGGTGTCGATGCTGGGGACGCCGGCGAAGACCTGGCCGACGCTGTCCTTGTTGACCGCAAGATCCATGATGATGCGGTCGTCCGGTGTGATCTGCGGGGTGACATCCAGCGACAGCAATGCTTCCTGGAAGGACACGCTGGTGGCGCCGCTGGCGCTGGCCTCCTGGTATGGAATCTCGACACCCTGCTGGATATTGGCGGTGCGCTGGTTGGCGGTGATCACCCGTGGGCTTGATACCACCTCACCGCGGCCTTCTGTCTCCATGGCGGAGAGTTCCAGCTGTAGCACGCGATCACCGATCCGCCCCACGGCGAGACCCACGGCGCCGGCGGGGCTGCTCACCGGCAGATCCACCAGCATGCCCTCGGCGCCGCCGCTGGCGAAACCGGCCGTGCCATCCACCAGGCCGCCCGGGCGGGTGCCGCCGGCACGCCAGCCGTCACGGCTGCCAGCACTGCCCTGGCCGCTGGCGCCGAAGCGCACGCCCAGTTCGCGGCTGAAGTCGTCGTTGGCAATGACGATGCGCGACTCGATCAGCACCTGCCGCACGGGAATGTCCAGACGGTTCAGCAGATCACGGATATCGGAGAGGTTACGCTCGGTGTCCCGAATGATCAGGACGTTGGTGCGCTGGTCGATGGTCACGGTGCCGCGCTCGGAGAGCAGAGAGGCATCCTGTGAGCGGAGCAGGCTCGCCACGTCGCTGGCGCGGGCATAGTTGACCTGGAAGAACTCGGAGCGCAGGGGCGCCAGCACTTCCATTTCCTGACGGGATTCCGCTTCCAGGCGCTCGCGGGCCGCGATTTCCTCGGCCGGCGCCACCAGCATGACATTGTCACGAATGCGCTTGTCGAGACCGCGGGTGCGCAGAATGATGTCCAGCGCGTGATCCCAGGGTACGTTCTGCAGCCGCAGCGTGATATTGCCGGTGACCGAGTCGCTCACCACCACGTTGAGGCCGGTGAAATCCGCGATGAGCTGCAGTACCGAACGTACTTCGATGTCCTGGAAGCTCAGGGTCAGACGCTCGCCGGTGAACTCTTCCTGCTCCCGCTCCGCGACCTCCCGCTCGGTGAGCGGACGCAGTTCGATGGTGAAGCGGTTCGCCGACTGGTAACCCATGTGTTCGAACTCGCGCTCGCCGGTGGGGTTGATCACCATGCGAACGTCATTGCCGTCCTGGCGGGTTTCGATGGTGCCTACCGGTGTGGCGAAGTCCACCACATTCAGCCGTCGCTGAAGCTCTTCGGGCACGCTGACATTGCGCATGCGCACAATGATGCGGCCGGCTTCGCGGCGCAGGCTGACCTGGGCATCCTCGTCGGATAGATCCACCTGGATCAGGCCGGCGCCATCGGTGCCGCGGCGGAAGTCGATGTCTTCAATGGAGACGGCGGCCGCGGTGGGTTGCGCCGAGGGCGTGGCCCGACGGGCAGGTGCCCGTTCGGCGGTGGCCGACTGGTCACGCAGATAGATGTGGAAGGTGTTGCCGTCGAGTTCGGTGTCGTAGGCCATCATCCGGGCCAGCCGCACAACCACGCGGGTTCGCCCCGCGGCCTCGGCAGTGCTCACACCTTCCACCAGACCGACGCCGATACCCAGCGAGCGCTCGCTCAACTCGTTGCGGGTGTCGGGGAAGTCGAAGGTGATGCGGGCCGGGTCGTCGATGGAGAACGCACTCGGCGACTCCGGCGCCTCGGCGAGTTCCAGCGAGATCTGCACCTCGTTGCCCGGCAGCGTCGAGTAGGAAATGTCCCGCAGGGCATTACTCGCGGACGCGCTACCGGCCCAGCACAGCAGCGCAAGCAGCGTGACTGCGACCGGGAGCCCACGCAGCCGGTTTAGGGTGCGTGGCTTGCGCCACGCGCGGATGAATTCCAGGCTTGTCATTGTCGGTAGACTCCCTTGCTACTCCCGCGCCGCCAGTGTGGACTCGCGCTGTCTCCAGCGCTCATCCCCGCTGCGGACGAATTCTTCCAGTCGGACGGTCCGCTCGGAAATGGTGACGATGCGGCCGTGGTTCTGTCCCAGGTAATTGCCTTCGCGAACGCGATGCACGGTACCCTGCGGGTCACGCACCAGCGCCCAGAGTTCGCCATCCCGCTGAATGATCCCGGCCATGCGCAGGGCATCCAGCGGATACTGTTCGAGTTCCTCGCGAGCCCGATCCAGATCAGGCGTCGGGCCTTCCTGGCGTTCCGGCGCCGCTCTTGGCTCGACGAAGCTCAGCGAGCTGAAGGGATCGCGCTCAAGCATCACCGGATAGCTGTGGCTCGGCAGGTCCCGTGGCGGCTCAAACGGGTCCGGTGGCGGTGCCGCGCGTGCCAGGGTAGAGGTGATGTAATTGTCCAGATCCTCGGTGGTCTGGTTGCAACCCACCAGCATCGGCGTCGTGATCACTGCGAGCACCAGGGTGCCGAGCAGGCCGGATCGCCGACGATCAGTGATCAATGCTTTCATCACTGGCCCCCCTCGTCGTCATCCAGATACCAGTACGTGCGCGCGGTGGCCCGCATGGCAAGCCGTTCGCCGCTGCCGCTGCGGGAAATGTTCACATCGTGCAGCGTCACGATACGCGGCATGTTTGCCACTTCGCTGATGAAGCGGCCGAATTGATGGTAATTGCCGCGAACCTCGATCTGGATAGGCCGTTGCGCATAGAACTCCTGCTGCTGAATGCTGCCGGGCCGGAAAAGCTCGAAGTCGAGACCGGCGCCGAGACCGGCCTGGGAGACATCCGCCAGCAACTGCGGAATCTCGCCGCGGCTTGGAAGCTGGCGCAGTCGATCCGAGAGTTCCTCGCGCATGTCGGCCAGCAGCGCCTCGTAGGCGTCCAGGTTCGCGGCCCGGCGCTGGCGGGTCTCGAACTGCGTGCGCAACTGGGTTTCCTGTGCCTCGACCCTGGCGAGCTGGCTTTGAAGATCCTTCCAGAAGAAGTGCCAGCCGCCGGCCACGATCAGCGCCAGTATCACCACTGCCACAATGGCCTTGACGGCGATGGGCCAGTTGCCGGCGTCATTGAGATCGAGTTCGTTCAGGTTGATATTGCCAATGGCCATGTCACGCTCCCTCCCCATTGTCGGCGCCAGGGTTGGTCTGGCGCACGCGGAGAGTGAAGTTGCTCACTCGAATACCTTCCCGGTCCCGCACTTCGATCACGTCGAGGTTCGGATCGGTAAACCAGGCCGAACCATCCAGTCGTTCCATGTAGGTAGAGACCCGGGCGTTGGACTGACCGACCCCGGTGATGGTGATGTTGCCGCCCTGTTGGGTCACGGTTTTGAGAAACACACCATCGGGCAGCGTGCTCACCAGTTCCTCGAACATGTGCACCACCTGCGGGCGGCCGGTCTGCAGTTCCTGGATCACGTTCATCCGTGCCTCGAGCTGATCCCGGGTGCGCTCCAGTTCCTGGATACGCTGGATTCGGGTATCGAGACGCGTGATTTCCGTGCGCAACAACTGGTTGCGGTGTTCCTGGTGGTCGATCATCCCCTGGAGGTACATGTTGCCGCCGAAAACCACGCCCACACCGATCACCGCTGCGACGGCGACCATGGCAATAAACTGGTTCTTGCGGACCTTCTTGACCTCTTCCCGCCAGGGCAGCAGGTTGATCTGCGTGCTCATGAGTCAAAGCTCCTCATGGCGAGGCCACAGGCGATCAGCAGTGCTGGTGCGTCCTCGCTCAGCAACTGCGGCCTGATACGGGAGGAAACGGCCATGTTGACGAAGGGGTTGGCGACGTGTGTGTCGGTCCCGGTCTCCTCCCTGACCAGGTCATCCATCCCGGGAATGGACGCACAGCCGCCGGCGAGGATCACGTGATCCACGCTGTTGTGCTGGCTGGCGCCGAAGAAAAACTGGAGGGAGCGGGCGATCTGTTGCGCCATGGCTTCCTTGAACGGCTGCAGGACTTCCTCTTCATAGCTGTCGGGTAGCCCGCCCTGGCGCTTGGCGCGCCCCGCTTCTTCGTAGGAGAGCCCGTACCGGCGCATGATCTCCTCGGTAAGCTGGCGACCGCCGAAGACCTGCTCCCGGGTATAGACGATGCGGTGATCCTCCAGCACCGTCAGGGTGGTCATGGTGGAGCCCACATCCAGAATGGCGATGGTCTGGTCGATGCCCTTGCCGGGCAGATCCTCCGCCAGCAGCCGGAAGGCGTTCTCGGTGGCATAGCTTTCCACGTCCATCACCCGCGGCTTTAGCCCGGCAGCCTCGCAGGCATCGACGCGGACTTCCACGTTCTCGGACCGTGAGGCGACCAACAGCACGTCCACCGTGTTGGGGTTACCCGCACTCGGACCGAGTACCTGAAAATCGAGGCTCACTTCCTCGAGTGGGTACGGGACATACTGATCGGCCTGGAGTTCGATCTGCGCTTCCATCTCCGCCTCGCTTACGTCTGCGGGCATGGTGATGGTCTTGCCGATAGCCGCGGAGGCCGGTACCGCAAGGGCGGCATCCTTCAGCTTGGTGCGTGAGCGCTTGACCGCCTTCTTGATGGTCTCCCCGACCGCTTCCAGGTTTGCGATGTTTTTCTCCACCACCGCGTTGGGGGGCAGTGGCTCCACCGCATAGCTTTCAACCCGAAAACGACCATCCTGGCCCTTCAGTTCAAGGAGCTTTACCGCCGTCGAACTGATATCGATACCCAGTAGGGAAGGACGTCGATTCCTTAACAGACCCACTGTGTTTTTCCTTATACTTTTGGCGGTTAAGCCAAGTTACTACACCAGAACATTCAATGCCAATGTCAAGCGCCCAGCATTGCTCGGCAATCTGCATCGGCACTGATGCGGGTTAGGGGCGGCGTCACCGGGTGAGCGTTGCCCGTGGAGCCTATCGTCGCACTACCGCGACAGTCGCGATGTGAACCGTGTCTCTTTATACTGATCGAATTGAAAACGCCGGAAACCGCAGACAAAATCCATGGCCCGTCTCTCCAGACTCCTGCTTTACATGCTCGCCAGCCTCGCTTCGGTCGGGCTGCTTGCAGTCGTGGCCGTCGCCGGCTTGTATCTCTACATGTCTCCGCAACTGCCATCCGTGGACACATTGCGGGATGTGCGATACCAACAGCCGTTGCGCGTCTACGCGGCCTCCGGGGAGATGATTGCCGAATTTGGCGAGTACCGGCGGGAGCCGGTGCGCTATGCCGATATTCCGGAGCGGATGAAGCAGGCCTTCATTGCTACCGAGGATGAGCGCTTCTTCTCCCACCCCGGCGTCGACTGGCGGGGGATGGCGCGAGCGGTTCTGCATCTTGCCCGCCACCGCGAGATCGGCCCGGGCGGCAGTACCATTACCATGCAGACGGCGCGGAACTTCTTCCTCGGGCGTGAGCAGACCTACCTGCGCAAGCTGAACGAGATTTTCCTCGCCTTTAACATCGAGCGGGAGCTGTCCAAGGAGGAAATCCTTGAGCTGTATCTGAACAAGATCTACCTCGGCCAGCGGGCCTACGGTATTGGCGCCGCCAGCCGGATCTACTACGGCCGCCCGCCGGATCAGCTCACGCTGGCGGAGACGGCGATGATCGCCGGCTTGCCCCAGGCACCATCCGTTGCCAACCCGATACGCAATCCGCAGCGCGCCCTGCAGCGCCGGGCCTACGTGCTCCGGCGCATGCTGGAAACGGGCGCGATCAGTCAGGAGGAGTTCGCCGAGGCCTCCACCGCACCGGTGACCGCGGCGCTGCGCACGGCCCGTGTCGGCCTGGATGCGGCCTATGTGGCCGAGTTGGCACGGGCCCAGGTGGTGACCATGTATGGGGATGAGGCCTACACCGAAGGTTACCGCGTCTACACCACCGTTCAGCCCGATTTGCAGGAAGCGGCCAATCGGGCGCTACGCGGCAGTCTGCTCAGTTACGACGAACGACATGGTTATCGCGGCCCCGAGGCGAGTCACGACCTGTCGGCGCTGGGCGATGACGACGCCCGCCTCGCCGCGCTGGCGGCCCACGGCACCATCGCGGGGTTGCGGCCGGCACTGGTGCTGGCCGTTGACGATGAGGCGGGCGAAGCGAGGCTGCTGCTTGGCCGCGACGATGAGGTCACCCTCGACTTCGACGGTGCGCGTTGGGCGCGGCGCTGGATCACGCAATCCAGGGTAGGCGACGCGCCCCAGCGCATGTCCTCGGTGGTGGAACCCGGGCATGTAATCCGGATTCGTGACCACGATGACGGGTGGCGGCTCGCCCAGTTACCGAACGTCGAGGGATCGCTGGTCAGCCTGTCGCCCAGCAGCGGCGCGGTGCTGGCGTTGGCGGGCGGGTTCGATTTTCGCCACAGTCAGTTCAATCGGGCCACCCAGGCGCTGCGCCAGCCCGGCTCCGCATTCAAGCCCTTCATTTATGCAGCGGCGCTTGAGCGTGGTTTTACGCCGGCTTCCATCGTCAATGATGCGCCGGTGGTGTTCGAAGATGCGGCGCTGGAGACCGCCTGGCGCCCGGAGAACTACTCCGGCCGCTTTTACGGACCGACCAGGTTACGCGAGGCGCTGGCCCAGTCCCGCAACCTGGTGTCCATCCGGGTCTTGCGCGACATCGGTATTCGTTACGGCGTGACGTTCCTGGACCGCTTTGGCTTCCCCGGTGACCGCATGCCGGCGGACTTGTCCCTTGCGCTGGGCAGTGCTGCGGTGACGCCGTTGGAGCTGACCACTGCTTACGCGGTGTTCGCGAATGGCGGCTATCGGGTTCAACCCCACGTCATCAGCAGGATCGAGAACGACCGTGGTGATGTGGTCTATCGGACGGTTCCGACTCTGGCCTGCGAAGACTGTACCGAGGTCGCCGCCCGGCATGGCCTGCTGTCCGCCGGAACGGACAACGGCGATGGGATGCCCGTGCTCGGTCAACGCTTCGTGCCCGCCGAGCGCGTGCTGCCCGCAGATAACGCCTATCAGATGAGCAGCATGATGCAGGATGTCATCACCCGAGGCACCGGCCGGGCGGCCCGCAGCCTCGGTCGCTCTGACCTGGCCGGCAAGACTGGCACCACCAACGATCTGCACGACGCCTGGTTTGCCGGATTCAACGGTGAAATGGTCACCACGGCCTGGGTCGGTTTCGACCAGGCCCGCTCGCTGGGGCAGGGTGAGACCGGCGCGCGGACGGCACTCCCCATGTGGATCGACTACATGGCTTATGCGTTGCGGGAAGTGCCGGAGGCAGCGCCGAGCAGACCCGCCGGCATGGTGACCGTGCGCATCGACCCGGGCTCCGGGCTGGTCACCAGCGCCGATAACCCCCAGGCGATGTTCGAGACATTCCGTGATGGGCAGGTCCCGGACAGTGATCCGAACGCGTCGTCTGGCGGCAGCAGCGGGGGGTCAGGCGGCGGATCCCGCTCCGGGGGCAGTCTCTTCTGACTCGCAACCGGGGAACGAATCAGTATCTTCTCAATCCTTGTTCCAGCGGAGCAGACACCCATGGCGAAAGGCGGCTCGACCAAGGATCAGCGCATGCGTCAGCGCCTGACGCTGGAAGCGGCCAGAATTCTGGCGGAAGAGGGCGTGAAGGACTACTACCTGGCGAAGCGGAAGGCGGCTGACCGCCTGGGTGCGCCAAGCACCCAGAATATGCCCCGCAACCAGGAGATCCAGGATGCACTCATTGAGTATCAGAGGCTGTTCAAGGGTGACGAGCAGCAGGCGCACTTGCGCCATCTGCGTGTGACGGCCCTGGAAGCCATGCGATTCTTCCGGACTTTTCGGCCGAAGCTCGTCGGCCCGGTACTGGATGGCAGTGCCGGGGAGTGGTCCGAGGTGCTGCTGCACCTGTTCGCGGATACCGCTGAAGAAGTGGCCATCTTCCTGATGGACGAGGGTATCCCCTTCGAGCCGTCAGAGCGCAGGCTGCGTATGGATCGGGACGTCTGGGAGTTCTTTCCGGTCTATCGTTTCGTGGCCGGTGACGTCACGGTGGATCTAACCGTGTTCACCCATGCCGGGCGGCGCCAGCCGCCGCGAAGCCAGGTGGACGGCCAACCAATGGAGCGGGCTGGCCTCTCGGTGGTGGAGCGGCTGCTCGAGCCGAGCGAACCGCTCACCGGTTTCAGCTGATGAGGACTTAGAGCTAGCGTTTGTCCAGCGGTACGTAGTCGCGTCGGGCGGCCCCGGTGTAGACCTGTCGCGGCCGGCCGATACGCTGCTCCTTGTCTTCGACCATTTCCGTCCACTGAGCGATCCAGCCCGGTGTGCGACCCAGCGCGAACAGCACCGTGAAGAACTGCGTCGGGATGCCCAGTGCCTTGTAGATGAGCCCTGAGTAGAAATCCACATTGGGATAGAGTTTGCGCTCGACGAAATAGTCGTCCTTGAGCGCGATATCCTCGAGCTTCATGGCCAGCTCCAGCTTCGGATCGTTGGCCATGCCAAGGTCATCCAGCACCTCGTGACAGGTCTTGCGGATGATCGTGGCGCGAGGGTCATAGTTCTTGTAGACCCGGTGGCCGAAGCCCATGAGCCGGAACGGATCATCCTTGTCCTTGGCCTTGGCGATATATTTCTCGACCCGGGAGGCGTCGCCGATTTCCTCGAGCATGCGCAGCACGGCTTCATTGGCACCGCCGTGAGCTGGCCCCCAGAGCGCAGCGCAGCCCGATGCAATAGCGGCGAAAGGATTGGTCCCGGTGCTGCCGGCCAGGCGCACGGTGGAGGTGCTGGCGTTCTGCTCGTGGTCGGCGTGCAGTATCAGCAGCTGATCCAGTGCCTTTTCGGCGATGGGGCTGATTTCGTATTCCTCGGACGGCCGTGAGAACAACATGTTGAGCAGGTTGCCGGAATAGCTCAGCCGATTCAGCGGATAAACGAAGGGTTCCCCAACAAGGTGCTTGAAGGCTGCCGCCGCAATGGTAGGCATCTTGGCGATAATCCGGTGCGCGCAGAGGGTGCGGCTGTCGGGATCGTTGATGTCGATGCTCTCGTGGTAGAACGCCGACAGCGAGCTGACCACTGCGGTGAGCATTGCCATCGGATGGGCATTGTAGTGAAAGCCGTCGAAGAAGTTCTTCAGGCTTTCGTTCACCATGGTGTGTACGGTGATGGATCGGGTGAAATCCGCCAGCTCATTCTTGTCGGGAAGTTCTCCGTTCAGAAGGAGATAGGAGACTTCCAGAAAGCTGCTTTTTTCTGCCAGTTGTTCGATGGGGTAACCGCGGTAAAGCAGTACGCCTTCGTCTCCATCAATGAATGTGATATCGCTGCGGCAGCTGGCGGTTGATGTAAAACCCGGGTCGTAGGTGAAATGCCCGAAATCGCTGTAGAGCGTCTTGATGTCGATGGCAGCCGGCCCATGGGTGCCCTCGCGGACGGGGTACTCAACGCTTTTACCGCTGTCATTGTCCGTGACGGTAACAGTGTGCTTTGCCATGGGTAGTCTCCTGTTCCGGGCCGACATTGGTCACCGGCCTGCACCAAGGCGCCTGGGCGCCGATCCGAGCCCGCCGGAGTGGGATCGTCACGCGGATCGAATCCTGTGGCTTCGGGTGTCTCGATGGTCAGCCGCAAGCTCCTTGGGAGCTGCTGCCAATCTGCAGTGGCGCCGATACTATCAGCAATACCGCATTGCGAAAAGGTGTTCCATGTCTGTCAGAATGCTCCCGCAAATGCGCTGCATCCTCCTGAAAAAACGAAAAAAGTGCAAAAAACTGCTGGGCGTCGCGAGGCAACGTCAAGGGCGGATCGTACTGCGTTTCGATGCACTGCACAATCCTGGAGGCCGAACGAAAAAAAGCCCTTCCGACGCGGAAAGGGCTTTTTTCAAGATCTCGCCAGACCGAAGCCGGCGCTATGGGGGTGTGGTCAGTCCTTGCCGCCACGCCGCATGCTGCCGTACTTCTGCTTGAAGCGATCGACGCGACCGCCGGTGCTCAGGACGCGCTGCTTGCCGGTGTAGAACGGATGGCTCTTGCTCGACACTTCGACTTTCACCAGCGGGTACTCGTTACCGTCTTCCCACTTGATGGTTTCCTTGGTCCGAATGGTGGATCGGGTCAGGAAAGCGAAATCCGAGGACGCGTCCTGGAATACGACTTCGCGATAGTCCGGATGAATACCCTTCTTCATGGCGACAACACCTTACAGAGTCCATTTTGAAACCGGGAGCATTCGACCCACGGTTCGGGAGGCCGAGGATGATAACGCCCACCTCACACCTTTACAAGGTCAATAGATGAGTCTCTATCAGTCGGCCGATCCGGCCTCGGCCTGATTGGCGCGGAGTGCAACCACGCCGCATGCTGGGGCTGGTGGCCACGCTTCGGCATCGGTCTCGCCGCGCCAGCGTTGGCCCAGGTGATCCATGGCCGAAAGCAGGCCCGTTTCGCCGTAGACCTGGTTCCACATCATGCGCGACAGCGCCACGCAAGCGGCAACCGGGGTACGGGCGCGCCGGCGTTCCTGGTCGATCCGCCATTGCAGCTGCCGCAGGCGCTGCTGGCGCACTGGGTCGGCGGAGCGGATCATCGTCTCGATCATGGCCTGACGCTGGCGCTCGAATTGGTCAGGGTTGTCACGGGCCATTCGGCTCCAGCTGTCGAAGTCGATTCTCGCGGCTGCCAGTCGTCGCCCCATGCTCCCTCCGGCTAGAAACTGTGACTTGTGTCACATTCTGAAATATAGCCCATCGGCTTGCGGGTGTCCCCACCTGTGTCCCTCAGGGCGGCTGCCGCAGGGTGAGGCGGCCATCCCGCTGTGTGAACTCTAGGTCACGAAGGAAGCTCATCCCCAGGAGAATGCGGTCTCCCTGCATGCCGGGGTTGATCGATCCGCGCACGTCCCGCTTCTCGATGGGGCCCACCGAGATACTGCCGAGCTGTGTGGCAAAGCCCGTCACCACGCCATTGGCCGTTTGATAACTCACCGGACGGCCCGGCTCGAGACCGAGTCGTGTCGCCAGATCCTGCGGTATGGAGACGTCTGAAGCGCCGGTGTCGAGCATGAATGTCACCGTCTCGCCGTTGATGCGGCCTTCCGCCATGTAATGGCCGGCCTGGTTTGCCTGCAGCGTGATTTCCCGGAACCCATTGTCGCTGACCTGGCCGGCGGCGTGCCGGTTCGGGTGGTCACGGTGGTCCAGATACTGGCCGAAGGCCATGGCCAGCAGCCCGAGCACGATCAGCCACATGGCGAGAACCATGAGCATGCTCAGTGTGCGATTGCCATCCGCCTTGCTGTTCTCGTTGCGCATGCTGGTTAGTATAGGGCGGAGACGTCGCCCCGGTTCCGGTTCAGATGTCGTGGTAAATGGCTGGTCAGGTCAGGGCCCGCCCCTGAATTGACTGCTGAGTGGCCTGCCTGGTTCCGGCGGCCGTCTCCTTTACAGGGAAACGAGAGAGCAATGCGATTTGACGGACGTTGGTTCGGACCGAGCATCCTGATGTTGATTCTGGTATCGGTGGAGGTTGGCGCCGTGAACTGGCTGGAGCCGGAGCCGTTCCGCCGCGATCGGCTGGAAGGCCGGCAGTTCGATTACAACGCCGAGAGTTTTCTCCACCGCTTCAGTTTCGAACCCAAACCCGCACTGTCCGAGCAGCGTGTGCTGCGCGGCAATGGTATTGAAGGAGTCGCCGGCAGCAGCCGCAGCCGAGAGCTTTATGTGCGGTCCGAGGTTCGCTTGGAACTGCCGCTGGACGGGCCCGGATTTGCGGGGTACCGCTTCCGCAGGCACGAGGATTTCGATGGTCGCTTCGATGAGAACCTGGTCGGCGGGGGGCTACGGCATGGCGGTTGGCAGGCGGGCGTATGGGGTGACGTGGTAGGCGCCAAGGAGGACATCGACATCCACGGTGATGTGCAGTGGAGCGACGACCGGGGTAATCGCTTTCGTGCCACCATCGTGGCCGTGGACGCGGTCTTCAACAGCAAACAGAACGACGGCGTGTACGAGCGCTACCCCTACACCTATTATCTGGGTGGCCGCTGGCAGATCACTCCGCAATTGGCCGTCTACGGCTTCGGTAACGTCAACACGCCCATGGAGTTACAGCTCGACAGCATCAACCTGCGCGCCGAGGACGAGCAGTACTCCGGGGGGCTCGGTGTCGACGTCGCCGTCACGGAATCGGTCGCGGCCGGTCTGCGCGTGGAAGGTCTCTATGGGCTCCGGGAACAGCGTGGTCTGGACGGCCCCGTGCAGGAAGAACAAAGGCTGCGCCGCAGCTATGGTGCTGTCACGGCAGAGATGCGGCAAAGCCTGGATCAGGGAGAGCAGCGCTGGTTCGGCGTGCGCTACCTGCAACTCACCGAGAATGACCGCCGGCCGCGGGACCCCATGGAGACCATGGAAATGGAGCGTCACGAATACATGGTCTATGCCGGGCGACGTTGGTACGTGCGCGAGGCCATCGCTTTCGCGCCGGGAGTCTTCCTCGCTTATCACGACAACACCGAGGTGTTTCCCGGCGATGAAGATTCCGACGACAGTGATAGGGGCTTTTATGGCAAGTTAGCGCCGGCGGTGGAGTTCACCGTCAATCAGCGCACCGGCGGGCGTATCGCGCTGAACCCCACCCTGCGGCTTCATCGGGCCGCATTCGGTGGCGGGAACGTGCAGGTCTACCTGCCGTTCTAGGGAAGCGCTGAAGTATTTACGCTGCCGCGTGAATACTTCAGCGCTTCCCTAGATGTGATCTCTCAACAGGTTGTCCCCGGAGAGTCCGAGAACGCTGATAGGTGGTTTTTTGTTCAGGCTACCGTGTTGGCGATGCCAATTGTAATCATGCTCCCAGCGCGGCAAGTGTGCAGCGCGTTCACGGGAGTTGCTGTAACTGAAGGCG
>NZ_JALJXV010000012.1 GCF_024170285.1 Natronocella acetinitrilica
GTCCACGGGGTTTCTCCTTCTTGGAATGCCAAGTCCGCAAACTCAGCATCCATCGGAGGGACTCCGTGGACAACCTGTTGAGAGATCACACCTAGGGAAGCGCTGCAGTATTCACGCCTAGTGTGCCTGGGCACTCCCGAATAGCCGCCGGAAAAGGCCCGGCAGCACTTCGCCGGCTTTGCCCCGCAGCGAACTGCTCGCCAATCGTGTGAGTGGGGTTTCCGTTGGATTGATCTCGATTACCCAGGCGCCATGTTCCAGTGCGATCGCCGGCAGGCTGGCTGCCGGATGCACCAGCGACGACGTGCCGATGCTCAGGACGACATCGGCGCTGGCAGCCGCTTGCGTGGCCCGGTTGAGCGCCGCCTGCGGCAACATCTCGCCGAACCAGACCACGTCCGGCCGCCCCAGGCTGCCGCAGCGCGGACATGCGGGCGGCGCATCCAGACTCTCCGGCACAGGGTCGAACAGATGGCGGTCGCTACTACAGACGGTGCGTTGGAGGTTGCCGTGCAACTCCACCACATCCTGGCTGCCAGCCCGCTGGTGCAGCCCATCCACGTTCTGGGTGACCAGCAGGAAATCACCGTCGAAGTGCTGCTCCCAGTTCGCCAGGGCATAGTGGGCCGGGTTGGGCTCCACCTCGGCCACCAGCCTGCGGCGCCACTGGTACCATTGCCAGACTGTGTCCGGTTGCCCCGCGAAGGCCTCCGGCGTGGCCAGTTCCATGGGGTCGTAGCGGGCCCACAGACCACTTTGTGCTTCTCGGAAGGTGGGTACGCCGCTCTCTGCGGAAATTCCGGCGCCGGTTAGCGCGAGTATGCTTTTCGCCTGCCGCAGGCGCTCGAGTGCAGCGACATCAGGTGTGGCGTCCGCCATGGCATCCCCTTGCGAATCGCGGGTCAAGCAAGGATGATAGCCGTCCGCAGCGACGGCGACGAGCATGGCGGCAGCACGACAGGTCTTCCAATGAGCGAAATCATCCTCATCAACATTTCCGGTCAGGACAAGCCCGGCCTGACGTCGTCGCTCATGGGTATCCTGGCGGAATATAACGTCGGCATCCTGGATATCGGTCAGGCCGTCATCCACGACACCCTGTCCCTGGGGATGCTGGTGAAGGTGCCGGAGCAGGCGACCCTCTCGCCGGTGCTGAAGGATGTGCTCTTCCACATCCACCACCAGGGCATGCAGGTGCGCTTTACCCCCGTCAGCGAGGAAGACTATGACGCCTGGGTGCAGGGGGCGGGCAAGCCGCGCTACATCTTTACCCTGCTTGGCCGCCGCATCACGGCTGATCACATTGCCCGCATTGCCAGCGTGATCACGGCCAACGATCTCAACATCGAAGACATCATGCGTCTCTCCGGCCGCGAACCGCTCTACAAGACCGGCAAGGCCAATCGTGCCTGCATCGAGCTGACGGTGCGGGGTCAGCCCCTGGACCTGGACGCCATGAAACAGCGCTTTCTGGAGATCTCCCAGGAGCTGGATGTGGATATCGCCTTCCAGGAAGACAGCGTATATCGCCGCAATCGCAGACTCGTGGTGTTCGATATGGACTCCACCCTGATCCAGCAGGAGGTCATCGACGAACTGGCCCGGCATGCCGGCGTTGGAGAGGAAGTCAGCCGGGTTACCGAGGCCGCCATGCAGGGCGAGATCGATTTCCGCGAGAGCCTGCGCCGGCGGGTCAGTCTGCTGGAAGGGCTGGATGCTGGTGTGCTTGAGACAGTGGCCCGCGAGCTGTCGTTGACCGAGGGCGCGGAGCGGCTGATTCGCACCCTCAAGTCCTTTGGCTATCGCACCGCCATCGTCTCCGGCGGATTCAGCTATTTCGGCCGTTTTCTGCAGAAGCGCCTGGGTGTGGATTACGTCCATGCCAACGAACTGGAGGTGGTGGACGGCCGGGTGACCGGCAAGGTCCTCGGCCAGATCGTTGACGGTGAGCGCAAGGCGGAGTTGCTCCAGGAGATCGCCCGCCACGAAGGGCTGGTGCTGGAGCAGACGATCGCCGTCGGGGATGGCGCCAACGATCTGCCCATGTTGCGCCTTGCCGGCCTGGGGATCGCATTCCGGGCAAAGCCGCTGGTCAAGCGCAGCGCCCGCCAATCCCTGACTACACTGGGACTGGACGGCATTCTCTACCTGATCGGCATCAAGGACGCGGAAGCCGCCGTCGACGATTGAACCCGCCAGGCCTTGAAATCGCCGGCCACGGTTCCTATCTGCCCTACATTGGCGCAGTCACCGATCGCAGCCGCCATGCCCGTCACGATTCCGATTTTCACCGCGAACAGGAGTGAACCCAGCAATGACTGCCGCGGCAGACAAGCAGACCCATGAATTCCAGACCGAGGTTCGGCAACTGCTGAAGCTCATGATCCACTCGTTGTACAGCAACCGTGAGATCTTCCTGCGGGAGCTGATCTCCAACGCCTCCGATGCGGCGGACAAGCTGCGCTTCCAGTCCCTGCAGGACGAGGCGCTGCTGGAGGGTGATGGTGATCTTGCCATCCGGATCAGTTTCGACAAGGAGGCCCGCACCCTGACCGTGGCCGACAATGGTATCGGCATGAGCCGCGACGAGGTGCAGGACAATCTCGGCACTATTGCCCGCTCCGGCACCCGCCAGTTTCTCGAGCAGCTCTCCGGTGATCAGTCGAAGGACGCCCGCCTGATCGGGCAGTTCGGCGTCGGGTTCTATTCCGCCTTCATTGTCGCCGACCGGGTCACCGTGCTGACCCGCAAGGCCGGTGAGGAAGCGGCAGCGGGCGTGCGCTGGGAATCCACCGGCGAGGGCGAATACACCATCGAGAGTGAAGCCCGCGAGCGGCGCGGCACCGAGGTAATTCTGCATCTCAAGGAAGACGCCGACGAATTCCTCGATGGCTATCGCCTGCGGCGGATCATCCGCACGTATTCCGACCACATCGATCTGCCCATCCGCATGGCCAGGGAAGCCGCCGACGAGGAGGGCGATACCGAGGACGAGACCGTCAACAAGGCGAATGCCCTGTGGATGCGCCCGCGCAACGAGATCAAGGACGAGGAATACGTTGAGTTCTACAAGCACGTGGCCCACGACTTCGACGAGCCGCTGACCTGGATGCACAACAAGGTCGAGGGCAACCAGAGCTACGCGTCGCTGCTCTACATTCCCAAACGGGCGCCCTTCGACCTCTGGGACCGGGAAGGTGGTCACGGGGTGAAGCTTTACGTGAAGCGCATTTTCATCATGGACGACGCCGAGCAGCTCATGCCCCGGTACCTGCGCTTCGTGCGCGGGGTGATCGACAGTGACGACCTGCCGCTCAATGTCTCCCGCGAGATCCTGCAGAACAATCGCCAGATCGACCGCATGCGGGCGGCCAGCGTAAAGCGCATCCTCGACACCCTTGAGAAAATGGCCGCTGATGAAGCGGAGAAGTACGCCGAGTTCTGGGGTACCTTCGGTCGGGTGCTGAAGGAAGGCCCTGCGGAGGATTTCGGCAACCGGGAACGTGTCGCCAAATTGCTGCGTTTCGCTTCCACAAGAGGTGAGGGCGATGTCGAGGCGGTCTCGCTGGACGACTACATCGGCCGAATGAAAGAGGGCCAGGAGGCCATCTACTACGTCACCGCGGACAGTTTTGCCGCTGCGCGGAACAGCCCGCACCTGGAAGTGTTCCGCAAGTACGATGTCGAGGTGCTGTTGCTGGGTGATCCCGTTGATGAATGGTGGGTCAGCCATCTGCAGGAATACGACGGCAAGCGTCTGGTATCGGCGGCCAAGGGCGAACTCGACCCGGCGAAGCTCGGCGGCGAAAACGCACCGGACAAGGCCGAGCAGGAAAAGACCGAGACCGAGTTGAAGCCCCTGGTGGACAGGCTCAAGGCTGCCCTCGGCGAGACGGTGGAGTCGGTGCGCGTAAGCAGCCGTCTCACCGACTCCCCCGCCTGCCTGGTGGTGGGTGAGCAGGAGTTCGCCATCAACATGCAGCGCATGCTCAAGGCTGCGGGGCAACCGTTTCCCACCGGCAAGCCGACGCTTGAGATCAATCCTGATCACGCCATTATCCGCAGTCTTGGCGAGGCGCCGACGGACAGCGTCGACGACTGGGCTCATGTTCTCTATGAACAGGCCCTGCTCGTGGAGGGCGGGCAGCTCGAGGATCCGGCGGCCCATGTGAAGCGCGTCAACCGGCTGTTGCAGATGTCCCGCTCCTGATACCAGGGCATGATGTCCCGACATGGCCGAGACCCGAATTCTGTGACGGGTTGCGGCTTTTTCGTGCTTGCGCCTTTCAAAGCTGCGACAACATTCCTAGACTCCCGGCATGACTGCATGTATTGGGGTGGACGATGGCGACTGTGCCCGGGTCCGCGGGTTGCCGCGCAAGGGGGGCGCTTACCCATGCGTTCACTGAGCGCCGGGCTGCTGCTTCTGATCGTGTTTTTCTGCCCCTCATCGAACGGACAGGAAAGCCGGACTGCACCCGTGGTGGTTATTGCCCACGCCGGAGTGCCGGTGGATGCCCTCCCGCGCAACACAGTCCGCGCCATGTTTGCCATGCGTCAGCGCTCCTGGCCGACCGGCTCGGCCGTGCGCGTGTTCGTACTACCGGATCGCGATCCGGTACACGCCCGCTTCGTCAAGGAACAGCTTGACGTCTTCCCGCATCAGCTGCAGTTGTCCTGGGACCGGGTCGTGTTTTCGGGGACCGGCCAGGCCCCCGGACGCGCCGATTCCCAGATCGACATGTTGCAGCGGGTCGCTACCACTCCCGGGGCCATAGGTTATGTGGAACGGACATTCGTCGACGACCGTGTTCGGGTACTCAACCTTGACTAGGAGCCTGTCGGAGTTGAACCCGAACATCCATACCCGCGGCCGACGTGCCTCCGGACTCGCGCTGTCCATAGCCGCGCTCCTGTTCTCGAGCGCGGCGGCGGCAACGCAGGATGACCGGGGTGTCATGGATACGCTTCAGGTTCATGGCTTCGTCTCCCAGGGGTTCATCATCACGGACGACAACAATTTCTTCGGCCCCAGCAGCGGGGGTGGCGGCAGTCTCAAGTTCACGGAAGTGGGTGTGAACGCCTCGTTGCGCCCACTGCCCAATACGCTGGTGTCCGGGCAGGTGCTGAGCCGTCGTGCCGGTGACGAAGGCGAGGATGCAGTGCCCAGGCTTGACCACGGGGTGTTGGACTACCAGTTCCTGTCCGACGAGAATCGGAGCGCAGGTATTCAGCTCGGTCGTTTCAAGAATCCGTTCGGCTTCCACAACCAGACGCGGGACGTGGCCTTTACCCGTCCGGGGATACTGCTGCCACAGTCTATCTATTTCGACCGTACCCGCTCCCTGGGGCTCGCTGCGGACGGTGGTTCGGCTTATCTGTCACAGCGTCTCGCCAGCGGCGACCTGCGGGTCCAGGTGGGTGTGGGGCGCCCCCAGGCTGGGCGGGATCTCGCCCAGGTGCTGGTGCTGGACGAGCAGCCGGGGTCCATCGATGGCCGGACCTCTGCCATCGGTCAGATTCTCTACGAGCATGACGGCGGTCGCTTCGTGGCGGCGCTGAGCGCGGCGCGCGTGCGGGCCCGTTTCAACAGTCGTAGCAGTGGTCCTGGTGATGGCGACTTCGAGTTCGAACCCTATATCCTCTCCCTGCAGTACAACAGCGAGGACTGGAGCCTCACCGGCGAGTTCGCCTTGCGCAAGTCATCACTGAGTGGCTTCGAGGGGCCGCAGTCGGCGCGCAATTTCGATGTCACCGGGGAGAGTGGCTATCTGCAGTACACACGACGCTTCCTCGCCGACTGGCAGTGGTTCCTGCGCTACGATGTGCTGTATCTGGACCGTGACGACCGTGATGGCCGCGACTTCGCCGAAGCTACACAGCTACCGGCGCATTCGCGCTTTGCCAAGGACCTCACCGCCGGTGTGCAATGGCGTTTTCACCCGCAGGTGCTGCTCTCCGCGGAGTACCACCGGGTGGACGGCACCGGCTGGCTGCCCGGTGCCGACAATCCCGATCCCGGCGCCACGGAGCGCCGTTGGAATATGCTGTTGCTGCAGACTTCATTGCGGTTCTAGTCCATGACCGACTCCCCATCCAGATTCGGACTCGTGAGCCTGAAGTGGCGGGTCCTGTTGGCCACCAGCTTGCTGCTGCTCGGTCTGGCTGGGGTCTTCACCTACAACAGCCATGCAGCCCTGTGGGAACGTTTCGAGCAATACCGGGACGTGATGCATGAGCGCCAGGCGCGGGAGATTCAGCTGGCGCTGGATCAGTCCGGAGACGATTTGCGGCGGCTGGCCAGCCTGGTATCGAGCTCCAGCGACCTTGGCATCGGTTTGCTGCAGAACGACTCTGATGAAGTTCATGCGGCGTTTCAGCCGGATTGGCCGACCCTGCAGCTGGACGCCGGGCTGGATGAGGTTGCCATATTCGATAGGGAGGGCGAGCAACTCGGTACCTGGGGAGAATCTCTTGATGAGTCCGTCCGGCCCCGGGTCCGTGACTGGGTTCAGGATGCCGTCAACCAGGAGTCGCCCGCGGGGGGGCTGGTCTGTGCCCAGGACTGCCGCCAGTATGCGGTGGTCCCGGTGCTCTACCGCGGCGAAATCGTGGGGTCGGTGCTGGTTTCCCGAACCCTGGCGGAGGTCGCCCGCAACGCCCGGATGATTTCCGGTAGTGACGTGGCTCTGCTGGTGGCGGATCAGCCCACCCCACAGCCCGAGGATCGCTTTCTCGCCGACTGGGCGCGATCGGTGCGTATGCTCACCCAGGAAGAGACCACCATGCCCGTGCTTCAGCGCGCCAGCGAGCAGATGGCCCTGGATGATGTCACCCGCGGCCGCCAGCGGCTCGATATCGGCGGCGGGCACTTCGAGCTTGCGGCCCTGCCGGTAGCGGGGCCGGCAACGCCCGCGCATTTTCTCCTGGTGACTGACGTTTCCGACGAAGTGTCCGCGATTCGTAATGAGACCCGGTTCACGTTGCTCGCCGGGCTAACCGGCTGGATCGCCGCCGAACTGCTGCTGCTGGGCATACTCTGGGGCCCCATGGCGCGCCTGCGCAGGCTTGCCGACGTGCTCCCCGGCCTTGCCTCTGGCAAGTACGCCTCGGTGCGTGCGGCCACTGGCAGGAACTCCGGCAGATGGTCCGATGAAATCGACATTCTCGACGGGGCGGCCCGTACCCTGTCCGATCAGCTGGAAACCCTGGAGGAGCAAGTGGCCTCCCGGGGGCTCGAGCTGGATCAGCGCATGCGGGAACTGACCCGGGAGAAGGGTTTCGTCGATCGCCTGCTGGACACCGCCCGGGTCATCATTCTGACCCAGGATCATGAAGGTCGGATCACGCTGGCCAACCGATATACCGAGTTGCTGGTGGGTAGCCCGTCGGCGGAGATCCTGGGCCGTCACTTCGCCGACATTTTCCTGCCGGGGCTTGCCCGTCCCCGAGGCGCGGAGTTTGCGCCCGCTCAGGAGGAGGGGGTGATGTTGACCAGTGACGGTCAGCATCGGACCATCGCCTGGTATCACGCACCCATGGAAAGCGAGTCCGGTGGCCCGGCGATGATCTCCGTCGGGCTTGATATCAGTGGCCGCAAGGCTGCCGAGGAGCGTCTGGCCTGGCTTGCCAACCATGATTCGCTGACCAATCTCTACAATCGGCGATTCTTCCAGCATGCCCTGGATCAGGCCCTCAGCAGTCATGCCTGGGGCGCCATGTTGTTCCTCGACCTGGATCAGTTCCGTGATGTGAACGAGCTGAGCGGACACCACTCCGGCGATCAGCTCCTGCAACTGGTCGCCCAGGCGCTGGACGAGGAGCTGCAGGGTGATGGGGTCGTGGCCCGTCTTGGCGGCGACGAGTTCGCCATCCTGCTTGAAGGCGCCGACGCCAAGGCTGCAACTGCGGTAGCGGAGCGCATCGAGCGGATACTTGATGCGATCGTTTTCTCCGCCGGTGGCCGTCGGCATCGGGCCATGGCCAGCATTGGCATTGCCCTGTATCCGGAACATGGGCACACGCCGGCGGACCTCATGGCCAGCGCCGATCTGGCCATGTACAAGGCCAAGGAATCGGTCTCCCAGCGTTGGCATGTGCTCGGCGCCAGTACGGTGACCCGAGAGGAACTCCATGAGCGGGTCTACTGGGTAGAGCGTATACGCAACGCCCTGGAGGTGGGCGGCCTGGAGCTGGTGGCTCAGCCCATCGCCCGAATTGCCGACCAGCGCATGGATCACTTCGAGGTTCTGCTGCGCATGCGCGGCGAGGACGGCAACCTGGTGCCGCCGGGCCTGTTCATCCCCGTCGCCGAGCGCAGCGGACAGATCGTGGAGCTGGATCGCTGGGTGCTGCGGGCCACGCTGAATCTGCTGAACGAGCTGTCCGCCGAAGGCTGGCATGTGCATCTGGCTGCCAACCTGTCCGCACAATCCCTGCGGGACGACCAGCTCTGCGGCTTCCTGGAGCAGGCCTTTGCCGAGACCGGCGCTGATCCTGGCCGTCTCATCATCGAGGTCACCGAAACCGCCGCCGTCACCGACTTTGCCGCCGCCCGTGGCGTGATGCAGCGCATCCGCAGCATGGGCTGCCACTTTGCGCTGGATGACTTCGGCGTGGGCTTCAGCAGCTTCCACTACCTGGGGCAGTTGCCGGCGGACTACATCAAGATCGATGGTTCCTTCATCCGTAACCTCACTACCAGCACCGAGGACCGCCTCATCGTCCGTGCCATCGCCGACATCGCCGCAGGTTTCGGCAAGCAGACGGTTGCCGAGTTTGTCGATCAGGCGGCCATCCTGCCCATACTCCAGGAGTACGGCATCACCTTCGCCCAGGGCTACCATCTGGGCCGGCCGGGCCCGGTGCGCGAGGTCGTGGCGCGCTATGCCGGCACATCCGCGGAAACGCGCTGATCGTCTTTACGGCGGCGAGTTCTGGTGTCAACGTAGCGGGAGTTTCGGCGGCCGGCCATGCGGCCGCCGCCCGTGATTGCCATCGAGCGTTGGAGAGCGTGATTCGTGAAAGCCTTTTTCCACCCCGAGCAGGACAAGCATATCCCCCGATCGTATCTGTCACGTGGGCAGATGCGGACGCCACTGGAGGTGCCCGAGCGCACCGGATTCATTCTGCAGGCGCTGCGGGAGCTGGACTATGCGGTGGAAAGTCCGGCGGATCACGGCATGGCACCGCTGGGCCGGGTGCATAACCTGGAGTACCTGCGCTTTCTTGAGGGGGCGCACCGGCGCTGGAAGGGAATCCCGGACGACTGGGGCGACGAGGTGATGTCCAACATCTTTGTCCGCTCTCCCAATCCCCGCAAGGGCATCCTGGCCGAAGCGGCGTATTTCCTGGCCGACGGCAGTTGCCCCATCGGCCCGGATACCTGGTCCGCCGCCTACTGGTCGGCGCAGAGCGCGCTCAGTGCGGCGCAGGCCATGCTCCAGGGCGAGCGCACCGCCTATGCCGTGTGTCGCCCGCCCGGGCACCACGCCCGGATCGACGCCGCTGGCGGCTTCTGTTACCTGAACAACGCTGCCATTGCGGCGGAGGCACTGCTGCCGGCGTTCCCCCGTATCGCCATACTCGATCCCGACATGCACCACGGTCAGGGTATCCAGGAGGTGTTCTACAGCCGCAGTGACGTGCTCTATGTGTCGATTCATGGTGACCCCACCAACTTCTATCCGGTCTGCTCCGGTTACGAGGACGAGCGCGGCGCCGGCGACGGCTACGGCTACAACATCAATCTGCCCATGCCCCACGGCTCGTCGGAGGACCACTTCCTGGATCGGTTGGACGAGGCAATGACGACCATACGGCTGTTCCAGCCGGATGTGCTGGTGGTTTCGCTGGGTTTCGATATCTACAAGGATGACCCCCAGGCCAAGGTGACCGTGACTTCCGGTGGCTTCCATCGCATGGGGCAGGTGCTCGCCGCCGCCGGTATGCCGGTGCTGGTGGTGCAGGAGGGTGGCTATCATCTGGAGAGCCTGGCGGAGAACACCCGGCAGTTCTTCACCGGGCTGAATGGCTGAGGGGCGAGTTCCGTTGCCGGCGCAGCGTCAAGCGGGTATTCGCGCCGTGGCCTTCGATCTCGATGGCACCCTGATCGACTCCAGGCTCGATTTTGCCGCCATAAGGCGGGAGCTCGATTTTCCGCCGGGCCGGGGGTTGCTGGAACACATCGCAACGCTGCAGGATCCGGCGGCGGTCGCTCGTGCCCACGCCGTCATCGAGCGGCATGAAATGGCCGGTGCCGAAGCGGCTCAATGGATGCCCGGGGCCGAACGGCTGCTGGACCGGCTGGTTGCCGCAGGCATGCCCATGGCCATACTGACCCGCAACATGCGCGCCGCCGCAGATCTTGCCTGCCGCTCCCTGGGCATACCCGTGGAGCTGGTGCTCACCCGGGAAGACTGCCGGCCCAAGCCGGATCCTGACGGCTTGCTGGAGATCTGCCGGCGGCTGTCGGTGGCGCCGGCCCGGCTGGTCTACGTGGGTGACTTCGTCTACGACCTGCAGACGGCTCGGGCGGCGGGCGCGGTGTCCTGCCTGTATCGCTACGGCGATAATGGCCGCTATGCGGTGGATGCCGACTGGGTGGTGGATCACCTGGGTGAACTTGCCGGCCTTCTCGGCGTCGATCTCTCCGGCGGCCATCGTGGCCGCGCCTCCTGATGGTGCAGACAGCATGACCGAACCGGTTGATGTCATCGTGGTTGGCGGCGGCATGGTGGGGGCGACCCTGGCGGCCTTGCTGGGGCGCTCGGGCGTCTCGGTGGCCGTGGTGGAAGGCGGCCAGGCACCCACCTGGTCCGAGGCCGATCCGCCTGACCTCCGTGTCTCCTCTGTCAATGCTGCTGCCCAGCAGGTGTTCGTCGAGTGCGGGGCCTGGGCTGCCATGGAGGCAGGCCGCGCCGCGCCATTCCGGCGCCTGCGGGCCTGGGATGCCTCCGGTCGGGGCGAAACCTGCTTCGAGGCTGGAGATGCCGGCCTGGAGCGGTTCGGCTGGTTCGTCGAGAACCGCCTGATTCGGACCGCGCTCTGGCAGGCACTGGAGAATCTGCCAGCCGTCACCGTGGTCTGCCCCGGCGAGCCGCTTGCCATCGAGCAGGATGTCGAGTCGGTTTGTCTGCGCCTTCGCGACGGCCACGAAATCACCGGCCGCCTGCTGGTTGGTGCCGATGGGGCGCGGTCGAGTATCCGTCGCCTGGCGGGCATTGACATGCCCATGCATGACTATGGGCAGCACGCGCTGATCGTCAATGCCGTGACCACGCTGCCGCAACAGGACATCACCTGGCAGCGCTTCACGCCCAGCGGCCCCCAGGCATTCCTGCCCCTGGTGGGGCACCATGCCTCCCTGGTGTGGTACGACGCACCCGATAATGTCCGGCGCTTGCAGGCCCTCTCAGACCAGGCGCTGATCGAGGCGATCCTTGGCGTGTTTCCGGCCGAGCTGGGTGGCATCGAGGCGATCCTCGGCCGGGGCAGCTTTCCCATCCGTCGGGGACACGCCCGGCGCTATCGGGATCACCGCCTGGCGTTGGTGGGGGATGCCGCCCACGTGATTCATCCCCTGGGCGGGCAAGGGCTGAACCTGGGTATTCTCGATGCGGCGGCCTTGGCCAGAGGGATCATCAGGGCGCAGGGCCAGGGTGCAGATGTCGGTGCCGCCGCGGTTCTGGCCCGCTACGAGGCAAGGCGGCGGCCGCGCAATGCCGCGATGATTGCCGCCATGGATGCCTTCCATCGGGTATTCACCGCACCGATTCCGCAGCTCCGGGAGACCGCCGCCTTTGCGCTTGGTATCGCCAATCAGGCCGGGCCCATGAAGCGCCTGGTCATGCGCCACGCCATGGGTCTGCCGGCCTTCGGTCGTGCAGTCGGGTTGTGATGGCCCCTGTGCTACTATCGCGCCGCAACTGGTTGGGAATGCGGGGATAACCACTGTGAACGATACCGAAGGCGCCGCGACCGAGGCAGTGCCGCGAAGCTGGGCGGAAAAACTGTTCTATGCCGGCCTTTGCGCCTTCAGTGTGATCGCCTTGCACACCGAGCTGCAGGAGCCCCACGGGCCCTGGTTCTGGGTGGTGTGGGCGTCCCTTGTCCTGATCATGGGCTATGGGTTCGTGCAGTCCCTGCGGCGCCCACTGCTGCGGCTGGAGCGTGAGCAGCTGGTCATCTGGCGCAGCCCCTACTCGGCTCCCATGCCTGTCAGGTACGACGCCGTGAAAATGGCGTTCGTGGAAACGGGACGACGCAAGCTCACCATCGAAATCATGCGTACCGACGGCGACACACTGAACTTCATGCCGAGCTTCATCTCCGGCAAGCGCCAGGATCACATCATCGCCTTGTTGCGTCAGCGTCTGTCCGCGGGGCGGGTCGATGTGGATCCCATGAAGCGCATGCGCCGCAGCCTCTGGAAGTAGCCATTCAGGCAATCCCGAGCGCATCAAGCTGCCAGCCCAGAGCCTGCAGGACGCGGCTGAAACCGTCGTCGGGAGGCGCGACTATGTCCAGTGGCTTGCCAGTGACGGGATGAGCCAGCTCCATCCGCCAGGCATGCAGCAGCAGCCGATGGCTGTCGAAGCGCTCCCGAAACAGGCGATTATGACGGCCCTGGCCATGGGTGGTGTCGCCAATCAGCGGGTGGCTGATGTGGGCGAAATGCCGGCGAATCTGATGCATGCGTCCGGTCTCCGGCTCTACCTCGACCAGTGAGTACCGGCTGGTCGGGTAGCGGTCCACAGAGACGGGCAGCTCGGTGATCGCAAGCCGGCGATACCGGCTCACCGCAGCCTGCAGGGCAGCGTCCGCCGACTCCCCTGACAGCGGATAATCGATCACGCCATGTTCCGCGGTGTAGCCACGCACCACGGCCAGATAGCGTTTGACCACCTGGCGGGCGGTAAAGGTGGCACCCAGCGCGCGGGCGGTGTCAGGGTCCAGCGTGAACAGCAGGACGCCGGAGGTGGGGCGATCGAGCCGATGTGCCGGGTAGACGCGCCGGCCAATCTGATCGCGCAGGGTCTGCAGGACAAAAGTGTCATCCTCGCTCAACCGGCTGCGGTGGACCATCATCCCGCATGGCTTGTCCACCGCGACCAGCCAGTCATCCTGATAGAGAATCCGGAGGTGTTGCGTCATGGGCGGCAGCATACCCACGGCGACGGCACCTGTCCCGTGAGATCTACTCGGCAGTGGCATCCGCCGCCAGATCGGCGAGGATCGGGCAATCAGGGCGATGATCCCCATGGCAGTTACGGGCCAGATGCTCCAGGGTGCCGCGCATGGTCTGCAGTTCGCGAATCTTGTTGTCCAGTTCCTCGATATGACTAAGGGCCAGCGCCTTCACCCGCGCGCTGGCACGGTTGCGGTCCTGCCAAAGGGCCAGGAGGTCGCGCATCTGTTCCACCGAGAAGCCCAGATTGCGTGCCCGGCGAATGAAACGCAGCGTGTGTACATCCGCGTCGCCGTACACGCGGTAGCCGGCCTCGGTGCGGTGCGCCGCCGGAATGAGGCCGACCCTTTCGTAGTAGCGGATCATCTTTGCCGACACGCCGGAGGCGGCGGCTGCTTCGCCAATGTTCATGTCTGCTCCGTTGTGTGGTCGGACCCGGCCAGGCGTTGATCCGCACGGCGGGATGTTCCCGTCAGCGGCGGCGTGAATCGACGCAGACGCAGGGCGTTGGTCACCACACTGACGCTGGACAGCCCCATGGCCGCTGCCGCCAGCACCGGCGATAGCAGGATCCCGAAGGCCGGATACAGCACCCCCGCGGCTACGGGGATCAACGTGGTGTTGTAGGCGAACGCCCAGAACAGATTCTGGCGGATATTGCGCATGGTGGCCCGGGACAGGGCTATGGCATTGGGCAGGTTCGACAGGTCACCGGAAATCAGCACCAGATCGGCGCTTTCGATGGCGATGTCCGTGCCCGTGCCGATGGCGATACCCACATCCGCCTGGGCCAGGGCCGGCGCGTCATTGATCCCGTCACCAACGAACACCGTGCTGCCGTCGCCCTGCAGGCCGCGCAGGGCGTCGACCTTGCCCTCCGGCATCACCTCGGCAATGACGGTATCGATCCCCAGTTGTCTGGCAATGGCCTCGGCGGTACGGCGATTGTCGCCGGTGATCATGGCGACCCGCAGACCAAGCTGGTGGAGCGCCGCAAGCGCCCCAGGGGCGCTTGCCTTGATGGGGTCTGCCACGGCCAGTATCGCTGCCGGCTCTCCGTCCACCGCGGCGTAGAGCGGCGTCTTGGCCGCATCGGCGAAGCGGTCTGATTCAGTTGCGAAGCGGTCGATGTCCACCCCGATCTGGGTCATGAACCGCGCTGCGCCCACCTGAACTAGATGCCCCGCTACCCTGGCGGTGACACCCATGCCGGCTACCGCTTCGAACTCGGTGGGCGTTGGCACTTCAAGACCGTCCTGTTCCGCGGCGCGGACGATGGCCTCGGCAATGGGGTGTTCCGAGCGGCTCTCCACGGCGGCGATCAGCGGCAGCAGACTGCGGCGCTCCATGCCTGCAGTCACCAGATCGGTGAGTTCCGGCCGCCCTTCCGTCAGGGTGCCAGTCTTGTCCAGGGCCACAACCCTGGCGTCGCGCAGACTCTGCAGCGCCTGGCCCTGGCGGAACAGGATGCCCATCTCGGCACCCTTGCCGGTGCCCACCATGATGGAGGTGGGTGTTGCGAGGCCCATGGCGCAGGGGCAGGCAATGATCAGCACAGCCACCGCATTCACCAGTGCGAAAGTGAGTGCCGGGGCGGGGCCGAAGGCGAGCCAGATCAGGAAGGTCAGTGCCGAGGCCAGCATGACGGCGGGTACAAACCATGCCGTGACGCGATCCACCAGGCCCTGGATGGGCAGCTTCGCCGCCTGGGCCTGTTCCACCATGGCCACGATGCGGGCCAGCATGGTGTCGGCGCCGACACCGGTTGCCTCGAAACGCACGCTGCCGGTGCGATTGATTGTGCCGCCGACCACCGAGTCGCCATCACCCTTGGCCACGGGCACCGCTTCACCGGTGATCATGGACTCGTCCACGAAACTGCTGCCGTCGACGATGCGGCCGTCTACCGGGACTTTCTCGCCGGGACGGACCAGCACGATATCCCCCACCTGGACCTGCTCGATGGCCACGTCCATGGTGCGCCCCTCGCGCTCGATGCGGGCGGTGCGGGCCTGTAGCCCCAGCAGGCGCTGGATGGCGGCACTGGTCCGGCCCTTGCTCCGGGCTTCGAGATAGCGTCCCAGCAGGACCAGCGTGATGATCACCGCGGCCGGCTCGTAATAAACGTTCACGGTGCCGGCGGGCAGCAGGCCGGGGGCAAAGGTGGCGATAACCGAATAGCCATAGGCTGCCGTCGTGCCCAGCATGACCAGGGAGTTCATGTCCGGGGCCCAGCGGAGCAGGGCGGGGCCGCCGGTGCGGTAGAAGCGCAAGCCCGGGCCAAACTGCACGGCGCTGCCGAGCACGAATTGAAACAGCAGCAGCGTCATCAGGCTGAATTGCCCCATCAGCCAGTGGTGCAGCCCCGGGATCATGTGGGAGCCCATTTCCAGCACGAAGATGGGCGCAGTCAGCGCGGCTGCGATGAGCGTGCTGCGGCGCAGCGCCTCCTGCTCTGTCTCCCGGTGGCGTCGGGCGGTCTCGTGGCTGTCCTCGCCGCTGGCGTCGGATTTATAGCCGGCCTGCTGCAGTGCGTCGCGCAGACCCTCCGGACTGGTCAAGCCGTCAATGAAATCCACCCGGGCGACGCCACTTGCCAGGTTGACGCTGGCTTGCTGCACGCCCGGTACATCGAGTAACGCTGTTTCCACGCGGCGCACGCAGGAGCCACAGTTCATGCCTGAGACGTGCAGCTCTGCCGACGTTACCGCCGGTTTAAAGCCCGAATCGCGCACTGCGGACATGGCCGCCGCCATATCGAATGCGTCGTTCACGTCCAGGCTTGCCCGCTCGGTGGCGAGGTTGACGCTGACTTGGTCGACGCCGGGGACTGCCTGCAATGTGCGCTCGACGCGGCCGACGCAGGAGGCGCAATGCATGCCCTCGACGCGGAAGCTCAAAGTCTGGGAATGCTGTTCAGTGGCCACATCCGCGTCCCTTGGTGAAGAATCTTTTCCAGTTTATAAACCTTCTAACAATTGGAAGGTCAAGCCTGCTGTCGTGTGATCGAGACAGCTGACGCACACCGGCCAAGGCGATAGGCTGGCAACATCATGGACACCCCGGGGCAGGAAACGGCATGAAGCTGGTTCGACGGATCTCGATTGCAGCACTGGTATTGCCCCTGGCGGCCTGCAACCTTTCAACCGGGATGCGTGCGTCCGGCGGCGAGACAGCGCCAACGTCGCCGCCATCAGAGCCGCCGTCCGAGTTGCATGGCACGGCGGCGGTACAGGCCCTGAACGCGATCAGATCAGACGCCCGGGACTGCGGCGGCGAGTTCATGCCGGCGGTGGCCGACGTCGGCTGGAGCGACGCTCTGGAGGACGCGGCCCAGGGCCACTCGGACGACCTGGCCGAAAATCTCCACGACAGCCTGAGCCATACCGGCTCCGATGGCCTCGGGGCCGGGGAGCGTATCGCCAACGTGGGCTACAATGCCGCCTCCTGGGCCGAAAATATCGCCGCGGGAACAAGTTACGACACGGTGGACGCGGTCATGGTGGGCTGGCTGGAGAGCCCCGGGCATTGCCGCAACCTGATGAATCCGAACGTGACGGAAATCGGTCTTGCGCTGACAACGGCAGCCGAAACCCGTTACCGCCACTACTGGACGCTCAAGCTGGCCCGCCCGCAGAACTGAACGACCTGCTGTTGGGTTGTGGCGACGCCTTGAACAGGCGTAGGCTGCGCGCTATAAAGGCGCATCGGCGCTCACCTCCCGTGAGCGACATCCGCAACGACGCGTACAGGAGGCCGCATAGAGCCCCCGGCACGCGTAGTTCAAGTTCTGGACAGGGGATGACCCAGGCAAAACAGCGACGTAATCCTGCGCTCGAACTCAAGGGTCGCATGATGACCCTGACCGTGCTGCGTCTGCTCGACCCGTCGGTCGAGGTACTGGCTCGGGAGCTTGATGAGCGCATGCGGGATGCCCCCGACTTCTTCCGTCACCTGCCCGTCATCCTCGACGTCGAAGCCGTCGATGACTCGGATCTGCACCTGGATCTGCCCGGTCTGGTGGGGTTGCTCCGCGCACGTGAGTTCCTGCCCGTGGGTATCCGCGGTGGTGCCGACCATTGGCGTGAGGCGGCCCGTGAGGCGGGAATTGGCGTCTTCTCCGGTGGCTCCGACGTGCCGGCGGCGAAAGCGCAGGGAGCCAGACCCCAGGCGGTGCCGGAGCCCGGGGCAAGCGCCACCATGTTGGTCAAGCAGCCGGTTCGATCGGGGCAGCAGATCTATGCCCGGGGCGGTGACCTGGTCGTGCTGGGTGCGGTCAGCCCCGGTGCCGAGCTGCTCGCCGATGGCAACATCCATGTCTATGGCAGCCTGCATGGTCGGGCCCTTGCTGGCGTGCGTGGCGACAGGGAAGCCCGGATTTTCTGTCAGAAGTTCTGGGCGGAGTTGGTGTCGGTGGCTGGAACCTACAGTGTCAGTGAGCAGTTTGAAGAGAGTGTCCGTGGGGCTGCCGTGCAGATCGCGCTGCGCGACGGCGACATACTCGATATTCAGCCGCTCTGACAATTACGAGTACCACAGCGTTGGGCGACGCCCGCGACGCGCGGGCAATGGGAGGATTTGGAAGTGGCGAGAATCATCGTGGTCACCTCCGGCAAGGGCGGGGTGGGCAAGACCACCACCAGCGCAGCCGTGGCTACTGGCCTGGCCAAGGCCGGGCATCGTACGGCGGTAGTCGATTTCGACGTCGGCCTGCGTAATCTGGACCTGATCATGGGCTGCGAGCGACGCGTGGTCTATGACTTCGTCAATGTCATCAACGGGGAGGCGACCCTGAACCAGGCGCTGATCAAGGACAAGCGCGTACCGGGGCTGTGCATCCTGGCCGCCTCCCAGACCCGCGACAAGGACGCGCTGACTGACGAGGGCGTGGCCAAGGTGCTGGCGGAACTGTCTGAGGACAACGACTACATTGTCTGTGACTCGCCGGCGGGTATCGAGCGGGGTGCCTTGATGGCCATGTACCACGCCGACGAGGCCATCGTGGTGACCAATCCCGAGGTGTCTTCGGTGAGAGACTCCGACCGGGTGCTGGGGATCCTGTCGAGCAAGTCCCGGCGTGCCGAGGAAGGCCGAGAACCGGTGCGTGAGCGCCTGTTGCTGACGCGGTATTCGCCAGAGCGTGTGTCCCAGGGGGACATGCTCAGTCTCGAGGACGTGCACGAGATCCTGGGTATTGACCTCCTCGGCGTCATTCCCGAGTCCAAGGCCGTGCTGAACGCCTCCAATGCCGGGGTTCCGGTGATTCTGGAAGAGGACACCGACGCGGGGCAGGCCTACCAGGATGCCGTTGCCCGTTTCCTCGGCGAAGAGCGCCCACACCGCTTTCTGGACGTCCAGAAAAAGGGCCTGTTCGGCCGCCTCTTCGGGAGCTGATCGATATGATGAGCCTGCTCAGCTATTTCCGTTCGCAGCGCAAGAACACGGCCCAGGTGGCCAAGGAGCGCTTGCAGATCCTGGTCGCCAGAGAGCGCTCCCAGCGCGGCGGGCCGGATTATCTGCCGGCCATGCAGGATGAATTGCTCCAGGTCATCCGCAAGTACGTTACCGTGGACGACGACGCCGTGCAGATTCACCTGGACAAGGAAGGCGACTGCGAAATCCTCGAGCTCAACATCACCCTGCCGGAGCATCGCGAGTCCTGAGACTGCAAGCCAGGGAAGCGTGAATATTTCAGCGCTTCCCTGGGTTTTGCCTGGTTCGCAGTATGATGATTCAGCTTCCGCTCTGGTTGCGAACGTCCACATGCAGGGTGAGCTGCTGCCCCGGCTGCAGATAGCGCTGTCCCGACAGGTTGTTCCAGGCTCGCAGATCATCCACGCTAACCCGGAAACGCTGCGCGATCCGGTAGAGCGAATCCCCCTGACGCACCGTGTAGCGCACCCGCTGCACAATGGGCTGCCCCTGGGCGGGGCCATTGTTTCCGGCCTGTCGTCCGTTGCTGTCAGAGGCCCAGATCACCAGGGTCTGGCCCGGCCGCAGGGTGTCCGCCGGAGCCATGTTGTTCCACTGCGCGATCTGCCGAACGCCCACGCCGTAGCGGCGTGAAAGACCCCAGAAGGTATCGCCTCGCTGCACGCGGTGCTCCACCCGGTTGCCGTTGCGGGAGCGGTTCTGGTTGCGCGTCAGGCGCTGATCGGCGCTAAGCGCGTATTGCTGGGATGGCCGGCTCGACGTCGGCACGATGAGATGGGAGCCGGCGCGAATCACGTGGCCATTGATATTGTTGGTTTCCTGCAGGACGGACACCGTGGTGTTGTAACGCCGGGCTATCTGTCCCAGGGTCTGCCCCGGCTCCACCCGGTGGCGCGCCCACTGAACCCGCTCTGCGGGAGGAATGGATTCCAGGTTGCCGGCAAAGACTTCGGCATTGTCGATGGGCACGACCAGGCGGTGGGGGCCTTCCGGGTCGGTGGCCCAGCGATTGAAGCCGGGGTTGAGCACGTAGAGTTCGTCGATGGTCAGATCGGCCAGGTCTGCCGCCAGGGCGAGGTCGATCTGGGAGCCCACTTCAACCACTTCCAGGTAAGGTTGGTTGGGGATGGAGCGCATGGCCATGCCGTGTTCATCCGGGGCATCGACCAGTTCACGAATTGCCAGCAGGCGTGGCACGTACTGCCGGGTTTCCTGGGGCAGACGCAGGCTCCAGTAATCCGTGGGCAGCCCCTCGGCCTGATTGCGGCGAATCGCCCGCATTACCGTGCCTTCGCCGGCGTTGTAGGCTGCAAGCGCCAGCTGCCAGTCGCCGTCGAACATGTTGTTCAGGCGCTCAAGGTAGGTGAGTGCGGCCTCGGTGGAGGCGATGATGTCCCTGCGGCCGTCATACCACCAGGTCTGTTTCAGCCCGAAATGCCGGGCCGTGCCGGGAATGAATTGCCAGATTCCGGCAGCCCGGCCATGAGAATAGGCGAACGGCTGGAACGCGCTTTCCACCACGGGAAGCAGGGCGATCTCCATGGGCATGCCCCGGGCTTCCACCTCGGAGACGATGTGGTAGAGATACGGCGTGGCGCGCTCGCTGACCCGGTCGAGGAACACCGGGTGGCGCTTGTAGTAGGCGAGTTCCGCGGCGGTGCGCTCATGGTCGACACCGTCCATCGCGAAACCTGCCCGCACGCGTGCCCAGAGATCGTCCGGATAGGGCGAGGCCTGCTCGGAAATGGCAGGTGGCACGGCGGCGGAAATCGCGTCCGGTGCATCGAGGAAGTCGGCCCATAGCTTGACGTCGGCGGTGGTGTCCTCCGGTGTCTCCGGGGTGCTTTCCGACTGAAGCTGGAACTGGGCGCAGCCAATCACGCCACTCAGGGTAAAACCCAACAATAGCAACCGAGTGGGGGTCACCGGTCGATCTCCCGTATTGTCCTTGTTCGTGTTCATCCGCGTCAGGCATGCCGCAAGGACACGCTGCGGATCGGGAACCCGGATGCACAAGTGCCTGCGGCCGGGGGTGGTGCAAAGTGTACGCCGCGCGTTGCGGTCGCCGCGCGGTTAGCCGGTATCCTTCCAGCGTCGGACGGCGGCGAATACGTCGACCGGCCCAGTCAAGCCGTGTCCGACATGTTTTTCTGCGGACTGCTTCACGTTAGGCACATCTGCCCGCAGGAACGGATTGGTTTCCAGCTCCTCGGCCAGGGTCGAGGGCAGAGTGCATCGATCATCGGCGCGCAGAGCGCGGACTGACTCAAGACGCGCCCGCAGCGGTTTGTTGTCTGGCTCGACGCGACTCGCGAAGCGCAGATTGGCCTCGGTGTACTCATGGGCACAATAGACCCGGGTCTCCTTAGGCAGCTTTGCCAGTTTCCCCAGGGAGGTGTACATCTGCTCCGGCGTTCCCTCGAACAGGCGCCCGCAGCCTCCGGCAAACAGGGTGTCTCCACAGAACAGCATGCCGTCGCCGGCATAGGCGATATGCCCGGCTGTGTGGCCGGGCACATCGAATACGTCGAGATCCAGATCGAGGAAGTCGATCCGGATGCGATCGCCCTCGGACAGGGCGTGGGTGCGCCCGGGGATGGTCTCCCCCGCTGGCCCATAAACGGGCACCTGCCAGCGTGACAGGAGTTCTGTGACGCCTCCCACATGATCGCCGTGATGGTGCGTCGTGATGATGGCACCGAGTTCCAGCCCGCGGGCATCCAGTGCCTCGACCACCGGACCTGCGTCGCCGGGGTCGACCACGGCGACACGGGTCTCGCCCTGACACTCAAGCAGCCAGATGTAGTTGTCCGAAAAGGCGCGAATTTCTGTGATAGTAATCATGGCGCATAATCCTACCGCGCTGGTTGCAGTGGTCAATGTGTTGGCAAAAACCGTCAGCTGGATCAGTGAACGGCATGCGATAGACTACAGCGCCGACACAATCGACTTGGAACGTTTCATGGCCGAGGTAAGGATCTACAGCGACGGCGCCTGCCGGGGGAATCCGGGGCCGGGAGGCTGGGGTGCGCTGCTGCAATGGAATGGTCGCGAGAAGGCCCTCTACGGGGGCGAGGCGGAGACCACCAACAATCGCATGGAACTCACGGCGGCAATCAGGGCGCTTGAGTCCCTGAAGCGGCCCTGCGACGTGGAACTGGTGACGGATTCGGAATACGTGCGCAAGGGCATCACCGAGTGGCTCGACGGCTGGAAGCGCCGTGGCTGGAAGACGGCAGCGAAAAAACCGGTCAAAAACGCCGATCTCTGGTTGGCGCTCGACACGCTCAATCAGAAGCACAGGGTCCGCTGGCGCTGGGTCAAGGGCCATAGCGGTGACCCCGGTAACGAGGCGGCGGATGCCCTCGCCAACCGGGGTATCGACGAATTGAACAGAGGTTAGTCATGCGGCAGATCGTGCTGGACACGGAAACCACGGGCCTGGAAACGCGGGATGGCCATCGCATCATCGAAATCGGTGCGGTGGAGATGGTGAATCGCCGCCGTACCGGGCGGACCTTTCATCAGTACCTGCAACCGGATCGGGAGATCGACGCCGGCGCGGCGGCGGTCCACGGGATCACCAACGACCAGTTGGTGGGCAAGCCCCGTTTCGCCGATGTCGCGGAGGATTTCCTGGCGTTCATTCGCGACGCCGAACTGGTGATCCACAACGCAGCCTTTGACATCGGATTCATTGACTACGAGTTCTCGTTATTGCCCGAACCGGGTCCCCGGGTTGCCGATATCTGTGCTGTCATTGATACGCTGCTGCTGGCCCGCGGGCGCCATCCCGGCCAGCGGAATAGCCTCGATGCGCTTTGCAAGCGCTACGACATCGACAACTCGCAGCGCGAACTCCATGGCGCGCTGCTGGACTCGGAGATCCTCTGCGACGTCTATCTGGCAATGACCGGGGGCCAGGGTGCCCTGCACCTGGGCAGTGCCGAATCAGATGACGACGGTGGTGGCATGCGTCGCCGGGAGCCGCGCCGGGTCAAGCGTAGCGGTGACGCGTTGCGGGTCATTGTCGCCACCACGGCGGAGCGGGAAGCCCATGAAGCATGGCTGAAACGGCTCGACGAGGCAGCCGGTGGGCGTTGTCTATGGCGGGAACTTGAGGAGTCACCTTCATGAGTCGCCTGCGCGCGTTGAGTTTCGATCTTGATTACACCCTCTGGAGCCTGGATCAGGTCATCGAGCGGGCAGAAAGCCGGGTGCATGATTTCTTGCTGCAGCACTACCCCGTGGTTGGTGAACGGTATTCACCTGAGCTTGTTCTGCGTGAGCGCCAGCGGGTGCTGGAGGCGGCCCCGGACATTGCCCATGACCTGGGAGAAATACGGCTGCGTACATTCCGCCGGATCACCGACGCCGCCGGAGCGCCGGCCATCGCCGCCCGTCAGGCAATGCGGATTTTCATGGCCGGTCGCAACGACGTTCAGCTCTACGATGAGACGCAGCCGCTGCTGGATGCGCTGCACGGCCGCTATACGCTGATTGCGCTCACCAACGGCAACGCGGATGTGCACCGTATCGGCATCGGCCACTACTTTGCCGCATCCATCCTTGCCAGTGACGTGGGCGCCGCCAAGCCCGCCGCTCCCATGTTTCAGGCCGCCATTCGCACGGCGAACGTGGCTGCCGCAGAGATGCTGCACATCGGTGATGATCCGGAAACAGACGTCTTCGGTGCCGCGCAGGCCGGTATCGGTGCTGTCTGGCTGAACCGTGAGGGCATGCCGTGGCCGGACCGCCTGCCCCGGGTGCCCTACGTGGAGATCCGCACCCTGTCGCAACTGCCCGAGATCATCCAGTCACCCGCCGGCGCGTTCGGGAGATCGGCATCGTGAGTCCGCAATCAACGCCACGTTTTGGCGCCATCATCATTGGCGACGAGATATTGTCCGGTAAGCGCCAGGACAAGCACATGCGCACCGTTATCGAGCTGCTTGCGGCCCGGGGGCTCGAGCTTGCCTGGGCACGTTACCTGGGGGACGATCCCGCCATACTGACGCAGAATCTCCGCGAGACGTTCGCCCAGGGGCATGTCGTCTTCAGTTTTGGCGGTATCGGTGGCACCCCGGATGACCGCACGCGGCATTGCGCGGCAGAGGCGGCGGGGCTGTCGCTGGAGGCGCATCCTGAGGGATTGCGTCTGCTGGAGGAGCAGTTCGGGCCGGAAGGAGTCGATCGCCGACGGCGCATGGTGGAGTTCCCGGCGGGTGCCGAGTTGATCCCCAATCCGGTGAACCGGGTGCCCGGGTTCAGCCTGCAACGCCATCACTTCGTACCGGGCTTCCCCAACATGGCCTGGCCCATGGTGGAGTGGGTGCTGGACGCGCTCTATGCCGATCGCCACGCGGTGGGCAGTCGCAAGGAAGAGACCGTGACCGTGATTGGCGTACGGGAAAGCGACATGACTCCCGTGCTGGAGGATTTCACCACCCGTTACCCGGCTCTGCGGGTGTCGTGCTTGCCGCGCTGGTGTCCGCCGGACTACGAGCTTGAACTCGGGCTGACCGGTGACGTCGGAGAGGTTGATCGCGCCATGTCCGAACTCAGGGCCGAACTGGATGGCAAGGGCTGGCGGTATCGGGATGCCGGTTGAATGCTGGATGCCGCCAACACGATCACGATCAATCAGCGCAGGCATGCCCTGCAGGACGGCATTCCGGTCTGGCTGTTCGGCTACGGATCGCTGATCTACAAGGCCGACTTCCCCTGGCTGCTGCGCCGGCCGGGATCCATCTCCGGCTGGGTGCGGCGCTTCTGGCAGGGCTCCCACGATCACCGCGGCACGCCGAAGGCGCCCGGTCGCGTGGTGACGCTGGTGGAAGAGCCGGGTGCTGTCTGCCACGGCATGGCCTACCAGGTTACGCCGGAAGTCTTCGATCACCTGGACCGGCGTGAAAAGAACGGCTACCTGCGGCTGTCGCTCCCTTTCCAGCTCGATGACGACGAGCGGGTCGATGGTCTGGTCTACATTGCCCGGGCGGACAACCCGGCCTATCTCGGGCCCGCCCCCGACACCGCCATCGCGGCACAGATTGCCGCATCGGCGGGCCCCAGCGGCAGTAACCGCGACTACCTGCTGCGCCTCGCCGAGGCCCTGCGCGCGCTTCGCGTGAACGACCCTCACGTCGAGCGGCTCGCCGGGCTTGTCGACGCCTAGTCAGCCCATGACGGACACACCGGCGACGATGCGATGCAGGTAGAAGGCGAACACCAGGTAGGCAACCAGGCCGACAACGACAGTGGTCACCGTACCCACGGCGGTGGGCGCGACATCCGGGGCAGGACGCCGCCGGGAGACCCGGAACAGAAGCACCGCCCAGACCAGAAAGGCGCCGAAGAAGATGATATCGCCCAGGCGGCCGTTCACTAGCAGGTGCGACAACGCCCAGACCTTGACGGCCAGGACCATGGGGTGGCCAAGCTTCGCCTTGATGTGGTTGCGCGGCACGTAGGCCGCCGCGAGCAGAATGAAGGCGGGGATCATTAGCAGGGCGGTCAGGTGGTAGAGCCCGCGGGGCGGGAACCAGACGAAGACCGCGTCGATCCGCGTCATGCCGTAGCCATAAATGGCGATGATCAGCCCCAGAATGGATACCGCTGCGTAGATCGCCTTCCAGCCACCTTCACCGAAGCGCGCAATCTGGGCGCCACGCCAGTCATCGGCAACTATGCGCACCGAGTGTGCACCGAGAAAGATGACCAGCCCCAGAATCATGACCAGCATATGCGCGCTCCCCGTCGGAATGTGTACGAAATGAGCCGAGAGTCTACCCGTTTCCCTGCAGATCCGGCAGTGCCGCACGGGCTGTGTCGTACTCCTGCAGGAGGCGCGCCATCAGGTCGGCGGCCGGAAGGTCCCGGACCAGTGCTGCCGCCTGTCCGGCCCAGAGCGACATGAAGTCACCGGTGCCAGCCCTGGCAGACGCCGCACGCAGTCCGCCGGTCAACTTGTTCTGCACCGGAAATGGCAGATACGGCAGCGAGCGGGCGGCGCTGTCAATCGCGAAGCGATTGGTCACGGTGCGAGCGGGTTTGCCGGAGAAGTGATGGGTGATGCGTGTTCCCACCTCGCCGGCCGTGGCCAGGGCCGCCTTGTGCACCGGTGAAGCGCCGGATTCCGGGCAGGCGAGAAACGCCGTGCCCAATTGCACGCCGGCTGCGCCGAGAGCCATCGCCGCAGCCATGCCGGCGCCATCCATGATGCCCCCGGCGGCCACCACCGAGGTACCGTGATCGCGCATCTCGGCAACCAGTAGTCGGGTCAGCGCCATGGTGCCGACCATGCCGGATTCGGTGTCGCCGAGAAATGTGCCCCGGTGACCCCCGGCCTCGGCGCCCTGGGCGACGATGAAGTCGACGCCGCTGACCAGCAGGGCCCGGGCCTCAGCGGGGCTGGTGGCGGATGCGCCGACAACCATGCCCGCAGCCTGCAGGCGGCCGACCAGGGCCGCCTCCGGCGCCGCCAGATGAAAGGTCACCACCTCGGGGCGGAGGTCGAACAGGCAATCGAGCTGCGCCGCGAAATCCGGCGCATAGGGTGCGGGCACCCCGCTCGGCGGCTCCGCGCCGAGCGCACTGAAATACGGCTTCAGGGCGTCGATGGCGGCGTCCACTATCGCATCGTCCGGAGTGCGCGACTCCGGGTAGATGAACAGGTTGGCGTTGATCGGGCCGTTGGTCAGCGCCCGCGCGCGCTGGATCAGCTCGCGCATGTCCCCGGGCTGCGTCGACGCCAGCCCGAACGAGCCCAGGCCGCCGGCGTTACTCACCGCGGCCACCAGTTCCGGCGTGGTCGGGCCGCCGGCCATGGGCGCCTGAATGATCGGATAGCGGATCCCGAGCCGTTCGCACAGGGTCTGCATGATGTCTCCTCCTGACCGATGTGCGGGCCATGCTACTACGCCAGCGCTTCCTTCCGTATGATCGGCCGATGACTTCAATCGAAAGTGTCGTGGCGGCCGCACGTCGTCTGGATGGCGTGGCCCGGGTGACTCCCCTGCTGGAGTCACCGTTCATCAACGAACTGGCAGGGCGCCGCGTGCTGGTCAAGGCCGAGTGCCTGCAGCACACCGGCTCGTTCAAGTTCCGGGGGGCCTGGTCAGCCCTGTCGGCGCTGGATAGCGCGATCCGGTCCCGCGGCGTGCTGGCCTACTCGTCGGGCAACCATGCCCAGGCGATCGCCCTGGCGGCCCGGATGCACGGCGTGCCAGCGGTGATCATCATGCCCGCGGACGCCCCGGCGCTGAAAATCGACAACACCCGCGCCCTGGGCGCCGAGGTGGTGCTCTATGACCGGGATACGGAAAGTCGCGAGGCACTGGGCGAGGCACTGGAACGGGACCGTGGGTTGACCCTTGTCCGGCCCTACGATGAACCACTGGTGATCGCCGGCCAGGGAACGGTGGGGCTGGAGATCGCCCGGCAGGCGGAGGAATTCGGCATCACCGAGGCGGATGTGCTGGTCTGCTGCGGCGGCGGCGGGCTCACCGCCGGCATCTCGCTTGCGCTCGCCGCTCGCGCCCCGGGCCTGCGGCCCCGTCCCTGCGAGCCGGCGGGCTTCGATGACACAACGCGCTCACTGGCCGCGGGGCGACGGGTCGGGAACGAGCCCGGCGCCCGCTCCATCTGCGACGCCATCGTGACGCCCATGCCCGGGGCGCTGACCTTCCCGATCCTGCAGCGGCATTGCGGCCCCGGTCTGGTGGTGAGCGATGACGAGGCCCTGCGTGCCATGGCCGTCGCATTCTCCCGGCTCAAGCTGGTGCTGGAACCCGGTGGCGCCGTGGCGCTGGCCGCCGCGCTCTGTCGCTCCCAGGCCATCGACGGCGACGTGGTGATCGTTGTGGCATCCGGCGGAAACGTGGATTCCGCGCTCTACCAGCTTGCGCTTTCAACCGCCTGACTGCCGCAGGTACTACGCCGAAAGCTTGATTTTATTTCCTGAATCCTCCTTCTACGGTCAGGGGCAATAGCACGATACGATCGGCAAAAATGCCGGCGAGGAGGAGAGCAATCATGGCGACGCCTTCGCCCAATCCGAATAATCATGTCAACCATCCCACCCCCAATCAGCAGGTTCCGCCGTCTTCCCAGACGCCGGATTCCGTCAATCGGCAGGTGGGGGAGTTCAGCGAATCCCTGAACCGTCAGACCGAAGCCGGCTCCAAGCATCCGGTGCTGGACAAGCACCGGACGCTCGGCGAGGTGGATGGCAAGCAGTGGCCGCATCGCGCGGGTGACGCCTTGCCTGGCCGTCTGGTCAGCGCCCGGGAGACCATGGAGAACATCACCGAGGCGGTTGAAGAGGGTGAGGTCTCGACACCGGGGGGCGTGAAGACCGGTACGGGCAGCGAGCCGTCCTCTGCCCAGGGCGTCGAGCAGCAGATCTACCAGCTCAAGTCCGAGATCCACCTGCAGGAGGCGGGGCGCCTGGAGCGACGGCACGATCTCGTGGCCGGTTTTGACGGTGTGCGCTCGGTCTTCCAGGGTGGTTTCGATAACGATGCCCACCGGAATAACGTCGAAACGCTGGAAAAGCTGGGCGAGATCCGGGCGGACCTGCGGGCCGGTGATCTGGATGTGGCAACGGCACAGCGTCAGATCGGGCAGGTCGTCGCAGACTGGAACGACGAGCATGAGCGCACCCTGCAGGCGCATCGGGAGACCGCGCTGACCGTGCAGGGCATCGGCAAGACGATGTACGGCGCCGGCAAGGGCATGGCGGTGGTGTCCGTTGGCGCCCTCGGGTTTGCGGCAGGCGGCACCGCAGGCTTACCCACCGGCCCCGGGGCCATTGCGAGCGGTATCGGCACTGGTGCGACGTTCGGCGCCGGTACCAACCTGGTCCTGAGTGACATCGAGCAGGGGCTTGATACCTGGTTTACCAATAACTTCCTGCCGGGTGTGGAGAGCGAAAACACCTCGATCACCTACAGCGCGTTGAGCATGGCCGGACTGCTGGAGCGCTCCAACACCGACGCCGGTGACCTGACGCAGACGAAGCTCCTCGATGGCCTTGCCGGTGGCGTGCTTGGCGGGACGGGGGCCGTTGGCAAGGCCATGCTGCCGGGGCTGGTTGAAACTGTCAGCGCGCCGGGCGCAACTCTCAAGACCAAGGCCATCGAGGGCGCCAAGATCCATACCGCCATGGGCGGCACGGCCAACGGTGGTTTCCTCGCCGTGGACTCCCTGGCCGCGGTCATGGATGACGAAACCGACCGCGCCGAGACGCTGCAAGCCATCGGCGATGCCGCCAAGGTGCGCGGCACTGCGTTCGGCGTCGGCCTGCTGGCGACACCCATCAACATCAATCTGCCCAATGAGCCGTCCAAGATGGTGCTGGATGCCGTCGTCAGCGGTGGCCAATACATGGCGGAGATGGCCGCCGACGGACGCGCCGACGAGATCAACCTCGGCCACGCGGGCCTGTCCGCCTTCCAGTCCATCCTCGGCTCAGGTCCTGGTACATTGAAGGCCATTCGGGACGGCCAGTCCCAGTCAGTACCCCTGGGCAATGCATCGGTGAGTTTCGATCCGGCCGAGGCCGCCCGGCTGCAGCGTGAAAGCGAAGCCGCCCGCGTATTGCGGGACTTCAACGAACAGGTGCCCTTCATGGCCGAACGCGACGTCAACGCCAGGGTGGGCAACACGACCTTGCGCATGAACGTGGCGGAGACTGCGCGGGAGCAGGGTCTTGGCATGCCGCCCCCGACGCCGACCATCAACCGGGATGTAGACTCTTTCACGACGCCGGATGCACCGCAGCCAATCAGCTCCGTTGAAGGCATGTTTCCCGATCGCACCATGACCGCGCCGCACATTCCGGAACCCGGGATGCCCGAAGTAACGGCCATCGTGCCAGTGGCGCCGGGTAACACGGGTGCCACTTCCCAGGGGCAGCCCGGTGCGGGCATACCCGAGCTTGATTTCCAGGCGCTGGTCAGCGGCATGCGTGGTGACCAGCCGAACGACCCCGGTGGTGCGCTGCTCCAGGGTCGGCCCTGGGAGGCCCCCGGTCCCCTGGCGCCCACGCGATCCGCTGACGGCGGAGGGGTGATGGAGCCGGGTCAGGCCATCGTGCCGCTGCCGGAGGTCTTCATGGGTGATGCGCCACCGTCGCGACTGCCGGGGGGCGAGCCGTTGACGCCGCTTTCCAGCGCGGCCAACGAGTTGCTGGTGCAGACCGCCAGCGGCAGTGACCGGCCCGAAGTCTGGGTAACCGACCGCGGGCCCATGGGGCCGGTGCGGCAGATCCAGGATATTCCGGAGGGCTTCGATCTGTCCCCGGGTTGGATCATGGGAGATGGCACGCTCGGGCCCCTGCGCTCAGGAGCTGACAATCAGTAATGGATTCCGTCTGGCCGTCATGCAACCGGTTGCGCTGATTCGGTCGCAACCTGTTGCATTTGTTTCCGGGCACTCTATATAAAGAGGTAAACACGTATTCGGAGAGCACCGCAGTGTCGGTGCTATCGTCGTGTCTGTCATCGCTCGGGAGGCGTTGTGCACAGGGGCTTTGTCGCCGTCTGTCTGTTCATGATCTGTGTGCTCGGTCAGAAGGCAATCGCCGACGAGACGGGCAATGCGCCGCCGTTGTGGAGTGCGCAGGATATACTCGGCGCTGTGGTCCATGACGCCGATGGCGAGAGGCTCGGCACGGTCAATGACGCTATTTTCGACCGCCTGGATCTGCATGCCGTCGTGCTGTCGGTCGGTGGTGTGTTCGGCATTGGCAGCAGTCGGCTGATTCTTGAGTACGATCGCCTGACCGCCGAATGGCACGACTTCGGTCCCAGCTTCCAGAGCGATCTCGGCCGCGAAGAGATCAACCAGCTGGCCACCTACGAGCGAGACTCCGTGCGCCCGCACAATCGGCTCAACTGGTTGCTGTCGGAGCCGATCTGGAATGCCAGGGGCGAATGGATCGGCTTTATTGATGACCTGCTGATCGCCGATCGGCGTATGGTGGCCGTGATTATCCCCGTGGGCGGTTTCCTGGGGATTGGCACCCACAAGGTCGCGGTGCGCTACGATGACCTGGATGACGATGGGGAATCCTTCCTGCTTGATACCACACGTGACGAACTGCTGCAGGCCGAGCCCGTGGATTACGCCAGGATGAAAGATGGTGAACGGCCGCGGTTTCTCGACGGCAGCCTCATTCCCATTGGTCCCCGCAACAGTTCCGGCGGCCATGGTCTGCGTGCGGGCGCGTTGCCCGTCGGCCTGACGCCACGGTACCCGCGCCGTTGAGTGGTGATCACGGCATGCTTGTTTTCGCGCCCGGTGAGTCCGCCGGGTTCCGCGAGAGCATGGGTGAAGCACTGGGTATCGAACTGGCTCCCCTGGAGGAGCGCCTGTTCGAGGACGGGGAGCACAAGATCCGACCGCTGGTGGATGTCCGCCATCAGGATGTCTACATCGTCGCGCGACTGGCCGGCTCGGCTAACGATGGCGTCAATGACCGGTTGATGCGCGTGCTGTTGCTCGTTGCCACGCTGCGGGACGCCGGCGCGGCCCGCGTCACCGTGGTGGCCCCCTACCTGCCCTACGCCCGGAAGGACCGCCGCACCAAGCCCCAGGACCCGCTCACACTGCGGTATCTGGCCGCGCTGTTCGAAGCAATGGGTACGGCACGTATGGTTGTGCTCGATGTGCACAACGTGGCCGCCTTCGAGAATGCCTTTCGCTGCGAAACCGTGCATCTCGAGGCGCGCCACGCATTCGCGCAGAAGCTCGCGGAGCTGCCGTCAGCGCTGCCCCTGGCCGTGGTCTCGCCGGACACTGGCGGTGTCAAACGTGCCGAGCTTTTTCGCGCCGCAGTCGAGGAGGCCACGGGGCAAACATCCCATCTGGTTTTCATGGAGAAGCACCGTACTGATGACCATGTAACAGGGGACGCGGTGGTCGGCCGACTGGACGGCTGCCGAGCGGTCATCGTTGACGACCTCATTGCCGGTGGAACCACCATGGCAAGGGCCGCGGAAGCCTGCCGGCAGGGTGGCGCGGCGGAGGTTGTCGCCGTGGCCAGCCATGGGCTGTTTGCGGGTGGTGCAGGCAGTTTGCTGGGACCGTCCCTGGTGGATAGATTGTGGGTCACCAACTCCGTGGAAAGCTCGCTGCTGGAACAGCCACCAGAGCACCTGCAGATCATTCCGGTGGAGCCGCTCCTGGCTTGTGCCATCAAGGCGCTTCGAGCACCCTGCGACTGAACACGCCCATGCGGCCCAAGCCACGGTTCAGGTAGTCGTACGCACGTTGGTGCCAGTGCCTTTCATCCCCGGTAGTTGTTGCCAGGTGCCTCGCTGCCAGCAAGGCCCAGAGCAGGGCCCGTCCCGCCTCGTAGTAGTTCTCCAGTCCGGACAGGCGCTTGTCTCCCGTAAGGGCCGCATAGCGGTCGAGGAAACGCTCGCCCACCCACCTTCCCCCAAGGCGGTCGCATTCCAGCCGCAAGAAGCAGAGTTCCTCAACGGGGTCGACCAGCCGCAGCCGTGCATCGAATTCCAGTCGGTCGATCAACAGTGGGCGCTTGCCGAGGTAGACATGCTGTGGGCGCAGGTCGCCATGGGCGTCGACCCTATGGCGTGTTGTCAGGGTTTTGGCCTGACTGTCCAGCCAGCTCGTCAGCGCATCGCACAGTGCATCGGCTGGCGGACAGCGTCCCAGGTGGTCATGGATTTCGTCACGCAGGCTTTGGTGGCGGTAGTGGCGCTCCTCCAGCTTGAGTGGCCGGCGTCGCTTTCCCCTGGCGTAGAATGCCGCCAGAGTGTCGGCGGCGCGGTCGACCTCGTCGGCTGCTGGGCCATCGTGGCGAAGCTGATAAGCCAGATTGTCGCACTCGTCCAGGCGCCTCATGTGCACGAGATAGTCCACCGCAACGCCGGCCGACTTCAATGAGAGGCCCGTGTTCGTACTCCAGAGCAGCGGTACCACGCCCAGATAGACGTCGGGAGACAGCACGCGATTGACGCGTGTCTCCATCAGGCAGTTTCTGTGGCGTGCGGCCAGAGTGGACAAGTCCAGCGAGGGGAATCGCTCGGGCTTCTTCAGCTTATAGACGTGCCGGTCGGTGAGAAACACGTGGGAGAAGTGGGTCTCGATCGTCGTGACCGACCGGGGTGCTTCCGGATAGTGGTCAGCCACACTCAGAAAGGCCACTTTCTCGGCCATGGTGACGGCCGGTGGGTCTGTGGCTGAATTCATGGTTGCCTTGCTGGGCGTGATGTCTCATCCGGTGTTTGCAGCAGTCCTGCTTGCGCTGCCTGACGCAGGGCCTGCACCACTGCCTCGTCATTCACCTGACTGAAATCCGTGAAGAACTGTCCCACCGCCATGAGGTGCTCCGGCGATTCCAGGCAGACGACTTCATCGGCCAGTGTCTCGAGGTCCCGTAACACCTCTGGCGGCGCCACCGCAAGGGCCGCAATGAGGCGGCGAGGGTGCCGCGCGCGGGCGCTGCGCAGCGCCATGGCCATGGTGGCGCCGGTGGCGCTGCCATCATCCACCACCACGGTTACCCGGCCTTCCGGGTCAACGGACGTGCGAACCGGTGTGTACATGGCCCGGCGTGTCTGCAGTCGCTGTACCTGCTCCTGTGCTGCCTGGTCCACATAATCCGAGCCGTAGATGGCTCGCATCTCCGGGGAGCAATACACGGCACCGTCCTCGCCCACAGCGCCGATTGCGTATTCGGGATTACCCGGTGCCGGTAGCTTGCGGACCAGCACGATATCCAGCTCGCCACCAAGCGCAGCAGCGACGATAGCGCCCATGGGGACACCGCCCCGTGGAATGGCCAGTATCAGGGGGTTCAAGCCTCGCAAGTGGCGCAAAGCACCAGCGAGCCTGTCGGCGGCATCGATCCGATCTCGAAACATGGGTGCTCTCCCGTGGCTGTGCAGCCAACGTGACGCTGCATGCTACGCCTTCCGTACCCTGCGCGGCTTGACGCCGGTCAACGCCGGTTGCGGCATCCGCGTTTCCTCGCCCAGGGTCTATCGTTACACTGCCGGCACCTGACCGGCGGAGCGGATTGTCCCGATATGCACACTCTCTGGCCGCAAAGCGACGAACTCGCCTTGCTGACCGACCTCTACGAACTGACCATGGCCCAGGCCTACTGGGCAGAGCGCATGCATGAGCCGGCGGTGTTCAGCCTGTTCTTCCGCAAGCTGCCTGCGCACCGCAACGTGATGCTGGCCTGTGGCCAGGAGCACGTGGCGCGGCTGGTGACAGAGCTGCACTTTCCCCGCGCTCAGCTCGATCGTCTGGATACCCTGGGACTGTTCAAGGGCGACTTCCTCGCCTGGTTGGAAGGCTTCCGCTTCAGCGGCGATATCCATGTGCTGCCGGAGGGTACACCGGTGTTTCCCCATGAGCCCTTGCTGGAGGTGCGGGCGCCGGTGATCGAGGCCCAGTTGCTGGAAACGCTGGTGATGAATTACATCAACCTGGAGACGCTGCTGGCATCCAAGGCGATGCGGGTGGTGCTGGCGGCAGATGGCCGTCCGGTGGTGGATTTCGGCATGCGACGGATGCACGGCATGGACGCTGCCCTGCGCGGTGTCCGCGCGTATCAGGTGGCCGGCCTCACCGCCACCAGCAATGTGCTGGGCGCACTGCGCTATGGGATGCAGGCCAGCGGCACCATGGCGCACTCCTTTATCCAGGCTCATCACGACGAGGAGGAAGCATTTCGCCTCTACGCCCGACTTTATCCGGGCACCACCCTGCTACTGGATACCTACGACACCCTCGCCGCGGCGGACAAGGTCATCCGGCTGGCGCGGGACGAGGGGCTGGATATTGGCGCCGTGCGACTGGACTCCGGCGATCTTGGTGCCCTGGCCAGACAGGTGCGGTCACGGTTCGATACCGCCGGCCTGCAGCGGATCCGCATTGTCGTCAGTGGCGGGCTTGACGAGCACGCCGTGCAGGCACTGCTGGCTGCGGACGCACCCATCGACGGATTCGGAGTCGGCACCGAGATGGGCAGCGTTGCCGACGCCCCGACGCTGGACCTGGCCTACAAACTCACCGAGTACGCTGGCGAGCCGCGGCTGAAGAACTCCCCGGGCAAGCAGCTCGTCCCAGGCGCCAAGCAGGTCTGGCGGTTCCGTGATGGCGATGGGCGTATTACCCACGACGAAATCACCCGCCGCCATGAGCAGCGCGACGCCGAGCCCCTGCTGGTGCCGGTGGTGGAGCAGGGTGCCATCGTCAGGCCGGAACAGCCTGTCGCATCAGCCCATGATCTTGCCTGGAACACGCTGCAGGCCATGCCTGCCGCAGTGCGTGGGCTGCGGGACGCCGAACCGGCCTACCGGGTGGACACCAGCGCTGCCTTGTTGAAGCTGCGCGATCAGGCGTTGGCGGAGTTCGATTGACGGCCGTCAGATGACGCCATCGCCCTGCAGGCGGTCCAACGCGTCGTCGCCCAGCCCCAGTGTCTCGGCGAGAACCTCCCGGGTGTGCTGGCCGAGGCCGGGTGGTGGATGACGGTAGCGCACCGGCGTCTCGGACAGTCGGATCGGGCTCGCCACCAGTGGTGTGCTGCCAGCCACCGGATGGGGCAAGCTCACCTGCATGCCCCGTGCCTGCACCTGGGGGTTGGCAAAGACTTCGTCAATCCGGTTGATGGGGCCGCAGGGCACACCGGCGGCTTCCAGTTGCGAAATCCAGGTCTCCCGCGTTCGCATCACCGTGGTCTGGCGGATCATGGGGACCAGCACCTCCCGGTGCCGCACCCGTTCTGCGTTGGTGGCGAAGCGCGGGTCGTCCGCCCACTCCGGGTGATCGGCCACGGTGCAGAAGCGGGCGAACTGGTCATCGTTGCCGATGGTAAGAATCAGGTCGCCGTCCGCTGCCGGAAAATCCTGGTAAGGCACGATATTCGGGTGGGCATTGCCCATGCGCCCCGGCGCCTTGCCGGTGGTGAGATAGTTCATGTTCTGGTTGGCCAGGCAGGCGATCTGCACATCAAGCAGGGCCATATCGATGTACTGGCCCTCGCCACTGGCCTGGCGATGATTCAGCGCGGCTAGTATGGCGATGCTGGCGTAGAGGCCGGTGACGATGTCGGTGATGGCGACACCGGCCTTCATCGGTCCGCCACCGGGGGCATCATCCGGGTGTCCGGTAATGCTCATCAGTCCGCCCATGCCCTGGATCAGGAAGTCATAACCGGCTCGATGGGCGTAGGGGCCGTCCTGCCCGAAACCGGTGACCGAGCAGTAGATCAGCCGCGGGTTGAGCGCCCGCAGCGATTCCTGATCCAGGCCGTATCGCTTGAGCCCGCCGACCTTGTAGTTCTCGATGAGCACATCCGATCTCGCTGCCAGCTCCCTTACCAGGCGCTGACCCGCCTCGGTGGTGATATCGATGGTCACCGACCGCTTATTGCGATTGGCGCTCAGAAAATAGGCCGCTTCGCTGGTGTCGTTGCCGTTGCCGTCCCGCAGATAGGGAGGACCCCAGCGGCGCGTGTCATCACCCCGCCCCGGGCGTTCCACCTTGATGACCTCGGCACCCAGGTCGGCCAGGTTCTGCGCGGCCCATGGGCCTGCCAGTATGCGGGACAGGTCCAGCACGCGAACGCCGGACAGTGCCCCCTTCGTTGTCGTGTTGTCTGACTCGTGCATGGTGAATGACTCGCTCAGGCCGCGATCTGCCGGGCCGCGCTGCCACCGGCAATGGCGCCCATGACTACGGCGCTCAGCAGGCCGTTGCCGGACAGGTAGCCGGCGTCCCCGGTGCCGGAAATCCCCCGGGCGGCGCCGCCGGCGGCGAACAAATTCGGGAAGCGTTGTCCCGCAGTGTCGAGTACATGCCCGCCGCTGTCGATCACCAGTCCACCCTGGGTGTGGAACAGCGCACCGGTCACCTGCACCGCGCGATACGGCGGTTGCAGCAGGCTCTCCGTGGTGAAGCGCCGGCCAAAACGGTCCGGTTCCCCGGTCCGGGCATGGTGGTTTGTCTCCCTGATGGTGGCCTCCAGGGCCTCGGCAGGAAGGCGCAGCGTCTGCGCCAACTCGGCAACGGTATCGGCCCGTTTCACCGCGCCCGCTGCCACCGCGTTGCGGTAATCCTCGAAGCCTTCCTCGGCGAAGGCATGAATGCGCTCGTCATAGATGTTCCACACCTTGCCCTCGGGCTGCTGCAGCACCCGGGCGGCCTGCTCGGAGTAGCCGCCGTGTTCATCGGAGAAGCGTTCGCCGCGGCGGTTGACCTGTACACCCCCCTGCATCATCAGCGCCCAGGTGATCAGGGTCTGGTGAGGCCAGGCCAGCGAGCCGTGCCCCTGGAAGGACTCGAGATCGGCAAGCTTCGCACCCAGGGCCTCGCCCCAGAGCAGGGCGTCACCCTGGTTACCCTCGTGGCCGTAGTAGACGGCGCTGGTCATGGACGGCAGGTAGCGGGCCACCAGTTCCGGGTTGGCACCGAAGCCGTTGCAGGCGAGCAAGAGTGCATCACAGCCGATCTTCTCCTGTTCGCCATCCGGGCGCGTGATCCCCACGCCGGCAATGCGCTTGCGGTCACCCACGTACAGGTCGGCAACGCGGGCATTGGTGACCACATGCACCCCAGCGGCCTCGGCGGCGTTGGTCAGGCAGGCGATCAGCTCCTCGCCGGTGCGGCGCGGCGTGCTGTGCATGCGCATCACCGAATGACCCGGGTAGAGAAAGCCGTCCACTACGTCCAAGGGAATGCCGTGACGATCGGCCAGCCATTCGATAGTGCCGGAGCTGGCCTCTGCGAGCGTTCGCACGATGTCCGGATCGGCCTGGTCATGGTTCTTGCGGTGGATGTCCGCCGCCATGGTCTGCACCGAGTCACTGATCCCCTTTGCGGCCTGAAAGCGGGTGCCGGCGGCGGGAATGAAGCCGGAGGACATGAAGGTATTGCCCCGGGGGATGGGGTCGCGCTCCAGTACCGCGACCTCGCAGCCCGCATCGGCGGCGGCCAGGGCCGCTACCATGCCGCAGGCTCCGCCGCCAACGATCAAAAGCGGCAGCGAAAAATCCATCTCGCCGGCGGTGGATACATCGCGTATTGCCATGCCGGTTACTCCTGGGATGCCTGACAGCGGGCGAGAATGTCGCTGGCCGAGGCGCTCCAGACCTGCCCGCTGCCCATGACGTGTGCCAGTACCTGCTCCAGATAGCCGATTCGGTGGGGTTGCCCCATGAGCCAGGGGTGGATATTGAGGGCGAGCAAACGCCCACCCTGCTGCCGTGCTTCCGCCAGCAGGAAATCACAGGCGTCAGCAATCTGTTCCGCCCAGGAGGCCTCCGAGTGCAGGTTGTTGCAGAGGATGAACTGATCCTCCAGCTCCGTGGACAGCGGGATCGCGTGGAGCACGCCCTTGTCCGTCCGGAATGGGTAGGGCATGTCATCGTTGACCCAGTCGCCGAACCACTGGATGCCGTTTTCCACCAGCAAACCCGGCGTGTTGGGGCTGTGCACCCTGGCCGGACTCAGCCAGCCGCGAATATCGCGCCCGGTGAGGTCGCGCAGCCCGCCCACGGCCCGTTTCACCAGTTCAGCCTCTTCGTCGCGATCCTGGCCACCGTAATGCTGGTGATCCATGTTCCAGCCGTGGCAGAGAATCTCGTCGCCGCGCTCCACCAGCGCATCGCGCAAGTAGGGCATGCGCTCGGCCACCTGGGTGTTCACCGCGAAGGTGGGCGTCACGCCGTAGTGATCCAGTGCCTTCAGCACGCGGTAGATACCCACCCGGTTGCCGTATTCCCGCAGCGAAAAATGGCGCAGGTCCGGGTAGGGCATGGTCATGCCGTTGGGCACCTTGAAGGGAATGTTGCGCTGGTTCAGCGGGAAGAACTGCACAGAAACGTTGAGCCACAGGGCCAGGGGCTTGTTCTCCGGCCAACGGACTGCCGGGCGCTCGTGCAGCATGGACCATTCATACCAGTCATGGTCGTAACCATGGCGGCGCCAGGCGTAGCGCAGATAGTCATCATCCAGGCTCATGCCGTCCTCCCGCCCTGCTTGGTGGCAATGTCTGCAACCGCCGCGTCGTAACAGTGCTGCAGATAATATTCGGCGATCTCCCGGCCCGTGGTCACCCACACGTCTCTGTGACCCGTGATGTACTCCAGGGCCTCCTCGAAGGCCTTGATGCGATGCGGGCAGCTGACCTGGTAGTTGTGGGTAGGAATGCACATCACCGTCCCGGATTCCGCGCCCTCGGCGTACAGCCGGTCGAAATTGTTTTTCAGCATGGTGAGGTAGTGCCGGGGTTCGACCTTGTTCACGGCGTAGACGATGGTGTCGTTCATCTCCAGGGAGTAGGGCACCGAGACGAAGCGCTTGCCGCTTCGAAGCCGGATGGGTGTGGGCTGATCGTCGTGAAACAGGTCGCAGGTATAGATGCCCGCGTCATCGCCGAACAATTCCGTGCCGACTTCGGCGAACAGGTCCAGCGTGTGCTCGGAGTGAGAGAGTGCCGGCGCCAGGTAGCCGGCGCACTTCTGCCCGGTGTGTCGGTGGATGGACTCCATGGAGTCGCGGATCATGGACCGTTCCTGATCCTGTGACAGGCCGTAGGTGTAGCGGGTGTTGTAGATGCCGTGGCTGAAGATCTCCCAGCCCCGGTCCCGGCACATGGCAATGATTTCCGGGTGGTGGTCGCAGAGGGCCACCGACAGGGACACCGAACCCTTGATGCCGTACTTGTCCAGCAGTGCCATCTGCCGGTGGTGGCCCACCCGGTTTCCATAGTCGCGGATGCTGTAGCCCGGCACCGCAGGCGTGGGGTGTGGCCATGCGGCTCGCTGGGGGTTCTTCGGCGGGTCCAGCTCGTAGTACTCGATGTTGGGCGCCACCCAGAACGCCAGCCGGGCGCCACCGGGCCAACGGATTGATGGTCGATTCTCGTAGGGCCAGTAGTCGTAGTAGTCGGGGGCTTCCTTCATCACCGACCTCCGTGGCTCGCCTGTTCCGCCAGCCAGTCCAGCACGGTCTGCACCTTCACCACGTCGGCGTACTTGAGATGCAGGTCGGTGAGGTTGGCGTAGTGATAGCTCTCGTGCTTGTCGGCGACACACTCCTCGGGAACGATGGTGCGATAGCCCCGGGACAGGCTCTCCACGGCGGTAGCGCGGATGCAGCCCGAGGTGGAACCACCGGTGACAATCACCGTATCCACCTGGTGCCAGACCAGCAGGGATTGCAGCGGCGTCTCGAAAAAGGCCGACGGCATGCGTTTGGTGTACTTGATGTCCTGGGGTTGCACGTCAAGGCGGTCGTCGAGTTCGGCCCGCTCGGTTCCGTATTTGATGTTCTGCAGTGAATCCGGTGTATCGGTGCGGGTGCCCCAGACGCCGGCGTCCTCTCCGGACTCCACGAAGGCGACATTGGTCCAGACGATGGGCCAACTCAGGCGGCGAAATCCGGCGGTCAGCTGGTTGACGTAGTCGAGCTGCTTCGGATCTGTCTCGTAGGCAGTCTTGAACAGATCGGTCCGGGTATAGGCTTTTTGCAGGTCGGTGTTCAGCAGCACCGCCTTTTGCCCGAAGCCGAAGGGGACGCGTTGCGGGTTCGCCATCACATCGTGGAAGATCTCCCGCGCGGTCTTGTCACTGTGAATCATGGTCTGCCTCCATCGAATAAGCGGTCTCGTTCATCTCGTAGCGCTTGCCCAGCGCCAGCAGGTCGTCGGTGCCGAGCAGGGCGTTCAGGGCAGTGAAGTCGAGCATCTGGTCGCGGAAGGGATCGGTGCTGCCATGGGCCCTGAGGCTGCCGAAGAAGCGCTGGGCCATGTGGGTGAAGGCACGCACCAGCGCACCGGGGAAAATCACCAGCGAGAAACCCAGTTGCTGCAAGGTCGCGGCGTCCTGCAATGGAGTCACGCCGCCTTCCACCATATTGGCCATCACGGGGATGCGCCGACCGAAGCGCTCCATCACCCGCCTTACCTCCTCATCACTGCGGATTCCCTCGACGAACAGCATGTCCGCGCCGGCCTCCAGGTAACGCTCGCCGCGCTCCAGGGCTGCCTCCATGCCTTGCACGGCCAGGGCGTCGGTACGGCCGATAATCAGGGTGGCGTCGGACTGCCGTGCGTCTACCGCCGCCTGGATTTTTCCCGCCATCTCGCCGGCACCGATGAGACGCTTGCCCTTCAGGTGGCCACAGCGCTTCGGGAACGACTGGTCTTCGAATTGCAGGGCCGAGGCGCCGGCGCGCTCCAGCACCTGGACGCAGCGCATGACGTTGAGCGCGTTGCCGAAGCCGGTGTCGCAATCGACGACGATGGATGCACTGATGCGCTCGCGCAGATGCGCCAATGTATCGGCAATTTCGTGCAGACTGAGCAGGCCGATGTCGGGGCGGCCGAGCTTGGTATAGGCCAGGCTGGCGCCGGACAAGTAGACGGTATCAAAGCCAGCCTGCTCGGCCAGGGATGCACTCAGGGCGTCATAAACACCGGGTGCGACCACGATCTCGGGGCCACGGAGCCGGGACGGCAGATCGGATGTAGGGTGTGGTTCAGCCATGGGTTTGAAGTTCCATGAGATGTCGTGGGAGTGGGTGGCTCAGTCCGCGGCGGAGGCTGTCTCTGCCAGATCGTTCCAGACCTGCTGGTCGGTGAGCAGGCCATTGCGGACCTCGAAGCGGTCGATGAATCGCACATCCCTGAACACGCTGCCATCGGGCCAGGCGCCGGACAGGGTGCCGCGGCAGTAAACCACCGTGGTTTCGGTGTCCTCGAGTATGTCGGCTGCAGTGAACTGCTTGTGTACGGAGCGGTATCGCCGGCTTGCCCAGCTGACCAGGTCCTCCAGGCTTCGCAGCCGGGCACCGCCGGGGAAAACCATCGTGAATCCCGGCGCAGTCAGAGCGCGGGCCTGCTCCAGTCGACGTGCCTCCATGGCCCGAAGAAACTGAAGCACCAGGTCCAGGGCGGAATGATTGGCCGATCCCGCGGGTGTGACGAGGAGCTGGTTTCGATCGGCTGACATGGTCTGAACTCCGCTGGTCCGGGTTTGGCAGTGCGAGACGGCGAATTGTATTATTCAGGATACAACTGCGGCGTTTGGCCGCCATTGGGGGAGAGGTCCATTGGTCCAGCCGGCACATCGTGTCTCCGTGGAGGGCGCCAAGTCCCATCGGGTCTATCTGGCCTTGCGCGACGAGATCATCAGCGGCGTTTACCCGCCGGGGGAGAAACTGCCTGGTGAACTGCGGCTGGTGGAGCGTTTCGGCGTCTCCCGGGTCACGGTGCGCAGGGCGCTGGCCGCCCTGGAGGACGCAGGCATGATCCGGCGCACACCGGGCGTGGGCACCGTGGTGCTTGATCAGGCATTGAGCACCACCCTGATCACGGCGGACTCCTCCAATCTGCTGCCCAATATCATGCGCATGGGCAAGGACTCCCAGATCCGCCTGCTGGCCTTCAATTACATGCCGGCGCCGGAGTCGGTGCGCCAGCAGCTCGGCCTGCCCGCCGGTGCCCGTGTGCAGCGCTCGGTGCGGCTGCGGCTGATCGATGGCAAACCCTTTTCCTATCTCACCACCTACGTGCCGGAGGCGATCGCCCAGGGTTATTCCGAGGCCGATCTGGCCGCCAGGCCGCTCTACGCCCTGCTCGAGCGCAGTGGGGTGAAGCTTGATTCCGCCACCCAGACCGTGTCGGCGACACTGGCCAGCCAGGAGATCGCGGAGGCCCTGGAGGTGGCGGAGGGTGCGCCGCTGATTGCGCTGACCCGCCTGGTCTACGACGTCAACGGCGATGGCATCGAATTGCTGCAGGCGCTGTACCGCCCGGATCGCTACCGCCTGCAGATCAACCTGAGCCGCGCCGGGGACAGAAATGCCCGCTACTGGCGTCACGTGACCGAGCCGCCGTCCGGCAGTTGAGTCTGAATTCCACCGTGTCATCGCAGCATGCTCGGCAGCCAGAGGGCCAGGGACGGAAATGCGATCAGCAGCGCCACCAGCAGCATGGAGCAGAGGATGTAGGGAATGGCGGCGGCGTAGATTTCCGTCATCCGGGTACCTGGTGGCGCCACGCCCTTCATGACAAACAGCAGCAGGCCGAAGGGCGGCGTGGTAAAGCTGATTTCCAGCGCCAGCAGAATGATCAGGCCGAACCAGATCAGGTCAAAGCCCAGGCTCTGGGCCAGCGGGAAGAAGATGGGCACTGTCAGCAGCATGATGGAGATCTGCTCCATGAAGGTGCCCAGCAGCAACAACACCGCGAACATGGCCAGCAGCATCATGATGGGTGCCAACTCATAGCTGGTGGCCCAGTTGATCAGGCCGCTGGAGGCCCCGGAGAAGGCCAGCAACTGGCTAAAGGTGGCTGACCCGAAGACGATGAGAAAGGCCATCAGTGTGATGCGCAGCGTGCCTTCCAGGGATTGGCGGATCGCCTTCCAGGTCAGGCCGCGGAAAATCGCCCCCAGGATCAGCACACCCAGGGCGCCAAAGGCCGCTGCCTCCGACGGTGTGGCGAAGCCGGCCAGCATCATGGCGACGATGATCACCATCACCGAGATCATTGGCAGGATATCCCGCAAGATGAGCAGCAGCTTCTGCCGCCCCGGGATGGGCTCCATGTCGTAGGCGGGCGCGGCGGAGGGGTCGAGTTTCGTGCGCAGCCAGATGGTGCACATGTAGAAGGCGGCGAGAATGAGCCCGGGTATGAGCCCGGCTACCAGCAGGGCGCCGATGTTGATCTGCGCCAGCGTTGCCAGCAACACCGCCAGGGCGGAAGGCGGAATGATGATGGCCAGGCCGCCGGTGCCGAGGATGGGGCCGATGGACATGTGCTTCTTGTAGCCGCGACGCTGCATCTCCGGGACCATCAGCGAACCGAGCAGGGCGGTGGAGCCCATGCTGGAGCCGCTGAGGGTGGAAAAGCCGGTGCCCCCGAGCACGGTCACGTAGGACAGCCGACCCGGCACCCGCCCCATCAACGCATCAATGGCGTTGAACATGCGCATGCCGAGCCCGGTTCGGAAGAACAACTCGCCCATGAGCAGAAATAGCGGTATGGGCACAAGGCTGTATCGCGATAACGCCCCGAAGCCGTTATTGAGCAATTGGGTGACGCCGCGCTCGCCGCCCATGAAGATCCATGCGCCGACGATGTTGGCCGCGATGAAGGCCACGGCCACTGGCATGCCCAGTGCCAGCAACACGATAATGATGCCAAGCAGAAGCCCCAGGGCCTGATACCATTCCATCATTCCGCGATCCCCGCCTGGCCGCTATGCAGCAGGTCGCGCCCGACCACGAAGCGGAAGAATTCGATGGCCATCAACCCGAAACAGATGGGGTAGGCCGACGTGAGTATCCACCGTGGGATGAAGTAGCCCCCACGGGTGTCGGTCGAGCCGCGCTCGATGTGGGTCATCACCAGGTCGAAGCCTTTCCAGGCCAGCACCGCGCAGGCCAGCACGCAGAGCAGCGCCACCAGCCGACTGACGACCTGCAGCATGGTCGGCGGTAGTGCCGCGGTGAGAAGCTCGATATGCACATGGCCCTTTTCCCGCACCAGCCAGGGAGCCCCCAGCAGGGTCAGGTAGAACATGCCGTACTCGGTGGACACGAACAGCCAGGACCAGGGTTGCAGCCCGAAGTTGCGCATCAGTACCGACAGCACCACGGCCACCATGAGCCACACCAGGGTCAGTGCAGCGACGACGGCCATGCCGTTCAATAGCCCACGGTAGAGCTGGCTGGCGTAGTGCATGGCAGGGGGACTCCGTTCGCGGCATGGGTGCGACCCTGCCATCACCGGTGGTAACGGCAGGGTCGCATCGGGCTCAGAGGTCGTTGAACTTCTCGATGAGGTCTTCGTAGTGGGTCAGTCCCATGGAGTGACGCTCCATCTGAGAGCGCATCCGCGCCCAGCTCGCCTCACGGGCACCTTCCAGGTAGCGTTCGGCAGCCTCGCCTTCCAGCTCGACGACCGTCATGCCGTCTTCCTCCAGCTCGGCCATCTGCTCCCGGGCTACATCGCGGAAACGCTCGGCGCTGCTGCGCTCGTGCTCGATCGCCACCTCCTGGAGGATCTGCTGGGCTTCTTCGCTCAGCGCGTTCCAGCTGTCCAGGTTGATGATGGCGCCCATGTCGGTGGAGTAGAAGCTGGGCTCGATGCGGTAGTTGAGAAACTCGTCCCAGCCCAGGTTCTTGAGGCCGATCTGGGTCCAGCCGGTGGCATCCACCACGCCGCGCTCCAGCGCGGAGTAAACCTCGGTGGTGTCGATGCTGGTGATGCGTGCCCCCAGGAAGTCGGTAAAGAAGGCGTCGTAGACGGGGTTGCTGCGCAGGCGCAGGCCGGAGACATCCAGGTTGCCGTCGCTATCCAGGCTGGGCTCGTTGCGGGTGTAAAGGTTGTAGCTGACACCGCTGTCGAACCAGCCCAGGTAGTAGACGCCCATCTTCTCCTGATGAATCTCGTTCATCAGGTCGAGGCCACCGGTTTCCCGGGCATGGATGGCGTTGGCGTTGGAAGAGATCATGGCATCCCGCTCCGGCAGGGAGCCGGCGTAGAAGCTTGCCGCGGTGTAGGCCATGTCCACCACTCCGTCGCGCACCGCATCGGGCTGCTCCGAAAGGCCGATGGCTTCCGGGCCGCCACGGACATCGATCTGGATTACACCCTCGCCGCGTTCGTTGAGCTTGTCCACGAACTCGAGGAAGCTCTGGGTGTAGATCAGGCTGGTGGGAAAGGCATGGACTGCGGTGATGCGTTGTTCCGCCAGGGCGGTGCCGGAAGCCACCAGGATGGCGAGGCCGAAGGCGCATAGCTGGGTCTTTTTCATTGTTCCCTCCTCAGGAATCTGCTGGTTTCTGCGTAACGGGGTCGGGACTGGTGCGTGCAATTGACTGGGCCCAGGGCCGTCGGGTGGCGTCCTGCCGGACAAAGCGGTTGATCTCCGCCGCATACTGCGCGGTCAGGTCGATGTCATCCCAGCCGTTAAGGAGCTTGCGCCGTGCGGTAGGATCGATCTCGAAAGCAAAGCCGGTACCTTTTATACCGATCTCCTGCCGTTCCAGGTCAACGGAGATGGTGCCCACGGCGCCGTCGAGTTTTTTCAGTATGGCCGCGCAGTCGGATTCCGCGACCCGGGCCGGCAGCAGGCCATTGTTCACCGCGTTACCGGTGAAAATGTCACCGAAGCTGGGGGCGATGACGCAGCGGAAGCCGAAGTCCACCAGGGCGTAGACGGCAGCCTCCCGCGAAGAGCCGCCGCCGAAGTTGCGCCGCGCCACAAGAATGCGACAACTGTCGGCCTGCGGCATGTTCAGGGGGAAGTCGGGCACGGCAGCCCCGGCCTGGTCGAAGCGCAGATCATGTAACAGGAACTGGCCATAGCCCTCACCCCGGGATCGCTTCATGAAGCGCGCCGGAATGAGCTGGTCGGTATCCACGTTCGACAGGCCCAGGGGGCAGGCCATGGCCGTCAGTTGGTTGAGGGGCGTCATGCCGGCTCCCTCCCTGCCATCAATTCTCGGACGTCGGTGACGTATCCGGTGACGGCTGCGGCGGCCGCCATGGCCGGGGACATGAGGTGGGTGCGCCCACCTGGCCCCTGTCGGCCCTTGAAATTGCGGTTGGTGGTAGAGGCACAGCGCTCACCTGCCGGCAGAATGTCGCCGTTCATCGCGACACACATGGAACAGCCAGAGCCCACCCAGTCCAGGCCAGCGGCGGTGAAAATCCGATCCAGCCCCCGGGCCTCTGCCTGCTGCTTGACCAGGCTGGATCCCGGTGACACCAGTCCGGGCACGCGGGCGTGGCGACCACGCAAGACTGCCGCGGCCGCCTCCAGATCCTCCAGCCGTGCATTGGTGCAGGAGCCGATGAAAACGCGATCGATGGCGATGTCGGTGATCCGCTGTGCGGGGCGAAGACCCATGTAGGCCAGGGCGTCCCGCATATGATCTGCGTGGGCGGTGTCGCCTGCGTCGTCCGGATCTGGCACGGATTGATCCACCGGCAGGGCGTCTTCCGGCGAGGTGCCCCAACTGACAGTCGGGGCGATCTCCGCTGCGTCCAGTATCACTTCCCTGTCGAAGGTGGCATCGGCGTCCGAGCGCAGGGCGAGCCATGCATCACAGGCTGCATCGAAGACCTTGCCGCGCGGTGCATGGGGTTTGTCCCGCAGATAGTCGATGGTGACGGCATCGGGGCCGACCATGCCACAGCGGGCACCACCCTCGATGGACAGGTTACACAGCGTCAATCGGCCTTCCATGGAGAGCCCCCGAACCGCCTCGCCGGCGTATTCGATGGCGTAGCCCCGGGCGCCGTCGGCGCCCAGCCGGGCGATCCAGTTGAGAGCGATATCCTTCGCGCCCACGCCTGGTGAGGGACGACCATTGATGGTCATGCGCATGACTTTGGGCTTGCGCTGCCAGATCGTCTGCGTTGCCAGTACGTGGGCCACCTCGGATGCGCCGATGCCGAAGGCGATGCTGCCGAAGGCGCCGTGGGTGGATGTGTGGCTGTCGCCGCAGACGATAAGTAGCCCGGGAAGGGTGAAGCCCTGCTCGGGGCCCAGGACGTGAACGATGCCCTGCCGGGGATCTTCCAGCCCGAAAAGGCGGATATCGTGATTGGCTGTGTTGGCGTAGAGCCTGTCTACCACGCCCCTGATGTCGGCGTTGGCGATGGGAAGGTTGCGACCGCGGGTGGGGACGTAATGGTCGGCAACGCCGATGGTCAGATCGGGTCGGGCAACCGCTTGCTGCCGGGCTGCCAGCTTGGCGAAGGCATGGAAAGAGCCTTCATGCACGAAATGGCGGTCCACCCACAGCAGGCTTTGCCCGTCCTCGTCGCGCACGATTTCATGGCTGTGCCAGACTTTGTCGAATAGCGTGCGCCCCGTCACCGTCTCCACCGCCACCATTTGACTGACAGACAGGAATTTGTATTACTGGTAATACAACCTATCAAGGGTGTCAAGGGACGCCCGCCCGCCCAGGCTTGAGGTTAGCAGCCATGACGCGATTCCAATGGGATGATCCCCTCCTGCTCGAAACGGCCCTGAACGACGACGAGCGCATGGTGCGTGATACGGCCCGCAGCTATTGCCAGGACCAGCTCATGCCCCGTGTGCTTGAGGCCAATCGCCACGAGCACTTCCACCGGGAAATCATGAACGAACTCGGTGAGCTAGGCCTGCTGGGCGCAACCCTGCCCGAGGAATACGGCTGCGCCGGGGTGAACCACGTCTGCTATGGGCTGGTGGCCCGGGAAGTCGAACGGGTCGACTCCGGGTATCGCTCGGCCATGAGTGTGCAGAGCTCGTTGGTCATGCATCCGATCCATGCCTATGGCAGCGAGGAACAGCGCAAGCGTTTCCTGCCGCGGCTGGCCACGGGCGAACTGGTGGGCTGCTTTGGTCTGACCGAACCTGATCACGGCTCGGATCCGGCGGGCATGAAGTCCCGGGCGCGCAAGGTGGACGGCGGCTACCGGCTGTCCGGCTCCAAGATCTGGATCACCAATTCGCCAATCGCCGATGTGTTCATCGTCTGGGCGAAGCTCGACAATGTCATTCGCGGTTTCATTCTCGAGAAGGGCATGGAGGGGCTCTCCGCCCCCAAGATCGAGGGCAAGTTCTCCCTGCGGGCGTCCATCACCGGTGAGATCGTGATGGACGACGTCTTCGTGCCGGAAGATAACCTGCTGCCCAACGTGGAAGGCCTCAAGGGCCCGTTTGGTTGCCTCAACAAGGCGCGCTACGGCATCGCCTGGGGTGTGCTCGGTGCCGCCGAGTTCTGCTGGCATGCGGCCCGGGGCTATACCCTGGAGCGCAAGCAGTTCGGCAGGCCCCTGGCTGCAACCCAGCTCGTCCAGAAGAAGCTGGCAGACATGCAGACGGAGATCACCATCGGCCTGCATGCCGTGCTGCGCCTTGGTCGGTTGATCGACGACGGTGTCTGGTCGCCGGAGATGATCTCGCTACTCAAGCGCAACAACTGCGGCAAGGCGCTGGATATCGCCCGCGTGGCCCGGGACATGCACGGCGGCAACGGGATCGCCGACGAGTATCACGTGATCCGCCATGTGATGAACCTGGAAAGCGTGAATACCTACGAGGGCACCCACGACATCCACGCCCTGATCCTGGGCCGGGCGCAGACAGGTATTCAGGCGTTCATGGCAGAGTAGGGCGCCAGCGCGCCAGACTGGTGGCCTGACTACTATACTGGTGACAGCTTGGTGGACTGGTCTGGCTGGAGGTGTGTATGGCCGGTGGTTGGTCCAGAGATGGCGCCGTGCAGGATCAGATCGACAGCACTGTTGATGACGCCGTGCGGCGCGCCCGCAGTCAGTTGCCGGTGGGCGAGAGTCTCCACCACTGCGAGGAATGCGACGCCGAGATACCCGAGGGGCGACGCCAGGCAGTGAAGGGCGTACGTCTTTGTGTGGTCTGCCAGGGAAAGCGGGACGCCGAGCAGGGCGGGCACGCCGGCTATAATCGTCGTGGTAGCAAGGACAGTCAGTTGCGTTAGGGAGACACTGATTCATTCGCGCGTTCGCGCGAATGAATCAGTGTCTCCTTAGCTTTTCGGCGCTTCCTGGTCGGCGCTTTGCGACCGCAGATCGCAGTCATCACGGGTAAACCGCACCGCCTGGGTCGGCGACCCCAGTGCCGGATGCGCCTCGCCGATATTGCCGAATATCGTTCGATAGCCATAGCTGCGGGCGATACGCTGCGCCCAGGACCGGAACTTCAACCGCGTCCACTCAAAGCGATGATCCGGATCCCGGAATTCATGATCGGCCAGCCCGTAGAGTTTGTTGTACTCCTTGTTGGGCGTGGTGACGATGACCGTCTGTGGGCGATAGGCGACGAACAGCGTTCTTTCCAGGGTGGAGAGCTTTCGCGGGTCCAGATGCTCGATGGTTTCCACCAGCACCGCGGCATCGAATCCGGCAAGCTCCTGCTTTTCTTCCAGGTAGGATCCGTGGATCAGCGTTAGCTTACCGTCCGCCATCCCGGTGTGGCCTGCGAGTTCCCGCCTGGCAACAGCAAGCGCCTCGTCGGACGCTTCCACGCCGACAATGCGGGCGAATTCTCCGCGACCGATGGCACGCTTCAGCAGCGCTCCGGAGCCACAGCCCAGATCGAGCACCGTCTCGGCCCCGCTATCCAGCAAGCCACCGATCACGAAGCTCAGGCGGGCATCATGCAAACAATCGTCCATTCGTAAACTGTGATACTGCGATAGTGGAGCCTGCCGCCCCGGCGACGGGCGACTGAATGCTCTGAGAGATGTTGCAGAAACTACACGATCGGGTGCTGGTTTTGTAGTTGCTCTGTTGATGCAATGGCCGCAAGGCAGCGGGGTGTAGTGATGGCAAAAGATCACAAGTACGCAGTGACGGTGGAGTGGACAGGCAACACGGGTGAGGGAACGCGGGATTACTCCGGCTATGGGCGCCAGCATGTGATCCGGGCTGGTGGAAAGCCCGATGTGCCGGGTTCGGCAGACCCACAGTTCCGCGGCGACCCCGAGCGATGGAATCCGGAGGATCTACTCGTGGCGTCTTTGTCCGCCTGCCATCAGCTCTGGTATCTGCACTTGTGTGCGGATGCGGACATTACGGTGGAATCCTACCTGGATCGTGCCGAAGGGACCTTGCGCCTTGGAGATGAAACCAACCGATTCGTTGATGTCGTATTGCGGCCCCACGTGAGTATTCGCGAACCTCATCGTATCGATGATGCTGTGGCCCTCCACCATGAAGCCCACGCCCGTTGCTTCATTGCCCGGTCGGTGGCCTTCGAGGTTCGGTGCGAGCCGGTCATGGCCGTCGCCACCGGACAGCCGACGCGTCCGGGGTGACGGTGTCGTCGTGTCCGGGCCTTATCGAAGGCCGAGAAAGCCGAGAATGACAAGGACGACAACAATAAGGCCGACGATGTAAATGATGTTGTTCATTTGCTTCCCTCGCGTCTTCGATCACCATGCCGCGAAGTCGCGACAAACTATCCGCGAAGGCTACGCGCATGTCGACGCATGTTCTGTGCGCCTGGGTACACGAGTGCCGTAATGCGCTCGGGGTCTCCCCGACCCACGCCTTGCCTGTGTCCGTTATCGCACTGACGTGCCGCCTCCCCTCCGGCTAGCCTGCTCCTCGGTGCTTGAATGCACCGAGGCTGCGGATGTGCCGCAGATCTGCAGCTCTTTTCAGCGTGCTCGACGTGAATCCCGGGGGTGAGAAATGTTCAGGCGTGTCGTTCTGCCACTGGATGGATCCGTCACGGCGGAACGCGCGCTACCCCATGCGGTGTCCGCTGCGCAAGCAATGGACGCCCGCCTTGTGCTGCTCCGGGTCATCGACCATCAGGCCGGGAGTGATACCAACCGTCCCGCCGACCCCCTGGAGTGGGAATTGCTGAAAGCGGAAGCCGGCGCCTATCTCAATGCGGTGGCCGCCCGTCTGGCCCAGTTGGGAGTGGAGACCGAGACGGCAACCGCCGAGGGCGATGCGGTGGAGGAAATCGTCAACTGCGCCCGCGCCGGCCCCCGGACCCTGCTGGTGATCTGCAGCCATGGCAGCAGCGGGACAAGCGCGTGGGTGCTTGGCGGGGTGGTGCAGAAAACCGCGCTTCACGCCAACGTTTCCTTCCTGGTTGTGCGCGCCTACAGCACCGAGCAGCCGGATGCTGGCAGCCTGGTTTACCGACGAGTCCTGCTGCCGCTGGATGGCAGCCGTCGTGCCGAATGTGTTCTCCCCATGCTGGAGACCCTGACCCGTCGCCATGGCAGCGAGGTTGTACTGGTGTCCGTGGTCAACGCCCTGGCCACTTGCGCTGGATTGGCCGACGACGACAGCAGACTTGGCGTGTTGCGCGAGCTCGATGCCGAGCGGGTTGCCGGCGCCGGCCGCTATCTGCAGTCCCTTGCCCAGCGCCTGGCGGGAGAGGGAATGAGCACGCGTACGCGGGTGGAGTTGCAGGCCTCATCCGATGTGGCGCTGCGGGAGATCGCTGCCGAAGAGCAGGTCGACCTGGTCATTCTCGCGGCCCACGGCGGTGCCTGTGGCGCGCGGCTACCATTTGGTGCCGTGCCCATGAACTTGCTGATTTACGGTGAGACACCGCTGCTGGTGATACAGGATCTGCCACCCGAGGAGATCGAGCTATCCCGAGCGGCGCGATCGGCGCGCGAAGTGTCGGGGCACTAGGGCGTGGCTGGCGAGGCCGCAGCCGTTTCGGACGAGAGGGCTGCGCAAGATCGGCTGCGTTCGGGGTCCCGCGCAACCGTTCGTCCGATTCGCGCCAGCCTGCGGCGCTATGAGAGTTCCCTGGACAAGAACCATGAGGCCATCCTGTCCCTGCGCTCGAATGCCACCACTGCGGCAGCGTGGATGGACTGGTACCTGGACAACGAGTATCTGGTTCGTCGGGTCCTGGCAATGCTGGGGCGCAGTCTGTCGGCCGAATTTGCGTCACGTCTGCCTGTTCTGGTGGCGGGTGCAGACTCGGGCAGCGCGCGTGCCAGCGTCATCGCCCGCCAGGGGCTTGCGCGAACGGAGCATCTGTTCGACCTGAATGCGACGGAGGCCCTGGTTCTCGAGCGTCTGGAAACGGCGGCACTCAGCACCGCGGAACTCTGGGCCTTGCCCTTGCTACTGCGCTTCGAGAGTCTCCGGGCGATCTTCGAAAGCGTGGAACAGTTACTGGCCGCATCCGCGGCATCTACCGCTGCCACTGACCAGGACAATGGTCAGGCGGCCGCGCTGCAGGCCGCCCTGGTGGCGAATGGCGTTCGCAGCCTGCACCGACTGGAGAAAACCGACTGGCGGGGATTCTTCGAGCGCACTTCGGCGGTGGAGCGAACCCTGGTGGGCGATCCGGGGCGGGTCTATCCGGCCATGGACTTCGAGACCCGGGACGCCTACCGCAGCGCCGTGGAAAAGCTCTCCCGACTTGTCGGCTGTGACGAAGTCACGGTCGCCAGAGCAGCGATCGAGCTGGCGCGGCGCGATCCGACGGGGCAGCCCTTGACCGGCCACGTGGGTCATTACCTGGTCGGTGATGGGCGCAGCCAACTGACGGAAAGCCTGGCATTCCGACCACCGCTGCACCTGCGGTTACGCGACCGGCTCCGACCCCATCGGCAGGCGCTCTTTCTGGGGCTACTGGCCATCACCAGTCTGCTGTTCGTGTTCATTCCCGTCCTCTATGCCCTTGATCGGGGGTCTTTCCTGTGGGCGGGGATGACGGCCGTGCTGGTGTCCGTTCCCGCCATGATCATCGCGTCCACGCTGCTGCATTGGGGTATTACCCTGGCACTGTCGCCGCGCGTCCTGCCCCGGCTCGACTTCAGCCGGGGCATCCCCCGGGAACACCGGGCGGTGATCTGCATCTGCGCGCTGGTCAACAGCACCGCCGACGCCACCCGGTTGCTTGAACAGGTAGAGCGCCACCATCTGGCCAGTACCGACGCCAGTCTGCGCTTCGGCCTGGTCACGGGGCTGTTCGACGCGGCGACGGCGACCACCGACCGCGATGCTCCGATACTCGACGCCCTGCGCGAGGGCACCGACCGTTTGAATCAGCGCTACGGCGAAGGCGGTGACTCTCCTTTCTTCTGGCTGCACCGCCAGCGCCTGCTCAATGAGCGGGATGGTGTGTGGATGGAGTGGGAGCGCAAGCGGGGCAAGTTGCGGGAGTTGAACCGCTTCATCCTCAGGGGTGATCGGGGCACGTTCAGTGACGAAGCCGGTAGTGTCTCCGATCTTCGGGGGGTGCCCTATGTGCTGACCCTCGACAGCGATACGGTCCTGCCCGTTGACGCCGCACGCCGGCTGATCGGCACCATCGCGCATCCGCTCAACAGACCGGTCGTGGACGCGGGGACCGGCACTGTTACGTCCGGCTACAGCATTCTCCAGCCACGTGTGGAGATTGACCCCGTCACGGCAACGCGCAATCTTTTCACCCGCGCATTCTCCGGCGACCGCGGGCTTGACGTCTACACACTTGCCGTGTCGGACGCGTATCAGGACCTCTTCGGCGAGGGCATCTACACGGGCAAGGGGCTCTACCACGTCAATGCGTTCGAGGCCAGTCTGCACGATGCCGTGCCCGAAGCCGCGGTTCTGAGCCATGATCTGTTCGAGGGCATTCACGGGCGAACCGCGCTGGTCAGTGATGTCGTGGTCTACGAGGACTACCCCGTGGACTACCTGGCCTACCTGCGGCGGCTGCACCGCTGGGTGCGGGGCGACTGGCAGCTATTGCCCTGGCTGGGTCGCTGGGTGCCCACGGCTTCTGGTTCAAGGCGCCGCAACCGGCTTGAAGCGCTGGACCGCTGGCAGATCTTTCACAACCTGCTTCGCAGCCTGCTGGCGCCCGTGCTGGTGGTGCTGCTCCTGTGCGGCTGGTTCCTGCTGCCCGGTTCACCCTTGCATTGGACCATCCTCGCCCTGCTGACGCTGCTGGTGCCGTCCCTTGCAGGAGCGGTGGGCCTTGTCCGCAGCACGCTGCGCCGTCGCCGAGCGTCGCAGTTGCTGTTCGGCCTTGGTGGTGATCTGCGCCGCTGGCTGCTGGCGGTTGCCCTGCTGCCCCATGAGGCGCTGACCGTCGCCGATGCGGTGTGTCGCTCGCTGTATCGCACGCATGTCAGCGGTCGACACCTGCTTGAGTGGACACCCGCCGCCACCGACGCCGCCGTCGGCAACCGTTTTTCGGCCGGTGGCCTGTGGCGCGCCATGGGACTGGTCAGCGGCCTGACCTTGGTCGTTGGACTGGCCCTGGTGGCGTGGCGTCCCGAGGCACTTTGGGGTGCAACGCCGGTCCTCTTGCTCTGGCTGGCGGCGCCGGCGATTGTCGTCGCGTTACGTCGGGAGCCTGCATCGCCAAGGGAGCGTATTCGGGCCGAGGACCGCACCCACCTGCGCCGCGTTGCCCGCCGCACCTGGCTGTTCTTCGAGCGTTTTGTCGGGCCGGAGGATCACTGGCTGCCACCGGATCATTTCCAGGAAGACCCCCGGGGCGTGGTGGCGCACCGGACTTCGCCCACGAATATCGGGCTTCTGTTGCTCTCCAATGCGGCGGCCTATGACCTGGGCTACATCGACGCCGAGGAGTGCCTGGTGCGCTGCCGAAACACGTTGCGGACTATCGAGTCGATGACGCGTTTCCGCGGCCACCTGCTGAACTGGTACGACACCCACAGCCTGACGCCGCTGCCGCCGGCCTACGTGTCAACGGTGGACTCCGGCAACCTGCTCGGCTGCCTGCTGACGGTGAAGAGCACGGCTGCCGAGATCCGCGCCGTAGCAGCCTGGCGGCAGGAGCTATTCGAAGGGCTGCTGGACGCCACCGGGGTGATGGAAGACTCCGTTGCCAGGTCCGCATCGGCGGGATCCCTTGAGGCGCTGGGCGGCGAATTGCAGGCGCTGCGGAATCGGGTGCTGGAGACGCGCCGGTGGCCCGCGCTGTGGCCTGCGCTGGTGGATGAACTGACGGAGACGATCCGGTCGCGGATAGACCCGAGAGTGGAAGCCGTGCTCCACGAGCCCGGTGGCTTGCCGCCAGAAACCTTGACCGACCTGCGGGTGTGGCTGGAGCGGTCGCATCATCACATGCTCCGCATCCGGGAGTGCCGCGATCGCTTCATGGCCTGGTGGCCGCTACTCGCTGCAATGCCTGCCAATCTGACGGCGGAGGATGCGCCAGCCGAGGTTCGTGATGCCGTGGCCCGCTTGCGTGCGTCACTGGAAGGGGCACCAAGCTGTATCGAACTCGAAGGCCTGCCATCGCGCATAGCGCCGGAGGCAGATGCGCTGCGGGCCGCGCTGGTCGCAGCGCCGGAGCCGGCGTGCGGCGAGGCCGAGGCCTGGCTGGACGATCTGGAGGCCGCAGTCATGAGGACATCGACTGCGGCCAGCGGAATACTGGCGATTGCCGGCGAGGTGGAATCCAGTTGCGAGCGATTGTTCGCCGAAACCGACATGCGGTTTCTATATGACGGGGTTCGTCACCTCTTTCGTATCGGCTACGATGTGGACCGGGGCCGGATGGATGACAACGCCTACGACCTGCTGGCCTCTGAATCGCGACTGGCGAGCTTTCTCGCCATCGCCAAGGGCGACGTGCCAGCGCGCCACTGGGCGCATCTCGGCCGTCCGCTGACCCGGGATGGTCCGGACGTGATGCTCCTGTCCTGGAGCGGCACCATGTTCGAATACCTGATGCCCGGGCTGCTCATGCCGGAGCCACAAGCGGGGCTGCTGGCCCGCAGCGCTGAGGGTTCCATCGCCAGTCAGATCCGTTTCGCTGCCAGCCGCGGTATTCCATGGGGCATTTCGGAGTCCGGATACTACCTGTTCGATCCGGCCCGCAATTACGCCTATCGCGCCTTTGGCGCGCCGTCGCTGGCCTTGCAGGCGGCCCGTGGTGTCGAGGATCTGGTGGTCTCTCCTTACTCCACCTTCCTGGCGCTGCCGTGGCGCCCCCATGCAGCAACGGACAATCTCAGGTATCTCGAGACCTTCGGCATGCTGGGCCGCTATGGCTACTTCGAGGCGCTGGATTTCACGCCGCGGCGACTGGATGTCGGCCAGTCCCACGCCCTGGTCCGCAGTTACATGGCGCACCACCATGGCATGTCGCTGGTCAGCGTCGCCAATGCCCTGACTACACAGAACGCGATCACCCGCTTCAGTGCCGAACCACGCTACGGTGCCTGCAAGCTATTGCTGCAGGAACGCATGCCACCGGACCCGGAGCTGGAATATCCGGCTTCGCCGTCAGCGACGCCCCGGCAGGTTGCCCTGGATACCGTGCCCGCCCTCGATCCCTGGAACGTCCCGGTGGACACGCCAACGCCCCGTGTCCACCTGCTGTCCAACGGCCGCTATGGCGTGCTCGCGACCAACGGCGGCGGCGGTGGAAGTTTCTGGAACAACATCGCACTGACCCGCTGGAGTGCCGACTCCACCAGTGACGACAGAGGTTGCTGGGTCTACCTGGAGGACGTCGATGCTGGCGATACCTGGTCGATTGCCCGGCAACCGTCATCAATCCGGGAGGGTGACGAACAGGTTCGTTTCCATGCCCATGCGGTGGAGTATCTGCGGCATTCACGGGGTCTGGTCCAGACCCTTGAGGTCACCGTGTGTCCCCGGGACGATGTCGAATTGCGCCGCATCACGCTCACCAATCACGGTGAACAGGTTAGACGCCTTGTATTGACCACCTACGCGGAATTGGTGCTCGGAGACGCCGCCGCCGATCGGCAGCACCCGAGATTCAGCGGCCTGTTCGTGCAGTGTTCCTACGATGCCGAGCAGTCGCTGCTGCTGTTCGAGCGGCGTTCCCGGGAGGGGTCCGCCGATGCGGGACCGTTGCTGGGGGAGTTTCTGGTCGGCGTGCGCGGTGTCATCAAGCCCGATGGCGTCGAGACCGATCGCGGGGCGTTCCTGGAACGGGATGGTTCGCTGGCCAAGCCGCCCAAGGCTGGGCATGACCAGGGCATTGGTGCTGCCGTCGGCAGTGGACTTGACCCCATCGCATCCCTGCGCAAGACGCTCACGCTGGAGCCGGGCGCCACCGTCCGGCTCGCCCTGGTGCGGATTGTCGCGCCGACTCGAGAGGCGCTCATGCAGACCAGGCAACGCTTTGCCTACTGGGCCAATGTGCAATACGCCTTTGATGAGGCTAGAACACGCATCGCCCGGGATCTCCATGGCGGTGGAATCGGCCCCGGCGTCCTGCATGATCTTGTCCGCCTGACCTCCGCCTTGCTCTGTCCGCATCCGGATCTGCGTGCGCCGACTGCAATCCTCGCCCGTAACCAACTTGGCCAGGCCGGGCTTTGGGGGATGGGTATCTCCGGAGACCACCCAGTGGTGTTGTTGAAGGTGCCGCAGTCCGCCGGAATGGATGTCGTGAATCTGCTGCTGAAGGCCCATGAGTTCTGGCGCAAGCGGAACTTGCCCATCGATGTGGTTTTTCTCGCCACCGGTGACGATGGCTACAGCGGCAACACCCGGGATGCGCTGCACCGTGCCATCTCATTGCGCCACGCCGAAGCCTGGATCGGTCGGCGCGGGGGGCTCTTTGTGCTCACAAGTGCCAGTCAGGGAGAAGCCGACGTGGTTCTTCTCCATGCCGCGGCAAGTCTCGTGCTGGATGGCGGCATCACGCATCCGTTGGCGGCACTCGACCGGTTGAACAACGCGGATATACCGCTGCCCCTTCTGCCGGCACGCCCCGGGACTGACTTTCCGCCCACGGTCGATGTCGCGCCGTCTCTGCCGGCGGATCTGAAATTCTGGAATGGCCTCGGTGGTTTCACGAGCGACGGCCGTGAGTACGTCATGCTAATCGAAGGCGTGAATCGGCCGCCGGCGGCCTGGATTAATGTCATTGCCAATCCACAGTTTGGCTGCACCGTATCCGAGTCCGGCGGCGGTTACACCTGGTGGCTCAACAGTGGCGAGAACCGGCTGACGCCCTGGCGCAACGATCCGGTGCTCGACATGCCCGGGGAGTGCATCTATCTGCGGGATGAGGAGACGGGCGATCTCTGGTGTCCGACGCCCGCGCCGATGTACGAGTCCGGTGCCTACCTGGCACGCCACGGCGCCGGCTATTCGCGGTTCGAGCATTGCAGGCTGGGCGTGGATAGCGAACTGTCGCTGTTCGTCGATATCGATCAACCTGTGAAAGTGGCACGTTTACGAGTCTCGAATCGCTCGGAGCGGGCCCGCCGTCTCACAGTCACCTTTTATGCGGAATGGGTGCTCGGCACCCGCCGCGAGACCGGTGCCGGTTACCTGATCCCCGCATGGAATGCCGAGCACCGGGCGCTGCTGGTCCGTAATCCCTATGGCGCTCAATGTCCGGGTCAAACGGTATTTCTTGCCACTACGCAGGAAGTGCATGGCTACACGGCGGACCGATCCGAATTCCTTGGACGGGACGGCGGCTTGCATGCACCAGCCGGCCTGGCACGCGTCGGGCTGTCTGGCCGGGTGGACGCCGGGCGTGATACTTGTGCCGCGCTCCAGGTGCATGTCGACCTGCCCGTTGGGGGCACCGAGGAGGTTGTTTTTCTATTGGGCGCCGGCGCCAATGAGGAAGCCGCACTGACGCTGATTCGTGGCTGTCGTGACACCGGTGCAATCCAGCGCATGCGCGATGCCGTGGATACCCACTGGCGGCAGCGCCTGGGCACGGTGACACTGGAAAGCCCTGATGCCGCCACGGACATCCTGTTCAATGGCTGGCTGCTCTATCAGACCCTGGCAAGCCGCCTCCACGGTCGTACCGGTCTGTACCAGTCCAGCGGTGCCTTTGGTTTCCGCGATCAATTGCAGGACACCACGGCTTTGCTGGCGGCAGCGCCGTCACTGTGCCGCGCGCAGATTGTGGCTGCTGCCGCGCGACAGTTTCCCGAGGGCGACGTGCTGCACTGGTGGCATCCGCCTGCCGCACGCGGGGTGCGAACGCGGATCTCCGACGATCTGCTCTGGTTGCCCTGGGTGGTGTGCGAGTACATCGCCGCCACGGATGAGGTGGACGTACTTGACGAGTCGATTACCTGGCTTTCCGGTGATCCGCTGGGTGCGGAGGAGGGCGATCGCTACAGTGAGTACGCCCAGTCCGGCGAATCCGCGAGCCTCTACGAGCACTGCCTGCGGGCGATTCGCCGGGTCGACCATGCCGGTGCCCATGGCTTGCCCCTGATGGGCGGCGGTGACTGGAATGACGGCTTCAACCGGGTTGGCGACAAGGGTCGCGGCGAGAGCGTCTGGCTGGGGTGGTTCCTGCTCGACACGCTGCGCCGCTTTGCCCCGGTGTGCGAGACACGGGGCGACCTGGCCACGGCGCAGTTGCTGACCGAGCGGGCGGCAACGCTCGCGCAGGCCTTGCGCGACCATGCCTGGGACGGTGGCTGGTACCGCCGCGCCTACCATGACGACGGCTCGGCCCTGGGTACCGCGGACGCCGAGGCCTGCGAGATCGACGCCATCGCTCAGTCCTGGGCCGTGCTCTCCGGTGGCGATGGCAGTGGCCGCGAACATGAGGCGATGGCCGCTGTGGGTGAGCGGCTGATGCGGGCAGAAGATGGCCTGGTGCTGCTGTTCGAACCACCCTTCAAGGCCGGCGCGAAGGACGTCGGCTACATCGGTGCCTACCCGCCGGGGGTGCGTGAGAACGGTGGTCAGTACACCCACGCCGCCGCCTGGACGGGACTTGCCTTCGCCCGGCTCGGCAACGCCGAGCGCACCGCCGAGGTGCTGCGCATACTCAACCCGATCAACCATGCCCTCACCGCCGAGGCGGTTCGCCACTATCGGGTAGAGCCCTATGTGTTGGCTGCGGATGTCTATGGCTACCCACCACATGTCGGCCGGGGTGGCTGGACCTGGTACACGGGCTCCGCCGCCTGGTACTACCGGTTCATCCTCGAGGGTGTGCTTGGCATCACCCGTCGTGGCGATACGCTCATGATAAAGCCCTGCCTGCCGCCGCACTGGCCCGGCGCAACCGTGACCTGGCGGCACCGTGGAAGCGTCTATCACATCCAACTGGTACGCACCGCCAGCGCGCCCCCCAACACGCTATCCGCACCCTGCACGCTCCCCATGCTGGACGATGGCGCGGAGCATCGGGTTGCGGTGTACATCGTCTAAGGTTCTGGTTGGAAGCCTGGAACCACCCGGCAGCGGCAAGTGCGAGGGGCGCGCCTCATGACTGATTCGACATCACAAGGGTCCGGTCCACTGTCGGCAGACGACCTGGCTGCACTGCACGATTACTGGTCGGCGGCCAACTATCTCTCGGTGGGCCAGATCTACCTGCTCGCCAATCCCTTGCTGAGCGAGCCCTTGTCGGTGGACCACATCAAGCCCCGGCTGCTCGGGCACTGGGGCACGACACCGGGGCTCAATTTCATCTATGCGCACCTCAATCGGGTCATTCAGGCGCTGGACCTGAACATGATCTTCATCACCGGGCCAGGTCATGGCGGGCCGGCGCTGTCGGCGAATACCTGGCTGGAGGGATCGTTCTCGGAGGTCTATCCGCAGGTGGCGCGGGATGCCGAGGGCATGGCGCGGCTGTTCCGGCAGTTCTCGTTTCCCGGCGGTTTGCCCAGTCATGCTGCCCCGGAAATCCCCGGCTCCATTCACGAGGGCGGAGAGCTTGGTTACGCGCTGTCCCACGCCTTTGGTGCCGCGTTCGATAACCCCGATCTGATTGTCGCCTGCGTCATTGGCGATGGCGAGGCAGAAACCGGGCCGCTCGCCACCGCCTGGCACTCCAACAAGTTTCTCAACCCAGCGAGCGATGGCGCGGTGCTGCCCATCCTTCACCTGAACGGCTACAAGATCGCCAACCCGACGGTGCTTGCCCGCATCAGCGTCGATGAACTCGACAGCCTGATGACCGGCTACGGCTATCGGATGATCCTGGTGGATGGGGAGAACATTCCCCAGGCACATCAGGCCATGGCCGCAGCGCTCGATGAGGCCGTTGCCGAGATTCATGCCATTCAGCGGCAGGCGCGGGGCGGCGGGGTCTCCGGGCGACCCCGCTGGCCGATGATCGTACTCCGCTCGCCCAAGGGCTGGACAGGGCCGGACAGGGTGGACGGCAAACCGATGGAGGGTTCCTGGCGTTCGCACCAGGTACCGTTCAGCGATGCGGGGACCAATCCGGACCATCTGGCGGTGCTTGATCAATGGTTGCGCAGTTACCGCCCGGACCGCTTGTTTGACGAGCAAGGCGCGCCGCGCAGTCAGCTAAGCCAGTTCCTGCCCGAGGGACAGCGGCGCATGGGCGCAAACCCCCATGCCAATGGTGGCCTGCTCTGCAAGGATCTGATCCTGCCGGACTTTCGCGATTACGCTCAGCCGGTTGCCGAGCCCGGTCACGAGATGGCGGAATCCGTCCGGGCCATGGGCCGGTTCCTGCGGGATGTGCTGCGCAAGAACGAGGCGCACAGGAATTTCCGCCTGTTCGGGCCGGACGAGACCGAGTCGAACCGCCTGGGTGCGGTCTTCGAGGCCACCGACCGGACCTGGATGGCGGACAGCCATCCCGACGACGAGCAGCTCTCAGCCGACGGTCGGGTGATGGAAATCCTCTCCGAGCATACCTGCCAGGGTTGGCTGGAAGGCTATCTGCTTACCGGGCGGCATGGGCTGTTTTCCTGCTACGAGGCATTCATCCACATCGTCGACTCGATGTTCAACCAGCATGCCAAGTGGCTGAAAGTGGCCTCCCACGAAGTGCCCTGGCGCCGCTCCATCCCGTCGCTGAATTATCTCCTCACCTCCCACGTCTGGCGGCAGGACCACAACGGCTTCAGTCACCAGGATCCGGGATTCATCGACCATGTGCTCAACAAGAAGGCAGATATCATCCGGGTCTATCTGCCGCCGGATGCGAACTGCCTGCTGTGCATTACGGACAAGGTGTTGCGGAGTCGGGACTTCGTCAACGTCATCGTTGCGGGCAAGCAGATGCAGCCCCAGTGGCTCTCCATGGAAGACGCCATCAGGCACTGCACCGCAGGCATCGGCATCTGGACATGGGCCAGCAACGACTTTGGCGGTGAGCCCGACGTGGTCATGGCCTGCGCCGGAGATGTGCCGACACTGGAAACCCTTGCAGCCGTGGACCTGCTGCGCCAGTACATGCCCGAGCTGCGGGTGCGGGTCATCAACGTGGTGGACCTGATGACCTTGCAGCCTCGCGAGGAACATCCTCATGGCCTGTCAGACCGGGAATTCGATGCCCTTTTCACCACCGACAAGCCCATCATCTTCGCCTATCACGGTTACCCGTGGCTGATCCACCGGCTGACATACCGGCGCACCAACCACCGGAATCTCCATGTGCGGGGCTACAAGGAAGAAGGCACCACCACCACGCCATTCGACATGGCCGTGCTGAATGATCTGGATCGCTTCCACCTGGTTGGGGATGTCATCGATCGTGTGCCGGGCCTGGGTCATCAGGCCGCCTACACCCGCCAGGCAATGCGCGACAAGTTGATCGATCACTACCACTACATCCGTCGTCACGGCCAGGATATGCCCGAGATCCGCGACTGGAAGTGGCCGTACTGACTTGACCAGGACAGCGATCGGGGGCGCACATGGCGCCCCCGATCGCTTGAGCTACTTAAGGTTTCCGAGCGCTTATTCGTCGCGCTCATACTCTGGTGCATTCTCCAGCTGGTCTTGATCCATGTCGACGGAGAACGTCGATTCGTCGTCGTCCATGGTGTGCTGGAGCCGATCCCAAGGCAGAGCCACGTCCTTCTGGCCCAATCCGAGGAAGCCACCGACACTAACGATAACGCCGACAACCTGGCCATCCTGGCCGATTATGATGTCGGTGACTTCACCGATATCCTCGTCGGTACCGCGGCTTTTCACGTTCTGGCCGATGATGTCGTCGGCATAGAAGGCACCTGAGGGCTTGCTACTCAGTTGCTGCTGGCCCGCGCTTCCCTGCTGCTGGGACATGCCCTGTGAAGTGTCTCGATCCTGACCGACTCCTCGTGAAGTTTCGCGATCCTGGGCGGTGCCTTCCTGCTGCCTGGACATTCCCTGTGAAGTTTCGCGATCCTGGGCGGTGCCTTCCTGCTGTCCGGACATTCCTTGTGAAGCTTCGCGCTCCTGACTGGTGCCTTCCGAAGCGTCGCGGTCCTGGCTGGCGAATGTGACCGTGCTAATGCCTAAGGCCAGTGCGGGCGTCAGTGCGGCAGCGAGTGCCAGTGAAGTTAATTTGCTCATCGTGATCTCTCCTCAACGTTATCACTGACTGGCGGTACTGCCAGTCAGTCCGCACCTCTCTGCACCACTGGGTCTGCGGAGAGAGGACGGACGATGCAGGCTAAGGGAGAAGGCGGATGGCGTCGGTGCGTTGGCACACCTGTGACAGTGTCTGCTGCAGATCACGAAACTCGAGATGACCGTGGAGTGCGTCGCCGCACCGACTGTGCCTGATAAAGAGGCCAACGTTGAGAGTGACATTGATCCCGATCCGGTTATGCGAGTCGCCAGTTATGCGCCAGGATCATTGCCCCCACTCTGGAGAACACCGAATGACAAACTCTACCCACAAGGGCACGAAACGGCTTGCGATGCAGACAGTCAGGCTCGCGGTTGCGGTTCCACAGGTCGTCTCCATACGGATGGCCCGGATGGCTCTGTCCGGCCCCAATCCGACCTCCCGCGACCGGACCGAGTTTCAGCGCATGGGCGCTGAGAAGCTTGAAGCGTTCGGAGAATCCTGGAACGCCATGGCCTGGCAGATGTTGCGGGCCAATCAAGCGCTGACGTTGTCAATGATGCGCTCCTGGTGGAGCCCCTGGTTCGGTGGCCAACCATCACTCGCTTCCGCCATGCAGCAAGCCCAGGGCGCGGCACTGGGTGTTCTGGGTGCGGGCATGGCACCAGTAAGCCGGCGCGCGCGGGCAAACGCGAAGCGGTTGGGCAAGTCAATCATCTGGTCGTGAGCCGGGAAGATGACGATGCACGAGAAGGAACAGATCGCAGTTGACGACACGGATAGGCCGGTCGCGAAAGCGCCGGATGACGCCGGTCCACCGGTGACGCTGGGCGGCCAGGCATCGTCACCGGAATCGCTAAATGAGAGCATCGGGCGCGTGACGCACGAGTTGCGTGAACTGGCGCATGATTACCTTGAGCTCGCGGTGCTCGAGACGCGGCTCTCCTTCAGGTCCGCGTTGACCATGGTGATTACTGCCATCGTCGTGGCCTTCGTGCTCGCGGGTGCCTGGATGGCGTTGATGGGATCGGCGGTCCTCGCCTTGATAAGCATCGGACTGGCGCCTGCTTTCGCGATGCTGGTGCTGGCGGCGGCCAATCTCCTGCTGGCGCTTTTGGGCTGGCTGCTTATACGGCACAAGAGCCGTTCCCTCGGCTGGCCGGCAACGCAGCGTGCACTCAAACCGCAGCCTCCAGTGGAACGCACGGAGGTGTCGAAATGAGAGGCCAGGGCAGTTCCGCCATTCATCATGGAGCATTGAGGGCGAGCATCAGGGGCGTCGAGAGTAGAATCCGGCGGCGCCAGGGTGCCATTGGCATCGCTCTGGGTCATGCTGCACACGAAATCGGCGAGCGCGTTTTCTCCCCGGCGGCAATCCTCGCGGCTGGCCTGCTCGGCGCCGCGATACAGCGTGATCACCGGTTGCACATCGCCAGCATCCTCTCGATTCTCCAGACGGCCAACACCAGTCTCCGACTTCTGCTGACTCTGACCTCCGAGACTGCACCCCCAAAGCACGACCAGCGCAGGGGGTAACGGTACGGTGAGAGCGATCCCACGGATACGGCGGCAGGACGGATGAGCGCAACCCCGGAAACGCGGCTGTTCGGCTCGGTGGAACGCCGCCTGTTCCGGGTGACCGCGATCCTATTCACCATTGCCGCACTGGGCCTCCTCATCGGTGGCATGGTCTGGGTGCTCGCCAAATTCCTGTCTTACTTCTACAACCTCATTCTGCCGCTAGCCGTCGCAGGGATACTTGGTTTGGTGTTGTATCCGGTGGTGGAGTATCTAGAGGAGCGGGTGGGCCTTCCCCGTGTGGCTGCCGCCAGCGTCATCGTTCTGCTTTTCATCCTTGTAATCGGTGGGGCCGTATTGCTGTTATTGCCGACATTGTTCCGCCAGATCGGCCAGTTCATCGAGATCGCACCTGGAGTCATTGCGGGATGGCAGGAGTACCTGAGCAGACACTTCCCCAGCCTGACCCGGGCCGTCGTGGAAAGCGCGCAGGATGGCTCGCTGAAGGAGATGGTGCCCGACATGGAGACCACTGGCAGCACCATCAGGTCCTATACCGGCATCGTCGTCGGCCTGAGTCTTGTCCCCCTGTTGCTGTTCTTCACTCTGTTGTCCGGCGATCGGTTGCGCAGGCAGGTCAACGAGACATTGTCTGTGCTTAATGCCCGGACACAGCAGAAAATCATGTACTTCATTGACGTCTTCATGCGCCAGGTAACGGCATTCTTCCAGGGTCAACTCGTCATTGCCGTGATCATGGGGGCGATGCTGGCCACTGGCTTTACGCTCATCGGTCTCAAGGGCGGAATCCTCATCGGTCTGGTGCTTGGGCTGTTGAATATCGTGCCGTATCTCGGCACGCTCCTCGGGCTGCTCATCGTGTTGCCGATCGCTTATTTCCAGCCGGATGGCAGCTTCCAGCTTGTCGGTCTGAGCCTGCTTGTTTTCACGGTTGTGCAGATTGTGGAGAGTTGGCTGCTGACGCCAAAAATCATGGCGAATCGTTCGGGTTTGCACCCTGCGCTGGTGGTGATCTCGGTGTTCTTCTGGGGTATTGCATTGGGAGGGGCTATCGGCATGATTCTGGCTGTCCCGCTAACCGCGTTCATCGTTGCTGTATGGAGTCAGGCCAAGGAGGGCCTTTCCCGCAGCCTGACGTCTGATGACGATCCGGGCCGGATCGAGACTCCCCGTGGTGCCAGAGAGTCCGAACCGGACAGTCTTGAGGGCAGCAGTAACGCGACGCGTCAGGCACCGGACAAGCGACTGATCATTACCTGAGGTTCATCGCATCTCTATGCGGTCCAGTGCACCGACCATGTTGTGGGGATCTGCCAACATCTGGATTCCTTCCGCTTGGGGCCCGATTCAAGAAGGCTTTTTGCGGACCATCACGCGTCACTTGAAGGCTGAATCTCAGCCGGGAAGATAACCATGCAAGAGCACACACCTACCTCCGCTACCAACTCCGGTCCTGCTGCCACAGCCGCAGCCCCGGACATCATGGATCGCGTCGCCAAGGGCGCTCACAGCGGAATCGACGCCGCAACCAAAGCCGCTCATCCCGCGGTCGATCGTGTCGCATCGAGCGCTCATAATGTTGTGGATAATGCTGACGAGATTGGCGCTCAAGCTGCGAAAGCGATTGAGGACGCCGGCGTAAAGGGCGAAGAGCTGGCCGCCATGGGCACCAGCTACATGCGCGAACATCCAGTCTTCACCTTGGGCGTCGCGGTTGCCGCCGGTTACTTGTTGAGTCGCATCTTGTCCTCACGATGAGGAGACACGGTTCGCCGTTGGGCAGCTGGTGTCCCGTAACAGAAGTGCAGCGAACTCCTGTTACGGGACTCTAGGAGCCGCTCGGCAGCCTGGCCACCAGGGCGGTCAGCAGCAAGTCCTCGCTGAAGCGACTGAGCAGTGGCGTAAAAGTTCCAGCAGCACGGCCCCGGTTTCCTGACAACAGCGCTGACTTTGTTGGCATATGGCCAATGGGCCAAGTCGCTGCAGGCCGAGTACGCCCTCTGCCCCGAAAGGCGAATGGGCAAACCTAACGGCGGTGACGGCCGGCAATGAGCTGCACGATCTCGAAGAAAAGCCGATTATCCAGGCCCTGACCGAGATCGGTAGCGAGGCACCGTTGATAATAGGGGCTCAGGTCCAGGCCGACTCCGAGCCCCAGGATTTCCACATCACCCTGGGCGGTATGACGGTCCACAACCTCTCTCAGATGATTGCCAAGATAGAATTCATCGTTGGCGAGACCGGTTGCACCGTCGGTGGGGCAGCCATCGGAGATGACGATCAGGATGCGCCGGCGTGCTCCGTGCGCCAGCATGCGACTGCAGGCCCACTCGATAGCCTCGCCGTCCACACCCTCGCGATAGATGTCCAGTTTCAGGAATGCCGCCAGATCATGACGGGCGCGGCGCCAGTTCCTGCCCGCATCCTTGAACACCATGTGGCAGGTTTCGTTCAGACGACCCGGATATTTGGGCCTGCCCCGACCCATCCACTCGGCTCGCGGGCGACCCCCGCCCCAGGCACCCGTGGTGAATCCAAGCACTTCGGTAGTGACCTTCGCCTGCTCAAGGGCCCGGACCAGGATATCCGCAATACCCGCCAGGGCATTGGCGTACTCCTTCATGGAGCCGGAGCAGTCCACCAGCAGGCTGACCATGCAGTCGCTGGTGGGTTGATAGCGATCAAGCCAGAACAGGCGCCGCTCGGCTGGGGAGCTGATCAATTGCGCCAGGCGCCGACCATCGATATTTCCCTGTTCCTCGCCAAAGGTCCGGCCGTCGCGATCCTCCACCGCCAGCACAGCCATTAACAGCCGTGTCAGGCGACGTACATTGATGCCCTGGTGGCCAACCCATTCGTCCAGCTGTTGGCGATAGTCTCTCAGCAGCGCCTTGCGCACCAGGTCAGCTGCATTGACCTCTCGATCATGCCGCCGGCTGAAGACGCGGTAGCCGGGGGAGGCCTCCACGGTCTTGCTGTGGCCGCTGGCGGCAACAGTCAGGGTGTCGCTGTCGCCGTTGTCGAAATCCAGCAGCAGGGAAAAGGCCGCCAGGGCAGCGCTATCCTCCGCCTCGTTGGTTTCGTCATCGCCTTCCTCGGCCACCGCATTGCGGATCATGTTGCTGACCGCCCGGGCAATGGCCAGCGCATGGGGGGCGAACTCCGCCTGATGGTGCCGAGTTCGCGCCAGCCTGGCCAGATGGGCGCCAATGATGGGAGCCAGGGCTGCCCGTGTATGCTCCAGCATGCCCTCCGTTGGCTCCCACACCGGATTGCCCGTAAGCCGGGCCCAGCAGACCTGCGCCACGGTGTAGAGCAGAATGCCAAGGCCGGTTTCCGTGAGGCGGGCCTTGTGGTAGGTCTCCGACCAGGCATCGAAGCGGCGGTGCAGATTCTCCCGCACGCCGGGCAGGGAAGCGGGGACCAGGGACTCCGCACGGAGCTGCTCCAGTAGCTCGAAGATAAGGCGCTCCACCGGTTCCTCTGGGAGGTGCCGGCGGTGCAGGTCCGGGCAGGAGTATCGGATGCGCAGTGAGGCACCGTCTGCAAAGGCGCGGAAGGCCCGGAAGTCATCCGTCTCCGGGTGCAGGCGCAGATGCGGCGCGTTGACCGGCAGCGGCCGTTCAGCCTGATACAGGCGATTGCTCCGGAAGTGTAGATGGGCATCACCGGTCAGGGCACGGATGGCGGCGGAGCACAGTTCCTCGATCTGTTGTTGCCGACGGGCCAGCTCCTGGGGGCGTGCCATGGTCAGGTGCCGGTCTCGAGATACGACTCGTCCAATTCCTCTCCGAAGCAGCGCTGGTAGTATTCCGCCACCGTACTGCGCTCGGCTTCATCGCATTTGTTCAGGAAGGACAGCCTGAAGGCCAGCGCCGTGTCGCCGAAAATCTGACAGTTTTCCGCCCAGGTGATGACGGTGCGTGGGGACATCAGGGTGGACAGATCACCCGTGGCGAAGCCGTTGCGTGTCAGTCCCGCCAGCGCCACCATGGCCTCCACCAGACGTTTGCCGGCGGTGTTGTCGTTCTCGGGGACGCGGGCGATGACGATGGCCGCCTCTTCCTCAATGGAGAGGTAGTTCAGCGATGCGACGATATTCCATCGGTCCAGCTGGGCATGGTTGAGGCTCTGGGTGCCATGATAGAGGCCGTTGAGATTACCCAGGCCGACCGTGTTTGAGGTGGCGAACAGGCGAAAGCAGGGATGGGGGCTGATGACCTTGCTTTGATCCAGGAGCGTGAACTTCCCCTCCCGCTCAAGGATACGCTGTATTACGAACATGACGTCGGGTCGGCCGGCATCGTATTCATCGAAGACCAGCGCCACCGGACGCTGCAGCGCCCAGGGAACGATGCCCTCCTGGAACTCTGTGACCTGCAAGCCATCGCGTATGACGATGGCGTCCTTGCCCACCAGGTCCAGGCGGCTGATGTGCCCGTCCAGATTGATGCGGACACAGGGCCAATTCAGCCGGGCCGCCACCTGTTCAATGTGCGTGGACTTGCCCGTGCCGTGGAGACCCTGGAGCATCACTCGCCGATTGCGGCTGAATCCGGCAAGGATAGCCAAGGTCACTTCGGGATTGAATCGGTAGGCTTCGTCCACCTCGGGCACATGTTCGCTGTGGTCGCTGAAGCCGGGGACCGTCAGGTCGGTATCAATGCCGAAGGTCTCGCGCACGGAAACCGTTCGGTCTGGCTGACTTGCATGTGCCCCTGTCACACGATTCTCCTTAAACCGTTCATCAATGCGGGATGCCCGCGGACGAGACATCAGTCGGGGCCACCGCCGCCGGATCCCTGCCTGCAAGCCAGTCTGCGCGCCCTGGGTCGCGCCCAATTCGCGCCTATGAAGTCTTTGGTCGACCCGTGGGGGTAGCGTATATCTTTTTGAAATTTGATTCAAAGTGTCTCATTTTTTGATAATAGCGTTGACCTATTGATGAGGGAGATCTAAGATTAAATCGCGTAGGAAACAACTAGAATCGTCAAAAAAGAAGAAACGATCGATTCACTTCCACGAGAAGTCTACTCCTAACCAGCCGTTACGAGGCAGCCCCGCATGAGCGAACAAGACAATCGAAAGGTCGCACCCGGCGTGCAGAAAATGACTCCGTCTGAAGCCTTCGTCGAGACCATGGTAGCGAATGGCGTGACGGACATCTTCGGGATCATGGGTTCTGCCTTCATGGACGCCATGGACATTTTCGAGCCGGCAGGGATCCGGTTCATTCCAGTGGTGCACGAGCAGGGCTCCGCCCACATGGCCGATGGCTACTCCAGGGTGAGTGGTCGGCACGGCGTGTGTATTGGCCAGAATGGCCCTGGCGTGAGCAACTCCGTCACCGCCATTGCAGCCGCTTACTGGGCGCACAGCCCGGTGGTCATCGTCACCCCCGAGACGGGCACCATGGGGATGGGGCTCGGCGGCTTCCAGGAAGCCAACCAGCTGCCCATGTTCCAGGAGTTCACGGCCTATCAGGGGCACGTGAACAACCCCAAGCGCATGGCCGAATATACCGGCCGCTGTTTCGACTGGGCCATGAACGAGATGGCGCCGACGCAGCTGAACATTCCTCGCGATTACTTCTACGGCGAGATCGAATGCGAAATCCCCCGGCCCAATCGCCTGGATCGCGGGCCTGGCGGTGAAGACAGCCTCAACGAAGCTGCCGATATTCTGGCCGATGCCAAGTTTCCGGTGATCATTTCCGGGGGCGGTGTGGTCATGGCAGATGGCGTGGACGAATGCAAGGCCCTGGCGGAGCGCCTTGGCGCGCCCGTGGTCAACAGCTATCTCCACAATGACTCCTTCCCGGCCAGTCACCCGCTATGGTGTGGCCCGCTGGGCTACCAGGGGTCCAAGGCGGCGATGAAGCTCATCGCACAGGCCGATGTCGTCATTGCCCTGGGTTCGCGCCTGGGGCCCTTTGGCACCTTGCCGCAGCACGGCATGGACTATTGGCCGAAGGACGCCAAGATCATTCAGATCGATGCCAACCCCCGCATGCTGGGCCTGGTCAAGAAGATCGCCGTCGGTATTTGCGGTGACGCGAAGGCAGCTGCCGTAGCGCTGACCAAGCGGCTGGCTGATCGCTCGCTGGCCTGTGACAGCAGCAAGGATGACCGTGCCGCGACCATCAGTGCCGAAAAGGAGGCGTGGGAAAAAGAGCTGAACGAGTGGACCCACGAGCGGGATGCCTACAGCCTGGACATGATCGACGAGCAGAGCAAGGAGCCGGGCAATTACCTGCATCCGCGTCAGGTGCTGCGAGAGCTGGAAAAAGCCATGCCGGAAGATGTCATGGTCTCCACGGACATCGGCAACATCAACTCCGTGGCCAACAGCTATCTGCGCTTCGAGAAGCCCCGCAGCTTCTTTGCGGCCATGAGCTTCGGCAACTGCGGTTATGCCTTCCCCACCATGATCGGGGCCAAGGTCGCCGCCCCGCATCGTCCGGCCATATCCTACGCCGGGGACGGCGCCTGGCGCATGAGCCTGATGGAGACCATGACCTGCGTTCAGCACAACATTCCCGTCACCGCCGTCGTTTTCCATAATCGTCAGTGGGGCGCGGAGAAGAAGAACCAGGTGGATTTCTACGGCCGTCGCTTCATCGCCGGTGAACTTGAGAACGAGAGCTTCGCGGAGATCGGTCGGGCGATGGGTGCGGAAGGCATCACCGTGGACAAGCTGGAGGATGTCGGCCCGGCCTTGAAGAAGGCGGTGGACATGCAGATGAACGAGGGCAAGACTTGCATCCTCGAGATCATGTGTACCCGCGAGCTGGGTGACCCCTTCCGTCGCGATGCACTGTCCAAGCCGGTTCGATTCCTTGAGAAATACAAGGACTACGTATAAGGCGCGGGGGGGTACTGGGCCGCGCCCCGGAGGGACGCGGCCGCTACCTGATCTCGGTCTTGTAGCTGAATCTGTCGGCCCGCCCCTTGGTGGTGCGGACTTCGACAATTCGATTACCGCGGGTATACGTCGTGCGCTTGAGCACCACAACCGGCGTGCCTTCTTCAACGTCTATCATCTGCGCTGTTTTCGCGTCCGCCGCACTTGCGGTCAGCGTCTCCTCGGCACGAATGACCGGCACGCCGTACTTGTCGAAGACCAGGGCATAGAGGTAATCCGGGATATGGACACGCTCATCCTCGAGACCCGGCACGACGTGAGCGGGCCACCAGGAGTATTCGACCAGAATGGGCTTGTCTTCGATGAAGCCCACCCGCTCGATGTAGACGAGATCGCTGCCTTCCTTCACGTTCAGGCGGCGGCACACATCATCGCTACCTACATGCCTGCCCCGGGCTGTCGTCTCCTTGTGAATACGGACAGGCTGGCCTTCGGCATCGCCGTAGGTGAAGAAGCGGAAAAGGCTCTTGCGGAAATTGATCTTGGAGACGTACGTCCCCTTGCCCTGGTGGCGGAACAGCAGTTTCTCCCAGACCAGGTTGTCGATGGCTTTCTTCACCGTGCCCGGGCTCACGGACATTGCCTTGGCGAGCTGGGGCTCCGATGGAATCAGGTCGCCGGGTATCAGGCTCCCGTTGTTGATCAGCCGGCGGATCTCGTCTTCCACGAGGCGATACAGTGGCTTCCCCGCTGCTGAGTCCCAGTCAGCCGGCTGGAAGAGGGCCAGACGGTCGACCTCTTTTTCGATGGGAACTACCGCTTCGCCACTGCTCCGCATATCAAAGCCCTTTGACACTTGCTGCCGCAAGATATTGCTCCTGCTGTAACCGGCCACGGGGCGCACATAATACAGCACGCTCTCGGCGCATTCGAAGGGCAAACCCCGGCCGCGAACAGTTTGACAATATCCGATTGGTGCTGTAGACACTAGTATAGGTCATATAGATGACATAATGGATGTCGGTTTTCGTAAATGGCCGAACCGTCCACAAGACGCCCAAAAATAAGCATCTCCCTAAAAACTGGCGACAGAAAACGATCTCCAGAAACTCCAGATGAAAAGGCATACACAACAATAGTCGCGCCGAGGCGGTATTCGAGTGCGACAACAGGAGGAGTAGGCTGTGGAGTTGCTCGAATACTTGCCCGGTGTGTTCTCCGGGTGGAATCTTGTCATCCTTGTCGTGGGCACGGTGGTCGGGCTGTTGCTGGGTGCAACACCCGGGCTGAGCCCGACCATGGCAGTGGCCTTGCTGATCCCGTTCACCTTCCAGATGGATGCCACATCCGGTCTGATCCTGTTGGGTGTGATCTATACGGCAACGGTGGCGGGCGGTGCGGTGAGCGCCATTCTCGTGAATATTCCCGGGGCGCCGGCGAATATTGCCACGGTGCTGGACGGGCATCCGATGGCCAGGAACGGGCGTGCCACCGAGGCCCTGCACTACTGCTTTATCAGTTCCGGCATCGGCGGCGTTCTGGGCGTGCTGGTGCTGATTTTCTTCACGCCGCCACTGGCGGATTTCGCGCTACGCTTTGGCCCCTCCGAACTCTTCTGGGTGGCCATACTGGGCGTGACCGTCATCGGTTCCCTGGGCGGCACCTCGGTGCTCAAGGGTTTGATCGGTGGCGCTTTCGGCCTGTGGATCTCCCTGATCGGGTTCAACCCGGTGCTCGGGACGGAACGCTTTACCTTCACGGATCAGTTGCAGGGCGGGATCAATATCGTTCCGGCGCTGATTGGCCTGTTCGCCATCCCCCAGGTGCTTTACCTGCTGCAGCGCGCGCGGCGGGGGAACGATGGCAGTCAGTTCGCGCTGGAAGTCCGGTCCATATGGGCCTCCATCCGCTATAACCTGACCCGGCTGCGGGCGCTGATCATCGGCAGCGTGGTGGGTACCTCCGTGGGTCTGATTCCCGGCGCAGGCGGCCAGATCGCCGGGCTCATTGCCTATGATCAGAACAAGAAGTTCAGCCGCAATCAGGAAAACTATGGCAAGGGCGAGCCCGACGGCGTGATTGCCTCGGAGAGCGCCAACAACGCCATGGTCGGGGCTTCCCTGGTTCCCATGCTGTCATTGGGGATTCCCGGCAGCCCCACCGCCGCCGTGCTGCTGGGCGGTTTGCTGATCCAGGGTTTGTTCCCGGGGCCGGACTTGTTCAACCAGCACGCCGAGGTGGCGTATACCTTCCTGGGTGCGCTGCTGGTGAGCCAATTACTCCTGGTTATCTTCGGTCTGTACATCAGCGGCCTGAGCCGGTTCGTTACCCAGATCCCGCCGCATTACATGGCGGCCGCGGTGCTGGTGCTGGCGGTATTCGGCACCTACAGCGTTCAGCACAGCTACTCGGACGTGCTGGTGATGCTCACCCTGGGCTGCGGCATGTACTTCGCCATGCAGTACGGTTTCGGGCCCGGTGCGGTGGTGTTGGGTATCATCCTTGGCCCCATCGCGGAGACCAATCTGCTCCAGGGGCAGATGATCGCCGGCGCGATGGATGGTGTCCTCGTGTACTTCTTTACCGGCACCCTGAACATGGTGTTGATCGCCATGTGCCTACTGTCGGTGCTCTACAGCATCATCGCGGAATTCCGGTCCATCGCGCGGCGACGGCAGACCGCCGCGGCAACGACCGGGGAGGGCTGATCATGCTGAAGCAGCGTCTGGTCGCCATCGGTGCTCTCCTGGTTGCCATCGGTCTCTACACCGCCTCGGTGTGGTCGGGTAAGCCGGGTTATCAGTTTCCCCAGATAGTGGCACTGACGATGATCGTGCTCACGGGCGTGCTCACCGTGCTGGCCCTCAAGCCGGGTCGCCCCGTTGTTCCGGACGACGTGGAGCCCGTGGCCTTTGGTGTCCTGTGGCCCTCGCTACTGCTTATCGCCGGCTATGCCTTTCTGGCGCCGAGGCTCGGGTTCATCAGCACCTCGTTTCTGGCGTTTGCCCTGGTGGGCCTGGTGTATAACCCGGAGCCCCTGACCACGCGGCGGGTCCTCGTCACCTGCGGTATTTCCGCCGCATTCATGACCGCCCTGTATCTGCTTTTTGTCGTACTGCTCAACGTACGGGTGCCCACGGGCATCCTGTTGTAGTCCAGGCGACGTGGGGCCATGTGCCCGCCCGTCGTCTGTCTTGAAGGCCGTAGTGGAGGAGTGAGTAAGCATGAAAACCAGAAAATCATTGACACGCATCATGAGTGGCGCCCTGGCCCTGTCGGCGGCGGCGATAATGTTTGCCGGTACCACGGCAACCGCAAGCGACTGGCCGGATCGGCCCTTTACGGTAATGATTCCGTACACGGCGGGTGGCGCCTCTGACTTCCAGGCCCGTATCGCCACCATTCCATCCGAGGAGTATCTGGGATTCCCCACCGCCATCATCAACCGCCCCGGAGCAGGTGGCCAGGTGGGCTGGAACCAGGTGGTGCAGCAGGCCGATACCAGCGGCTCGCAGCTGGCCGGTTACAACGTGCCCCACTTCATCGCCCAGTCCATCATGCACGACACCTACTACAACATCGGCAACCTGGAACCCATCGCCAACTGGGGCGTGGATCCGGCCGTACTGGTGGTTCACCGTGACAGCGAATTCGACTCGGTTGACGACCTGGTGGCCTACGCGAAGGAAAACCCCGGCCGCGTGACTTTCTCGGGAGCCGGCCAGTTCGTGGGTCACCACATTGCAACCATGCAGCTGGAGGCGGCCGCGGGTATCGAGTTGCGCTATGTCCCGACATCGGGTGGCGTAGATGCCATGCGTTTCGTCCAGGGCCAGCAGGTGATGGCTGGCTTCAACAACCTCTCCGACGCCTATCGCGGTCGTGATCGGCTGAAAATACTGGCCATTGCCGATTTGGAGCGTGATGAGGATTTCCTGCCCGATGTGCCCACTCTCATGGAACTGGGTTATGAAGTGGACGATTCCAGCGTCAACTTCCGCGGCATCATGGCGCCGGCCGGTGTGTCGGAAGAACGCCTGGAGTGGCTGTCGGAGAAGGTGGTGGAAATGTTCAACGATGAGCGCGTAGCCAATCAGATGAAGGCAGGTGGTTCGCCCATGCGCGTCATGAACCGCCAGGAAGTGCGGGAGATGTGGGAGCGCCGGGAAGTGTTCCTGAAGGAGCTGTTCGAGGGTATGGACCCCTGAAGCCTTGGCGGGCCGGTGAAACGCTTCCGCTGATGGTGTCGGAGCGTCTCACCGGCCCGCCCTTCGCCCCGTTCTGCCAGTTTCACCGATACAGACGAATTCAACGCCACGAATCGATGCATTGTGGGATGTGAGTGATATGAGCAACAGTGATCAAGTGAGCAGGACCGAGTCCGCTGTCACCGCCGAAGGGCGTGTTGCCGGCCTGGTGGATCGGGCCCGTGCGGCTCAGGCCATCTATGAACAATACACCCAGGAACAGGTGGACGAGGTTGTCATCGCCGTTGCCTGGGCCCTGATCAATCCCGAGCACAACCGCGTCCTGTCCGAGCGTGCCGTCAGAGTCACCGGGCTGGGTAATGTGGCGGACAAGATTACCAAGAACCACCGCAAGACCCTGGGGCTGCTGCGCGATCTTCAGGGCGCGAAGACCGTTGGCGTCATTCGCGAGATCCCCGAACGCGGGTTGGTGGAAATTGCCCGTCCGGTGGGCGTGGTGGGCGCGATCGTGCCGTCCACCAACCCGGTGGCCACCCCCGCCAACAAGACCCTAAATGCCCTGAAGGGGCGCAATGCCGTCATTCTGGCACCCTCGCCCAAGGGGCAGGATGTGTGTACCCAGCTGATCGGCTACATGCATCAGGAACTTGATCGTGTGGGTGCGCCCAGGGACCTGGTGCAGCAATTGCCGACTCCGGTAGACAAGGAGAGCACCTACGCGCTCATGCGCCAGGTGGACCTCATGGTGGTCACTGGCTCCCAGAACAATGTCCGTTCCGCCTATTCCAGCGGTACTCCGGCGTTTGGTGTGGGTGCCGGCAACGTGCCGGTGATTATCGATGACTCGGCGGACCTGGAGGACGCAGCTCGCAAGATTACCGCCTCCAAGACCTTTGATAATGCCACCAGCTGTTCCTCTGAAAACAGTCTGGTCATCGTGGATCAAGTCTACGATGCAGCGCTGGCAGCCCTGCAGCAGGCTGGTGGTGTCCTACTGAGCGCGTCCGAGAAACAGAAGCTGGAAAAGGTGATGTGGGTGGATGGCAGCCTGAACCGGCAGGTGATTGCCAAGGAGGCCACGGAAATCGCCCGCGTGACCGGCCTGGACCGGGACGCGTTCCAGGCCGCCCGGTTCCTGCTGGTCGAGGAACAGGGCATCGGCAAGGATCATCCATTCTCGGGTGAAAAACTCTCACCGGTGCTCACCGTGTATCGCGCCTATGATTTCGATGATGCCTTCAAGGTGACCCGCCGTCTCCTGGACCATCAGGGCAAGGGGCATTCCTGTGGCATTCATACGAGTAACGATGCTCACGTCCGTCGCCTTGGCCTGGAGATGCCGGTTTGCCGCGTCATCGTCAACCAGGCCCACGCCTTTGCCAACGGCGGCAACTTCGACAACGGCCTGCCATTTTCCCTGTCCATGGGCTGCGGCACGTGGGGCAAGAACAACTTTTCGGACAACCTCAACTACCGGCAGTACCTGAATATCACTCGCATTGCGCGGACCATTCCGGTGAACGAACCCGCCACCGCTGATCTCTTTGGCGATTACTGGCGCAAGCATGACATCGCCGGTTCCTGAATCCCCGGGCCTAACCCGGGGATTCAGGCGCCATGGAAATAAAGGGGGAGTAAAGTCACATGACCGTGCAAACGCTTATCACGACCTGGGCAAACCGGGGCAGTGATCAGACCTATCTGGTGGCACCGGAACTGGATGAGGTTGTCACTTATTCTCATCTTCGGAACTACGTGGCGCAGGTGTCGGCGCATCTGGATGCCATGGGGGTAGCCAAGGGAGAACATGTGGCTACCTTGATGGACAACGGCAAATGGACGGCGGTGTTGTTCCTGGCCGTCATGGCCAGCGGCCGGGTTGTGGTGCCGCTGAACGCCATTTCCGGTGATTCCCAGCTGGCCTATGTCCTGGACCACTCGGACGCCCGTGTCGTTTTCGCCTCGGACAATCATCTGGCCCGGGCACGGAAAATCAGCGCAGCCGCGGACAGGGAGATCAGCATTGTCCCGACAAGCCCGGATTCGGGGCCCGAGTGGCCCGTCCAGCCGGACCTCGCCTCAAGCAAGGTTCCGCAGGTCGGATCCGATGATCCTGCACTCCTGATTTACACCTCCGGCACCACCGGCAAGCCCAAAGGTGTATTGCTCAGCCACAGCAACGTGATTGCCGGTGGCCAGAATACGGTGGATGCCCACGCCTTGACCGAAAAGGACCGAGGGCTCTGCGTACTGCCCATCTATCACATCAATGCCGAGATCGTGACGCTGATCGCGCCGCTGGTGAGCGGAGGCAGTGTGGTGGTTCCCCATCGCTTCAGCACCGGGGCGTTCTGGGGTTTGCTGGGCGATCACGCTTGTACCTGGTTCAGCGTCGTCCCCACTATCGTCTCTTATCTTCTGGAGCACGCACACACCACGGCGGCGTCTGTGCGTGACAATCCGGCGTTATCGGGGCTGCGATTCGGACGCTCGGCATCCTCGGCATTGCCGCCATCGGTGCATCAGGGCTTCGAGCAGGCGTTCGGAATACGGCTGGTAGAGACCATGGGGTTATCCGAAACTGCCGCCCAGATTCTGTCCAACCCATTGCCCCCTGCACCATGCAAGTACGGCTCACCGGGAATTGCCTACGGTAATGAAGTGAAAGTCGTGGCCGGCGACGGCGAGGATGCGGCCCCCGGGGAGATCGGCGAGGTCGTTGTCCGGGGGGATAACGTGCTCAAGGGCTATTACAAGAATCCCAAGGCCACAGCCGACTCCATCCGGCCGGATGGCTGGTTTCTCACCGGCGATCTGGGCTATCAGGACGAGGACGGTTTTTTCTTTATAACTGGGCGTTCCAAGGAATTGATCATAAAAGGCGGTGAAAACATCGCCCCTCGGGAGATCGACGAGGTGCTGCTGCAGCACCCGGCCGTCCTCGAGGCCGCGGCTTATGCAGCGACGGATAATCACTACGGTCAGGAAGTCATGGCCTGCGTGGTGCTCAAGACAGGCAAGTTGGCCAGCGCTGAGGACCTTCGGGCTTTCACTATTCAGGAGTTGGGAAAATTCAAGGCGCCCAGAGAGGTGCATATCGTCAAGTGGCTCCCGAAGGGACCATCGGGCAAGGTCCAGCGGCTGAAGATCGCCGATATGTTGGACCAGTTGGCCCTCGACACGGAAACAGAAACGACGGACAAGAACATCTGAAACGTCGTATCCGGGGCGCGGTGGATGCTGATCATGAAGGGTTTGGTAAGGCCTTACCTCTCTCTTTGTCTTGCATTTCCGCTCGCAGGAACAGGTGCTGCAGCAAGGCTTGCGCCTCCTGAGCCACGAATGCCCAGTGTTTCCTTAATGTATAGCCTCGGAGTCGTCCTTGATGGAAACAAGCCTGAGCGGAGATTCCCTGAGCCTCGGTTTGATCATTTACGCAACCGTCGTTGTGTTTCTTGCCGGTGCTGTGCGCGGTTACACGGGCTTTGGATTCTCGGCTCTGGTGCTTCTCAGTCTGTCCTTGTTCATCCCGCCGGTGGTGGTGGTTCCGGTACTCCTTTTACTGGAGGTAGTGGCCAGTATTCACCTGCTGCCCTCTGTATGGCGGCACATAGATCGGCGAACCCTGGGCTGGCTGATGCTGGGGACCATCTTCAGCGTGCCGCTGGGCGTGTATGTCTTGGCAAGTCTGCCGGCGGCAGAGATGCGGATCATCATCTCCCTGCTGGTGCTGACAACAACCATTCTGCTCTGGCGCGGCTACCGCTTTCCGGGAGGAGGCAGTCAGAAGCTCTCCTTCGTCACGGGGCTGATATCCGGCGCCATGACAGGGGCCGCCGGGGTCGGTGGGTTGATCGTGGTCGTCATGTTCCTGTCGGTGAGTGCTCCCGTGGCGGTTGTGAGAGCCACCATGGTCGCCTTTCTCATGCTCAAGGACATTTATACCTTGGGGATTGCCGGGGCATACAGCTTGTTGAACACCGATGTATTTCTGGCGGCGATCATGCTGGTGCTGCCGTTGTTCGCTGGCGTCACCGTAGGTCGGCACCTGTTTAACGTCACCAGCCCGGCCGTATTTCAAAGGTTCGTGCTGGCAATTCTGAGCACGCTGAGCATCGCGGGCATTGCCCGCGCGCTCATCGGATAGCCCTGACATATGCGTGCTTGCAGACCAACTGATGATCTTGATTGCCACAAGAGAAAAAGGGCGATAGTCTTCAAATGTGAGACATCAAATATCAATAAAAGAGATTTTCGTATTTTTCTGACTGCGAAACACACCGTAGATGACACGTTGGCCGAAGCAGCCGCTTTGCCAGGTTGCCTTTCCTGCCGACGTTCGGCGGATCAGGCTCTCGCTAGCGTTTCCCGGTCACGAATCAGATTGCCATTGTCGCCGTTCCAGGAGACTTCAAAGTGCTAAACGATATTCTGCGGTTGTTTTCTCCCGGCACCTCGGCGTCAGCCGCGGCAAGCGATGACATGCAATCCATCGGCAGGAGCAAGCCTGCATTCGAGAACCATGAGGCACAGGAGAAGCGCTATACCACGTGCTACATGTGTGCCTGCCGTTGCGGCATCGAGGTCACGGTAGAGAAGAACCAGGTGCGGTTTATCCGCGGCAATCCCAATCATCCGATCAACAAGGGTGTGCTGTGCGCCAAGGGCAATGCCGGGATCATGAAGCAGCTGTCTCCGGCGAAGCTGCGCAAGCCATTGATGCGAAAGCCAGGCACTGAACGCGGTGCGGGTGAGTTCGTTGAAGTCGAGTGGGACGAGGCGCTGGATTTGCTCACCGAGCGGCTGCGCCACATCCGCGCCACTGACCCCAGAAAACTTGCCTTTTTCACCGGTCGCGACCAGATGCAGGCGCTTACCGGGCTGTGGGCGCAGCAATTCGGCACCATAAACTGGGCAGCCCACGGTGGCTTCTGCTCCGTGAACATGGCGGCTGCCGGCCTCTACAGCATCGGCCAGTCGTTTTGGGAGTTCGGCGACCCCGACTGGGACCGGGCCAAGTACTTCATGCTCTGGGGGGTTGCCGAGGATCACGCCTCTAATCCCATCAAGATCGGGATCGAGAAGCTCAAGCGTCGGGGCGCCAAGTTCGTGGCGGTGAACCCTGTACGTACCGGCTACCAGGCCATTGCCGACGAATGGGTGCCAATCCGGCCCGGTACCGACGCGATGCTGGCGCTGTCCATGTGCCATGTTCTGCTGTCACGGGATCTGGTGGACTGGGACTATCTGGGGCGCTACACCAATGCACCCTTCCTGGTCGTCAACACCCCTGGCGAGCCTGGCGACGGCCTGATTGCCCGGGACGCCGATGGCCGGCCGCTGGTCTGGGATGCCAGCCAGGAAGCCTTTGTCAACGGCACGACACCCGGCGTGGAAGCAGCCATGTTCGGCGAATACACCTTGCCGGACGGTCGCAAGGCCCGCACCGTGATGACCCTGATCGCAGAGAAGTACCTCGACGAACAGTATTCCCCGGAGCGGGCAGCGGAGGTTTGCGGGCTCCAGCCCGAGACCATCGAACGCCTGGCCCTGGAGATGGCCCATGTGGCGTTCAAGGAAACCATCGAGATCGAGTGCGAGTGGACCGACTGGGCCGGACGCAAGCACGACCGTTTCATTGGCCGGCCCGTGGCGATGCACGCCATGCGCGGCATCTCCGCACACTCGAACGGCTTTCAGACCTGCCGCGCGCTGCACCTGCTGCAGGTGTTCCTGGGCACCATCGATGTGCCGGGTGGACACCGTGCCAAGGCACCCTTTCCGCGGCATATCCCGCCACCCGTGAAGCCGGCCAGGGACACCGCGCCGAACACGCCACTGTCGTCGCCACCCCTGGGTTTTCCCACGTCGCCGGAAGATCTTGTGGTGGACGATCAGGGCAGGCCGCTGCGTATCGACAAGGCCTATTCCTGGGAAGCGCCGCTTGCCAACCACGGTCTGATGCACATGGTCATCACCAACGCGGTGAACGGTGATCCGTACCCGATCGATACGCTGATCCTGTTCATGGCCAACATGGCCTGGAACTCCACCATGAACACCAACAGCGTGCAGGACATGCTGCGGGAGAAGAACGCCGACGGCGAGTACAAGCTACCGTTCCTGGTGGTGGTGGACGCCTTTCATTCCGAGACCGTGAATTTCGCCGATCTGGTGCTGCCGGATACCACCTATCTTGAGCGTCACGATGCCATTTCCATGCTGGATCGGCCCATCTCGGAACCGGATGCGGCCTGCGATTCGATACGTTCCCCGGTGCTGACACCGGACCGTGACGTGCGTCCCTGGCAGGAAGTGCTGGTGGACCTGGCCGGACGGCTGGGATTCCCGGCCTTCGTGGGGGAGGGCGGCAAGCCCAAGTACAGTGGTTACACGGATTTCATCGCCCGCTGGGAAAAGGCGCCGGGCATCGGCTTTCTGGCCGGCTGGCGCGGCAGCGACGGCAGCAAGTCCATGAAGGGCGAACCAAATCCCGGGCAGTGGGAGAAGTACATCGAGAACCAGGGCTTTTTCCAGCACCATCTGCCCGAGCACATGCGCTTCTTCCGCTTCGCCAACCGCGACTACCTGGACTGGGCCAAGGAGGTGGGTTTCAACGCCAGCGCCGAACCCATCATCATGGAGTTGTACTCTGAAGTGCTGCAGAAATTCCGCCTTGCGGGACAAGGTCTTTACGACGGCCCGCTGCCGCCGGAGACGGTGGATGCCGAGCGCCTGGTGAGGTACTTCGACCCACTTCCCCAGTTCTACGTGCCTCTGGAAGAGCAGCGTGTCGAGGGCCAGGACTATCCGTTCCACGCCATCAACCAGCGGCCCATGCACATGTATCACTCCTGGGATTCGCAGAATGTGTGGCTAAGACAGATCACTGCCCAGAACTTCCTGTTCATGAACAAGGCCAGGGGCGAAAGCCTGGGTCTGGTGGACGAGGGTTGGGTGTGGGTTGAGTCCCATAACGGCCGTATCCGGGGTCAGGTCAAGTTCATGGAAGGCTGCCAGGCCGATACGGTGTGGACCTGGAACGCCATCGGCAAGCAGAGCGGTGCCTGGGGCTTGTCCAAGGATGCGCCGGAGTCGCAGCGGGGCTTCCTGATGAATCACCTGATCTCGGAGTTGCTGCCCAAGGATGGTGAGCTGGCTGATGAGCAGCGCCGCCTGACGAACTCGGACCCCGTGACCGGTCAGGCCGCCTGGTACGACCTGAAGGTGCGAATCTATCCGGCCACGGCAGAGGAGTCGGGTACCAGTTGGCCGCAGTTCACCGCGGTGCAGCCGCTGCCTGGTGCTCCGGCACCACTCACCGAGATTCGTTACCAGACACATGAGGCGGTGCATCTGCGCCGTTCGCTGTCCGACATCCTCAAGCGGAGATAGGCATGAAACTCGGCCTGGTCATCGATATGGACACCTGCGTTGGCTGCCAGGCCTGCGTGGTGGCCTGCAAGCAGTGGAATACCTCGGGCACCCTGGGGCCGCTCACCGATTACGACCCTTATGGCAAGGAGCCCAGTGGGGTGGCGTTCAATCATGTGCGCTCCTATGAGGTGGATGTCTTTCCCCACAACAAGACCGTGAACATGCCCATGTCGTGCATGCACTGCGAGACGGCTGAGTGCGTCACGGTCTGCCCCACGGGAGCGTCCTACAAACGTGCCGAGGACGGCATCGTGTTGGTGGATCAGGACAAGTGCATGGGTTGTAACCTCTGTGCCTGGGCCTGCCCCTACGGTGCCCGGGAGTTGGATGAGGCCGTCGGCGTCATGAAGAAGTGCACCCTTTGTGTGGACCGCATCTATGACGAACTGCTGCCCGAGGCCGACCGGCAGCCTGCCTGTGTGCTGACCTGCCCGACCAATGCGCGATTCTTCGGCGATTTCGACGATCCGGACTCCGAGGTGAGCCGCCTGGTGCGTGACCGTAACGGCCACCAATCGTTGCCGGAACTGGGGTACAACCCCGTGAACCACTATCTGCCGCCCCGGCAGAAGCCCCACGCCGAAACCGAGCAGGGGTCCGTACCCATCCCGCTGGCCGAGCGATTCAAGAAGTGGCTCGGCAAGGCGGTGGTGCGCTAACTGATTCGTCAGGAGAACCAGAACCATGCATCCCGCTCTGTCGGTCATATTTTTTACGGTGGCGTCCGGCGCCGGTTTCGGCCTCGTGATGGTGACGATCGCCCTGGACCTGTTGGGTGGCGTTCCCGGGTTGGGCCTGTCGGGCACCATGGCTGCCATTGCGCTCGGCGTGTTGCTGGCAACCGCCGGCCTGCTGTCGTCCACTTCCCACCTGGCCAACCCGAAGAATGCCTGGCGTGCATTCTTCCGCTTCCGCACTTCCTGGCTGTCCAGGGAGGCTGTGTTCGCCGTGCTGTTCTATCCCTGCATTGGCGGTTATCTGCTGGGGCTGTGGTTTACTGGAATTGCATCCCAGTCGCTCTGGACGGCGTTGTTCGGTGTGGCGGCACTGGTTGCGGCGGCTGCAACGCTGTTTGCCACCGGCATGATCTACGCCAGTCTGCGCACCATTCCGCAATGGAACAGCTCCCTGGTCCCTGCCAATTACATGTTACTGGGTCTCGCCTCGGGTTCGGTGTTGCTGACTGCGGTAATCGTATTCGCCGGCGGTGCTCCCCAAGTAGTGGCCATGCTCTCCCTGGTGCTCGTGGTGACCGCCGCGATCGCCAAGGGCACTTACTATTTCTGGATCGGCAAGCCCCAGGGCCCCACCATCAACACCGCCATTGGCATGACCCGGGCCAAGGTCAAGCTGCTGGAGGCCGGGCAGAGCAGCGATAACTTCCTGAACAAGGAATTCAGCTACCAGCAGCCCGCAGAGCGCATCGGGCAGCTGCGGCTGGTGGTGTACATCGCGGGTTTCGTCATTCCGTTCGTGTTGCTGGTTGCGCTGCTGCGCACGGAGGTTGGGCTGCTGGCGCCCTTTGCCGCGGTGCTTCTGCTGGGCGGGCTGATGGTGGAACGCTGGTTGTTCTTCGCCGAAGCGAGGCACGTGGTGAATCTCTTCTACGGCAGGCAGCAATGCTGACGATTGGCCAGCGGCAAGGGTCCGCACCCTTGCCGCTGGGTCCCTCAACGCCAGGTACGAAAGCTCCAGGTACGAAAGCTCCAGGGCAGGAATGAAATGGAAGAAGCCCTCAGCCTGACACCACATATGATTGTGGTTCTCTGTCTGCTGGCCTTGACGATTTTTCTGTTCGTCTCGGAGATCGTCCGGATCGACGTGGCTGCGATTTCCATCATGGTGCTGCTGGGCCTGTTGAGCCTGGTACCCGGATTACAGGGAATCGCCGATCCGCAAACACTTTTCGACGGCTTCGCCAGTAACGCTGTTATCTCTATCATCGCGGTCATGATCATCGGCGCCGGACTGGACAAGACCGGTGTGATGAGCAGCCTGGCCAGCCTGATCATCCGGGTGGGGGGAAGGACCGAGCCGCGGATCATTCCGCTCGTAGCCGGCTCATCCGGCATCATCTCCAGTTTCATGCAGAATGTGGGCGCCGCGGCCCTGTATATTCCCGTGGTCTCGCGTATTGCGGCACGCACTGGGCTCGCCAAGTCGCGGCTGCTCATGCCCATGGGTTTCTGCTGCATTCTTGGCGGCACCATTACCATGGTTGGCTCGAGTCCGCTGATTCTCCTGAACGATCTGCTCCCCTCCGATATGGAGCCGTTCCAGCTCTTTGACGTGACCCCCATCGGCCTGGCGCTCATAACCTCCGGGATTCTTTACTTCGTGGTTTTTGGTCGTTTCGTTCTCCCCACTTTGAAGTCCGATGGCGTTGGGGAAACCGTGATGGAGTATTACCAAGGCGTGTATGGCCTGGATCTCACCTTTCGGGAAGTACGCGTTCCAGACGACCATCCGATGGTGGGCAAATTGCTCGTTGATCTGGAGCAGACCTACGGTGTCGTGGCGATCGCAAGCTTCATGAACAGTGAGCTGCGGATCGGCCCCTGGGCGAACCTGGTCATTGAGCCCGGTGCCCGCCTGGCGCTGCTGGGTGAAGTGGAGGTGCTGGGAGATTTCGCGCATCGCTCCGGATGTCCGGTGCTGGACGAACTGGATGTGTTCGCCGACGCCCTGGCGCCGAACAAGGCAGGTATCGCCGAGGTGGTCATTCCGCCGCGCTCCAAGCTGATTGGCAAGAGTGTCCGGGACATTGCCATGCGCAAAACCTACGGGCTCTCGGTACTGGTTATTCACCGGGGCGGAGAGCGGATCGATGATCTACTGCGTGAGACGCCGTTGAAGGCGGGGGATGTCCTGGTGTCTCACTGCCGCTGGGATTCGCTGATGCGCCTGGAGAAGGATCGGGATTTCGTGGTGATGACCACAGAGTATCCAAGAGAGGAACTCAGGCCGCAGAAAGTACAGGTTGCAATGCTCATGTTCTTCCTGGCGCTATTCCTCATTCTGTTTACGGATCTGCGGCTTTCCATCGCCTTGCTCACTGGCGCCTTGGGCATGGTGCTGAGCGGAGTGCTGAGCATGGATGAGGCCTACAGTGCGGTGAGTTGGAAAACAGTGTTCCTGCTTGCAAGCCTGATTCCTCTGGGGGCTGCGGTGGAGCAGACCGGCACGGCGGCGTGGATTGCCCAGAATACCTTGCTGATTCTGGGTGACGTTTCACCATGGGTGCTGCAGGCCGCCATCGCCGTGTTGGCTACCTTTTTCACTCTGGTCATGTCCAACGTGGGGGCTACGGTGCTACTGGTGCCGCTCGCCATCAGTATCGCCACAGTAGCCCAGAGTCTCGGCATGGATGCCGACCCGCGGCTATTCGCACTGACCGCCGCCATTGCCACGTCCAACTCTTTCCTGATCCCCACCCATCAGGTCAACGCCCTGATCATGGGTCCCGGCGGTTATCGGGTGATTGACTTCATGAAGGCAGGGGCGGCGATGACACTGGTGTTCCTGGTTGTTTCGCTGGTGATGCTCAACCTGGTGTTTTGAGTTATCCGTTGGCAGCGTCTACTCGTAAATCAGCTTGGCAAGCTCGTCAGCGGACTCCCGAAGATCCGGGATGAAGCCGCGCAGATCTTCCAGGGAGCGCCGGAAAACCGGGGCATGGATGGAAATGGCGGCGATCGGCGGGCCCTTGGGAGAGGGAATGGGCACAGACACGGCCACCATTTTGTCGATGAACTCCTGATCGTCCGTCCCCACCTGCTCATTGCGAATCACCTTCAGCGCAGCCTGCAATGTTTCCGGGTCGGTGATGGTCTTGTCTGTCATGGCGGTGAGTTCGGTCATGGAGGTCAGGCGATCGCGCACGCGCTTGGACTGCAGCGAGAGCAATAGCTTGCCTGTGGCGGTGCAATGCAGGGGAACATGGGAGCCGACCTTGAGCCGGATGCTCAGTGGCCATTGCGCATCAACGCGGTCTATGTAGCTGATGAATGTGCCCTCGAGCAGAACCAGGTTGCAGGCCTCTCCCCCGGCCTTGCTCGACAACCGCTCCAGCACCAGGTGTCGTGGCGTCTGGTTGAGCCGCCCCTGGAGAACGCTGAGCGCCATGGCCTTGAGTTCCGGGCCGGGAAAGTAACGCCGGCCGTCGGCATCCTTGATCAGGTAGCCCTCGTCTTCCAGCAGGGTCACCAGGCGGTGTGCCGTGGGCTTGGGCAGTTTGCTGGCGTCGGTAATCTCCGGGAGTGTGATCGGGTCATGGGCATCCACAACGGAGCGCATGATCCGCAGCAAGCGCTCGCCGGTCGATCCGCTATGGCGTGTCTTTTCCGTAGTGTCTGTTCCCATCCCCGTGCTCTTTCCTTGTAACTACTCGGCTGGTCGTGTCATCCGCCGCGGGCATTCTACTGATCTTGATTGCGGCGGAACAGTCATGGGTGGGAATACACTCAATTAGTGACTATGATCTACATAAGTGAAACATAGCGTCTCAAAAAAATATATTTTTATGATAAGTTTCACGTCAGATGAAAAAAACATCCTCCCAGAAGATGTAGGACTAACGAGAAGAGGCCTCGAACATGGCGGAGCGAGAAGTCGATTATGTGGTTGTGGGTGCGGGCTCAGCAGGCTGCGTCCTTGCCAATCGCCTCAGCGCCGACGGCAAGTACACGGTTTTGCTTCTGGAAGCCGGCCCCAAGGACCACAACCTCTGGATCCATGTACCCATCGGCTACGGCAAGACCATACGACACAAGGTGTTGAACTGGTGCTACAACACCGAGCCCGATGAAAATCTGCATTCCCGCTCGATGTTCTGGCCCCGAGGCAAGGTGCTGGGGGGCTCCAGTTCAATCAACGGACTCATTTATATCCGTGGCCAGCATGAAGACTTCGACCGATGGGAGAGCCTGGGGAATACTGGCTGGGGCTGGTCCGACGTGCTGCCCTACTTTCGCCGGTCGGAGGATCAGCAGCGGGGCGCCGATGCCTTCCATGGTGCAGGCGGGCCCTTGACCGTCTCCGACGTCAACGAGAAGCACGAGTTGGTGGAAGCCTTCATCGCTGCCGGGCAGGAGGTGGGCTTTCCGCGCAATGACGACTTCAATGGCCCGCAGCAGGAGGGTCTGGGTTACTTTCAGCTCACTACCCGCAATGCCCGGCGCTGCAGTACTGCCCGCGCTTTCCTCAAGCCCATCGCCAAGCGTCCCAACCTCAGCGTAGAAACGAACGCCCTGTGCACACGGCTGGAGCTTGAGGGCGCCAAGGTTACCGGGCTGCGTTTCCAGCAAGGCGGCAGCGAGACGCGAGTCGCGGTGCGCCGCGAGGTGATTCTTGCCGCCGGGGCCATCAATTCGCCGCAGATCCTGGAGCTGTCCGGCATCGGCGATCCGGAAGTGCTGCGCCCCCTGGGCGTTGAGATCGTCCATGCATTGCCGGGGGTGGGCGCCAATCTCCAGGACCACCTCCAGATACGCGTCATGGCCCGTTGCCGTAAACCGGTGACGACCAACGATGACCTCAACAGTTTCGTCCGCCGGATGAAGATCGGCATGCGCTACGTATTTCTGCGCAAAGGGCCCCTGGCAGTAGGCGTGAACCAGGCTGGCGGTTTCGTGAAAACCCGGCCGACCGTGGATCGCCCGGATATTCAGTTCCACTTCGGCACCCTGAGCATGGATAAGACCGGCACCGCCGTGCACGATTTCTCTGGCTTCACCATCTCTGCCTGCCAGTTGCGTCCTGACAGCCGGGGTAGCGTGCATATCAAAAGCGCCGACCCCACGGCGTATCCCGGCATCTATCCCAACTATCTCTCGGCACCGCGGGATCGGGAAGTGATGGTGGATGGTGTACGGGTGTGCAGACAGCTTCTGGCCACCGAGGCAATGCGGGAGTACGTGGAGGCCGAACACGCCCCGGGAGTCGAAGTGCAGTCCGATGACGAGATTCTGGATTTCCTGAGGCGGGAATCCACCACGATCTACCACCCAGTGGGTACTTGCCGCATGGGGCAGGCACAGGAGGTCGACGCAGTGGTCTCTGATCGGCTCAAGGTGCATGGCATAACGGGCCTGCGGATCGCCGACGCCTCGATCATGCCGGAGATCGTCTCTGGCAACACCAATGCAGCTGCAATAATGATTGGTGAGAAAGCATCGGACATGATTCTGGAGGATGCCGCGGGGTCCTGAGGGCTGAGTGCCAAGCCACATAACAATAGAGCAGACCACCGCCTGGAGGTAGTCCATGAAGGTTTTCGACCAGATCGAAGCACGGGCCCGGGAAAAGCCTATGAGGGTGGTTCTCATGGAGGGGGGCGACGACCGTGTGCTGCAGGCTGCCCAATTGGCCGAAGAGCAGGGGATTGCTCACATCACCGTTCTGGGTAATCCGGAGGAGGTCCGCCGGCAGGCGGCGGCACTGGGTATTGATGCTCCGCGCTTTGCTGTCCGCGATCCGCAGGAGCCGGATCTGCTTCACAAGCAAGCAGCGCGGTTATTTGCATTGCGCGGTCACAAAGGTCTCACAGAGGCGCAGGCTACGGCGCAGGCGGGAACATCCTTGTACAGCGCGATGCTGATGCTGGAGTCCGGTGAGGTCGACGGTTGTGTCGGCGGCGCCGTGAATGCCACTGCCGAGGTTGTCCGCGCCGCGTTGCAGGTGATCGGGACGGCACCGGATACCATGCTGGTTTCCAGCTTCTTCCTGATGATGTTCTGCGAGGCCTACCACAAACGCCAGGGTGGGCTGATCTTTTCCGATTGCGGTCTGAATATTTCCCCTAATTCCGAGCAGTTGGCCGAAATCGCCCTGAGCAGCGCTGCGACGGCAAGAACACTGCTGGGGGAAGAGCCGCGGGTGGGCATGCTGTCCTTCTCCACCAGCGGCAGTGCCAGCCACGCCGATGTAGACAAGGTGACCAAGGCGGCGGCGCTGGTCCGTCAGCGGGCTCCCGAGTTGGCTGTTGACGGTGAAGTTCAGCTGGACGCCTGCCTGGTTCCCGAGATTGCCGCCCGCAAGGCGCCGGATTCCAAGGTGGCCGGCACCGCCAATGTGCTCATTTTCCCGGACCTGAATGCTGGAAATATCGGCTACAAGATGGCCGAGCGAATGGGCAATGCCAAGGCGGTTGGTCCGATTCTGCAGGGGCTGGCCAAACCGGTGAATGATCTGTCCAGAGGGTGCAGCATCGAGGACATCTATCGGGTGGTGGCGGTGACCGTGGTTCAGGCGCAAGAGGCCGTCACCGAGGAGAAATGAGCGTCGCTAAAGTCATTGACAGAGTGCTTAATGCTGTAATAATGAAACGATACGTATCAAAAAATAAATATATATAAAGTTTGATGGCTCAACCAACTCACCGTGCACGAGCATGAACCACAGCCATCACAATCGGAGGAGAGCTGCAATGAACGAGAAACTGAAGGGCATATCCCGCCGTGATTTCATGCGCGTGGCCGGTCGCTACGGGCTGACTTCCACATTATTTGCCGCTGCCGGTGCTACCGGCATGCTGACACTGCCGCAGCTTGCCAAGGCTGCGGAAGAAACCAGCAACGAACGTGGCAGGGTTGAACCGAAATTCCGCTTCAAGTTTGGTGCGTCAGGTTTCAACGAGAACAACCTGGATATCCAGAAATCCGGTCAGTTGTTCTTCGCACGGGATCTGGAGGAGCGCACTGACGGCGCCATCCAGGTGGAGTTCATCGGCAGTAACCAGATCTGCGGTCAGCTGGACTGCGTCACCAATACGCAGCAGGGGATCATCGAGATCTTCTCGGCGTCCACCCAGAACTCCGCGGGCGGCGCCCCGTACTACAACGCCCTGGACTTCGCCTACATGTTCCCGAGCAGGGCGTCCCAGTACTACTTTTTCTATCATCCCAAGAGCGAGGCTCTGCTCCGCGAGCCCTTGCGTCAGCGGCACAACATCCAGTTCCTGTTCACCCATTGTGAGCTGCGCGGCATGATGATGGGTGCATCCTTCAGGGACAAACCCCTGGTGACCAGCGTGGATGATCTCAGGGGCACGGCCAACCGTGTCACCGGCACTCAGCTTGGCCGAATTGCCATGCAGCAGCTGGACCTGAATCCGCGCCCGGTGGCCTGGGCCGAGACCCTGGACGCCCTGCGCTCGGGCTTGATCGACGGTGCCGAGACCTGGATGGGCGCGGTGGCCTATGCCGGTATGTCGGGGGCCATTTCCCAGGCGGTGGATCTGAAGTTCTTCTGCGGCACCGAGCACACGGCCATGAGCTGGGAGGCCTTCCAGAAGCTGCCCAGTGACCTCCAGGATGCGGTCATGGAATCCGCCTACACCGCGCAGGTGCATGTGCAGGGCGCCCACGAAGCGGCACTGTATGACATTGTCGGCGCCTATCCGGACCCCGCCGAGCACACCCTGTTCGCTCAGAATAACGTCCGGGTTGCCCTGCTCTCCGATGCGGAGATCAAAAAGGCCGAGGAAATGTGCTCCCCCGAGTACAACCCCGAGCCCTGGGCGCGGTGGCGCGAGCGCATCAACGGGTGGTCCGGCGGCCATGATGTCTACAAAGAAATCTACGACATCGCCCGGGAAATCGATACGGATATGTCCGCAGTGAACGTGAAGCCGCGCCGTTGGTGGAAAGCTGCCTGAAGAGGTATGTAGACCCGGGGTCGGCGTCCGGCGCATTTTTCCAGATCATGCGCCGGACGTGGGCCCCGTTGGTTTGACTCTACATTTCGGGAATCGCTGAACGCGCGCTGACGGGGGTTTCATGGATAACATGGACGACAACTCGCTCCACTCCGCGGGGGGGGCGACGCGTAAGGGCTGGTTCTATTGGTTTGTTATCGCCCCCCTCGGGTGGTTGGACCGCAACATCGAAAAAATCTTTATCCTCATCGCCTACTCTGGCATGGCTGGGATTCTTTTCGTAGAGGTCGTCCGGCGCTTCGCCTTCGGACAGCAGGCGGCCTGGAGCACCACCATCCCGGTCTATCTGTTTCTCTGGCTGGCGTGGTTTGGTGCTTCCTATAACGTACGAAAACGCACGCACCTGAGCCTGAGCGAATTGCGGGCGCGGTTTCCCTATCCCGTTCAATACGCCTGCATGATTCTGGACGGTTTACTGTGGATCGTCTTCGGGATCATCGTCATGTACTGGAGTACTCGACAGGTGCAGCTGTCGTACATGAATTTCGCCATCGTCTCCGGCACGGATGAAATCATGCAGTGGTGGTTCTACATGGCGCTGCCCCTGGCGTGGGGCCTGATCATGATCCGGGCGGTGCAGAATATGGTGCTGGACACGCTTACTTTCCGGCGCGGCAAGCCCTTCCCGTTGAACCAATCGATGCTGGATTAGTTTTTGCTGCTTTCAACCGCGGAGGGTTGCAGGGCATGGATACAGGCACACTCTTAGCGCTGATGACTTTCGGCGTGTTCGTCCTCTTCATGATCGGCGTACCGATTTTCCTGGTGATCGGCTTCTGGATCGTGGGTGTAAGCATTGCCATTGATTTCACCCTGGCCAACCTTGGGGCGACTCTGTTCGAGGGCCTGAACTTCTTCGGCCTGCTGGCTCTGCCCCTATTTATTCTTACTGGTGACTTGATCAATGCGGGTGGGATCGCCAAGCGACTCTCGGACTTCGCGTACGCGGTGCTTGGCTGGATTCGTGGCGGCCTCGGCATGGCTGCCCTGGGCGCCTGCGGCATGTTCGCCGCGATCTCCGGCTCCAACGCCGCCACCGCGGCCACCATCGGCTCGATCATGCACCCGGAGATGAAGAAGGGGAATTACGACGAGCGCTTCTCCGCGGCCACAATCGCCGCCGGCGGCACCGTGGGCATCATCATTCCGCCCAGCATCATCTTCATCGTCTACGGCTTCCTCATGAACATTTCCATTACAGATCTGTTCATCGGCGGAATGATCCCGGGCGTGCTCATGGTGGCATTCATGATGCTGGCCTGTTACATCATGGCCCGCATGAACAAGTGGGGGAACCTGATCAAGCTCGAAGGCAAGCGCGTCGTGGTGACGGCGGGGCGCGCCTACCTGGGTTTCGTGGCCATGTTCATCGTCCTCTACGGCATCTACTCCGGCGCGTTCTCGCCGACCGAAGCTGCAGGTATGACCGTGGGGTTCTGCCTTATTGCCGGTGTACTCATCACCCGTGAGATCAAGATCACCAAGCTGCCGGAGGTGCTGATGCGCTCCGGTCAGATTGTCGGCATTCTGGCTCCCCTGATCGCCGTGTCCGTGGTGATGCAGCAGTTGCTGTCGGTGCTGGGTGCGGGCGCCATCCTGACCGAGTTCCTGACGGGCCTGGGCGGCTATTACACCATCCTCATCGCGTGCATGATCATCGTGCTGGTGTTCGGCACCGTGCTCGAAAGTTTGCCGCTGACCATCATTCTGGCGCCGATCCTGGCCCCGGTGGCCGCAGCCATCGGGGTGGATCCGATCCACTTCGCGGTGATCTTCCTGGTCGGCGGTGCCATTGGATTCATCACGCCGCCCTACGGCCTTAACCTGTACGTTGCCAGTTCGGTGACAGGGGTGCCGTACTTCCGGCTGCTCAAGTTCATCGTGCCGTATCTCATTGCCCTGGTGTCGGCCTGGTTGTTAATCGCATTCTACGCACCGCTGTCCACCTTCCTGCTGCAGTGGGGAGGTCGGTAAAGACTGTAGTGATCTCGTTTCGCTGAACGCCTCGATAGGTGGATGATCCATCTATCGAGGCGTTACGTTAATACAGCGCCCGCCGCAACAATCCGGGATCAACTATAATTCGACCGCTCAACCAGCCATGACGGCGACCTGGAAGAGCGCCTGGTAACTGGCCTGTTCCCAGGCTGGCGCAGCCGTCTCCTGTGGAGTTTCTTCCGATGAAATCTGTCCGCGATTCGAATCGTGGGCGCGCCGCTATTTGGGCTTGGCGCATGGCCCCGGTCTGTGTCGGTGGTGCAATGATGCTTGCGCTGGTCTCCGCCTCGGCGGAAACGCTCTATGGCCCGCCCTTGCTGTTGCATGAGGGTTCTGCACGAACCTATGTGGTGATGGACAACGGCGTGCCCAGCGAGGTCGGTGTGGAAATGGACCGGGCCTTCACGGTAGCGGTGCCGCCCCAGGGGGCGCATGGTGGCGTGACGATGCCCGATGGGCGTAGCACGTTCGAGTATATTCTGGACATGCCGGCGGAAAATCCCACCCCGTTCCAGCATGTAACCCTGGACTGGAATCCCCATGGACACGAGCCGGACGGGGTCTACGACAAGGCGCACTTTGACGTGCACTTCTACACCATCAGCCTCGAGGAACGGCGGGCCATTCACACGGATGATCCTGCCTTCATGGACAAGGCCGGCAGGCTTCCTGCTCCCGAGTTCACCCCTGCAGGGTATATCAACCCCGGTGTGCCACCTGTGCCCATGATGGGCGTACACCTGGTGCATGCCGAGGCACCGGAGCTGCGGGCGCAAGGTCCGGAACCGTTTCTGCAGACCTTTCTATACGGTGCCTGGGACGGACGGCTGATCTTCATCGAGCCCATGGTCAGCATGGAATTGCTGACAGGGGAGCCGGATATCTTTCTCCCTGTGCCGGTGGCCGAGCGCTATGAACCCCAGGGCTATTATCCCGGCGCATACAGCATCCGCTGGGATGCCAGCGGCGCTTATTACCGCATCGCTCTGAACGATCTGCAGTGGCGCTAGTGATAAGCCGCGGTGGGCGGTCAAACGCCTGCCGCGGGCTTGCTTTCTCGCCGCGACAGACGCGATTTCGCGTAAGTTCAGACGAAGGTCCGGCGGGGAGCCTGCGTTCCGCTCTGGTATGTTAGCGTTACCAGCCGATCGCTGTATCGGCTGCAACAGATCGGGTGCCAGGAGACGTCAGCGTGCCATCGCAACCGCGAAGTCCCGTCGAAACAACGCTGCTGCTCGGCGCCATCGCCGATGACTTCACTGGTGCGACCGACGTCGCAAATAATCTTGCCCGGCAAGGCATGCGCGTGGTGCAGGTGATCGGTGTTCCGTCACCGGCCTTCGACCCGGGCCTGGTGGACGCCGTGGTGGTTGCATTGAAGTCACGCAGCATCGCCGCCGCAGACGCGGTGAGCCAGTCGTTGCAGGCCCTCGCGTGGCTTCGTGGCCGCGGTTGCCAGCAGGTCGTGTTCAAGTACTGCTCCACCTTCGATTCCACCGATGCCGGCAATATAGGCCCGGTGGCGGATGCGCTGCTGCGGGCCTTGGACCACGATTTCGCCCTGGTCTGTCCGGCTTTCCCGGAAAACCGCCGCACCGTCTACAAGGGTTATCTGTTTGCGGGGGATGTGCTGCTCAACGAGAGCGGCATGGAAAACCACCCCCTGAATCCCATGCGCGACGCCAACTTGCTGCGTGTTCTCGCCAGGCAGACGGATGGTCGTGTCGGCCTGGTGCCCTTCGAGACCGTTCGCCAGGGTGTCTCGGTTACCCGCGCCGCCCTCGACAGGCTGCGGGCCGACGGCTATCGCTACGCCGTGGCCGATGTGCTGGAGGATGCGCATCTGCACGTGCTGGCCGAGGCGGTCGCGGAGCATCCCCTGGTTACCGGTGGTTCCGGCATTGCGCTTGGTCTGCCAGAGAACTTCCGCCGCGCCGGCCGGCTTGGTGCCGCCGCCGATGCCGCCGACCTTGGCAGCTTTGCAGGGCCTGCCGCAGTGCTCTCCGGCAGCTGCTCCCGGGCCACACTGGGTCAGGTCGCCTACATGCGCGAGCGTTGTCCGGCCTTCGCGCTGGACGCCCTCTCGCTGGCCGAGGGGCAGGACCAGGTTGCCGAGGCACTGCAGTTTGCCCGGGAATACGTCGGCGATGGCCCGGTACTGATCTACGCAAGTGCGGACCCCGCCACCGTGAAACGCGCCCAGGATGCGCTGGGCGTGGCCGAGGCCGGGTCGTTGATCGAAAGCGCCCTGGCGGCGATCAGCCGTGGCCTGGTGGAGCAGGGGGTGCGCCGGCTGGTGGTGGCTGGCGGCGAGACTTCTGGTGCGGTGGTCAGCGCTTTGGGCGTTAACGCGTTGCGGATTGGCCGGCAGATCGATCCGGGCGTCCCTTGGACCGCTACCACGGGGAGTGATTCCGTCGCACTTGCCTTGAAGTCGGGTAATTTCGGTGGCGAGGATTTTTTCCTGCGGGCCTTCCAGGTGCTTTGATGAACGAGAATCAGCTACGCGAGCAGATCGTGACCATGGGGCGCTCACTGTTTGACCGTGGGCTGACCATGGGTAGTAGCGGCAACATCAGCGTGCGCACCGGAGACGGCTGGATCATGACGCCCACCAATGTCTGCCTGGGGCGGCTCGATCCGGCCAGGCTCACCCGCCTCGATGCGCGTGGGCAGCACCTGGATGGTGACCCGCCCACCAAGGAAGCGTTCCTGCATCTGGCGATGTACGAGGAGCGCCCGCAGGACAACGCCATTGTGCACTTGCACTCTACGCACTCCGTGGCGGTCTCCTGCCTGCCAGACGTCTGCGAGCAGGACTGTATTCCCCCGCTGACCGCCTATTACGTGATGCGCGTGGGAAAACTGCCGCTGGTGCCCTACCACATGCCGGGAGACTTGGCGCTGGGAGACGCCGTCCGCGGCCTGGCGGGCCGGCATTCTGCCGTGTTGCTGGCCAACCATGGCCCCGTGGTGGCGGGCAAGAACCTGGAAGCGGCGGTGTATGCGACGGAAGAACTGGAGGAGACCGCCAAGCTCTATCTGCTGCTGCGCGGACAGAACCCGCGCTGTCTCACCCAGGCCCAGATCGACGCCCTGCAGGAACGCTACGGCAAACCCTGAGTGCGCAGCACCAACGGGATTCAGGGGCAGCCCATCGCCGCGTTCTGGAAAAATCGCACATATATTTATAGTTCGGGTGAACAGCGGACCTGATCGAGATCGCAGCCTTGCTGGAGTAGCGTGTATGCGGGTCATCATTACCGGCGGTGCCGGATTCATCGGGCAGAAACTGGCCGCGGCAATCGCCCGGGCCGGCACTCTGCCGGGCCCCGATGGTGGCGAGGCCGTCCGGGAGCTGGTCCTGTTCGACCAGGCGGAAGCGACGCCGCCTCCGGAAGCCCGGGTTGCTATACACACGGTCGCCGGTGACATTGCCGATACCGCCGCTCTGGATGCACTGTTCGCGGGTGGTGCCGACGTGGTCTATCACCTGGCGTCGGTGGTGAGCGCTGCCGCCGAGGCTGACTTCGAACTGGGCATGGGCGTGAACTTCGACGGCACACGTGCCGTTCTGGAGGCGAGTCGAAAGGCCGGCGGCGGTGCGACGCGTTTCATCTTCACCAGCTCTGTTGCCGTGTTCGGTGGCGACCTGCCCCCGGTGGTGGAAGACCACACCGCGCCGATGCCGCAGAACTCCTACGGCATTCAGAAGGCAATGGCGGAATTGCTGGTCAGCGACTATTCCCGACGCGGCTTCGTTGACGGCCGAGCCCTTCGCCTGCCGACCATCGCAGTGCGGCCCGGTCGGCCCAACAAGGCTGCCTCCACGTTCGCCAGCAGCATTATTCGTGAGCCGCTCCAGGGCGAGGAGGCAGTGCTGCCTGTACCCGAAGAGTTGGCCATGTTCGTCTTGTCACCACGCCAGGCGATTCAGGCGCTGGTCCACGCTGCCGGCATTTCGGCGGCGGATTTCGGTGGTAGCCGCAGCGTCATGCTCCCGGGCATTCGTGTCACCGTGGGCGAGATGATCTCGGCACTGCGGCGGGTTGGCGGCGATGCGGCGGTGGCGCGAATCCGGCGCGAACCGGATCCCACTATCGAGACGATCGTTGGCGGCTGGCCGGCGGATTTCAACACCGCCAAGGCAGAACGGCTCGGCTTCCAGCGTGACGATGGAATCGACGCTATCGTAGAGGCCTTCATCGAGGACGATATGCTGCCCGACGGCCGCGCTGCGCTCGGGCGATCCTGAGCGGTTGCAAGGCCCGAAAACCCTGCAAAACAGCCAGGGGCCAGAATCGTCGAGGCCTCAAGGGCTTGGCATCGCATTTCCGCCGAATGCGGTGTTAGGCTTGACCGTAGAGTGACTGCGGGACAACGCAACTGGCCATGAACGCACCTGAGCTTTCCGAGCACTCGGCGGCTGCCCTCATTGCCCGCTTTCTCAAGGGTCGTGGGGTCGACCGGGTGTTCGCCCTCTGCGGCGGACACATCATGCCGATCTGGATGAAGCTCGATGCCCTGGGAATCCGTATCATCGACGTCCGGGACGAGCGGGCGGCGGTGCACATGGCCCATGCCCACGCGGAACTGACTGGTGGCCTCGGGGTGGCAATGATCACGGCGGGGCCCGGCGTCACCAACGGCATGACCGGGATCGCAAATGCCCACGTCTCGCGGGCGCCGGTGCTGATTCTCTCGGGCCTGCCACCGACACCCCAGGAGAATCGCGGCGCGCTCCAGGACATGGTGCACGTGGACCTGGTCCGCTCGATTACCCGTTACGCACGGACGGTGCGCGAGCCGAGCCTGGTCCTCCAGGAGCTTGCCGAGGCGGTTTCACGGGCCTTCGGCGAGGGCGGTGACCCGGGGCCGGCCTATCTCGATTTCCCCATCGACACCCTGCGCGGTGAAATCCCCGGGCACATGGTACTGGACGAGCACCTCCGCCCGGCGCCGCGCAAGCGCATGCCCGCGGAACCGCAGGCCGTGGCGGAGGCGGTGGAGATTCTCTGGTCGGCGAGGCGGCCGTTGGTCATCAGCGGTCGTGGGGCCCGGGAGGCTGGCAAGGAGCTGGAACGGTTCCTGGATGCCCTCGGCGCCGTCTACCTGGATACCGGCGAGAGCAAGGGGCTCCTGGGCGATGATCATCCATCGGTGGTCGGCGCCATGCGCGGCAAGGTCATGGGCGAGGCGGATGTCGTGCTCACTCTGGGCCGTCGCCTGGATTTCCAGCTTGCCTACGGCTCGCCGGCGGTGTTCGGGGAGGCGCGATTCATCCGGATCGCGGACGCACCGTCGGAGCTGCGGGACAATCGGCGGGGAGTGGTGGAAATGCTTGCCAACCCTGCAGAGGCCCTGCGGGCGATGGTCGATGAGGCGGGAAGTCGTCGGTCCGCCGTTGACCGGGACTGGGCCGAGGGGCTCCGTGCCCGCCACGAGGAGCGGGCGGAAAAGCTCTACCGCACCATGCGCGAGGCGCCATCCGACGACCAGGGGCGCATGCATCCCAATCGTCTGCTCGCGGGGCTGCGGGAGAAGCTCCCCGCGAACGCCACCGTTATTGCCGATGGCGGTGACTTCCTGAGCTTCGCCCGCGTGGGCTTGCCCGCGGGTGTCTACCTGGATCCGGGTTCCCTGGGATGCCTTGGCGTTGGCGTGCCCTTTGGGATCGCAGCGGCACTGAACGATCCGGATACCCCTGTGCTGGTCGCGACCGGAGACGGCTCCTTCGGGTTCAACGCCATGGAAATCGACACGGCGGTACGTCATCGGGCGCCGGTGCTGATCGTCGTGGCCAATAACGGCGCCTGGCAGATCGAGGTGCACGATCAGCAGACCAGTTACGGCAAGGTCGTGGGCAGCCGGCTTCAGTTCGCCGATTACGCGGCGATGGCACGGGGCCTGGGGATGCATGCCGAACGCGTCGAGCGCCCGGAAGACCTGGCCGCGGCGATTGACCGGGCCATGGCCAATCGCCCGGCGCTGCTGGACGTCATCGTGACGCCGGAGGCGGTGTCGGCCGATGCCAGGTCAGGCCTGGCGTGGATACCGGACCTCCAGCCCCTTGCCGCATGGCACGAGGCGGAGGTGCGCTGGCGGAGTGGGGGTAGCTAAGCAAGCGCCCAGTGAGCCTGGCCAATGAGGACGTTCCCCGCCGCGCGCATTTCCATCCCTGCTTCGCCGTCCCTCCGATGGATGGTCTGCCTCGCTGTGAGAACGCTTGTCATTCGCCGGATAGCCACCACACGACCCACGGAGCGTTCATCAACGCTATCCGGAGGTTCGAGCTCGCCGCGGATACCCACGCATGCCGAGTCCCGCAAGCGCTAGCAGGAACAGCAGGGAGAGGACGTGATCTTGCCCGGAGGCCAGGCTGCAGCCACCCCCGGACCCGCCGCCGCCACCACCACCACTGGATTCGGAGTCATCATCCCCCGTGTCCGTACCGCCGTTCTGGTCACCGTTTGTCCCGGAGTCGCCGTCTGGATCCTGCTGGTTCGGGGTGCCGTTCGCAGCCGCACTGAGCCAATACACGAAGATAGTGCCGTGATCGGTCTGGCCCACGAGGTTTCCTTCCGTGAGCGCGAACAGGTCTCCGTTGCTGGTCAGCATGACGCTCTTGGTGCCAATGGACAGGGGTGGCCCCAGACCCTCCACTTCGCCGTTGGGTGTGCGGCGGTAGATCCGGAAGGCGGTGCCGTAGAGTGTGCCGTCCTGGTCGAAGACCACGCCACGTTGGGGTGTTACAACGGGAGTGAAGCCTATGCTGACGAACTCGTGCAGCAGCTCCAGACCCTCGCTGCTGGTGTAGCGAAACAGCGTGCCGAAGGCTCCCGAAGACTGCGGACCGTCGAACGGAGCCACTCCGTAGATTGCTCCGTCCGGGCCAAGGGCTAGCGGTGCGGAGGGCGAACGGCCTGTCACGTCTCGTTTGAAGTGATGAAGGACCGTGAAATCTCCTCCGAGGGTGACACGGAACAGCGTGCCGTCCCCGTGCTGGCCCGCGAATCGGGCAACGCCGTATAGATGACCGTCCTCCCCCTGGATCAGCCCGCCTTCGGTGCCGCGGCCGTGAAGATCAGAGTCCTGCTCGTGCAGGATCGTGACAGTATCCTTGCCGTCATAACGAAAGATCGTTCCGTTGATCGTGGGATGGGGCAGGCTGGTACCGGTGCTTGTGCCGTACCAGTTTCCGTCGGAGGCCAGCAGCAGTGCGCCACCCGGCGACCGTGGGCTGTCCAGGGTGCCGAAATGGTGCGCCGTGGTGATCGTGCCGTTCTGGGTAACCCGAAAGATGGTGCCGTTGCCATTTGCCCCACCCTCGCGGGCGGTGCCGAAGAACGCGTTCTCGCCCGGAATCGCGGTAAGCCCCATCTGCGGTTCGCACCCCGTCTGTGCCCGAATCAGATTGATGCGCCAATTGGCGTCGAACTGCCCGTCGAGAGAGATCCGGAAGACGCTGCCGCAGTTGTCGGCGCCACCGGCGCTGGTGACACCGTAAAGGAAACCGTCGGTGCCCTCGGTCAGGCGGCCGACCGGAGCGGTGCCGTCCTGTCCGTCGAACTGATGCAGAATCTCGGATAGCACGATCTGGGCCGACGACGCGGGCGGTACGAGCAGCAGAAGGCTGGACAGCGCAAGATAAATCGCAGGTGATCGCATTGCCATTCCTCCCCGGAAGTGGTTGCGTACTGCGTGCGAAAATAGGATGCAATCTTTATGCGCAATTCAGTTTTATTTTTTCTTTCAAATATATGGAACAGCTACCCTGGTGGCGGCACGGTTTATTTGTAAATTTTGCCGACACCACTCAGCGGGGCTTCGATGAGCATTCCCGCAGCCCCTGCCAGGTGGGTTTACGCGGGTTCATATTCCGCGAAAGGCGAAGGGCTCCGTCGCGATGAAGTTCCGCAGCGCATGGCCGGCGTATACCTCGCCACCATGAAGCTGAAGCTTCTTCACCTGGGCGTCAGCGGAGAAATCCACGTCTTTCAGATCAACCCAGAGTACATTGGGTGTCAGCACGTTTTCGAAGAAGTAAACCCAATGCTTCTGATCTGCGACAACCCGCCAGCGAGTGCTCGATATATGGGGCTGCCCTTCAGTTTGGAAACCTTCATTCCCGGGTGCATTGCAAACACAAAGCGAGATAGCGAGAGAACGGATGGCCGGTTATCATATCTCCCTTACCGGGTGACGCTGCCGAAGAGCACCAGAGGACCACTGAATGGGGCTTGCATTACGCGCGTACAGCGACCTGGAGCAGGCGGTGGACCGATACCTGCACTGGGCCGGCCTGGCAGTGGCCGTTGCAGCCGGGACGTTGCTGGTGGTCGTCGCCAGCGTCTCCGGCAAGCCGGTCGTCTGGTTGAGCGTGGCGCTCTATGTGGCGGGGCTCTTGGCCATGTTGACCTGCTCCGCGATGGCCAACCATTTCTTGCATGACCGTTCACCCCGAAGTCGTTGGTTGGAAAGGCTGGATCACTCGGCCATCTTCTTCATGATTGCGGCCACCTACAGCCCCTTCGCCATTGGCGCCATGGGTGGGGCTTGGGGTTGGCGCCTGTTTCTGTTCGTCTGGTCGGTAGCGCTGCTGGGTATCGGCGTGAAGCTGCTCACCCGCGGGGGGTTGAGCTATCGCTGGTCGATCTCACTGTACCTGGTGCTTGGCTGGAGCATCCTGCCGGTGCTGCAGCCGTTGCTGTCCGCCGTGTCCACCGCCGCGCTGGCGTTGCTACTGGCCGGGGGTCTGCTTTACAGCACTGGCGTGCTCTTCTTCGTGTGGTCGCGCCTACCCTTCCACCACGTGGTGTGGCACGGCTTCGTGCTGGCCGCAGCCGGCCTTCATTACGCGGCGGTACTGGTGGGCGTGGTGCTGCCTGCGGCCGCCCTGCCTTCGAGCTGAACCAAAGGCCATTGTATTGTCGACCAACGCGGACGCTGGAGGAAGAGGAGGACCATGCAGCGACAGGTGACATTGCCGAACGGTGAAATCATTCCCGCCCTTGGTCAGGGGACGTGGCACATGGGCGAACATGCGGCGGAGCATGCCGCCGAGGTCACGGCGCTGCAAGGCGGGTTGGACCAGGGACTCACGCTTATCGATACCGCCGAGATGTACGGTGACGGGGGTGCCGAGCGCGTGGTGGGGGAAGCCATGGTGGGCCGCCGGGACGAGGTCTTTCTCGTCAGCAAGGTCTTCCCCCATAACGCCAGCAGGGGCGGTGTGTCGAAGGCTTGCGAACGCAGCCTGAAGCGCCTGGGCACGGACCGGATTGACCTCTACCTGTTGCACTGGCGCGGTGGCGCATCGCTCGCCGAGGCGGTGGCGGGGTTCCTGGATCTCCAGGCTGCGGGAAAGATCCGGCACTGGGGCGTGAGCAACCTGGACGCGGCGGACCTGCGGGATCTCGAGGATGCCCCCGGCGGCGGCAACGTCGCGACCAACCAGTTGCTCTACAACCTGGCGGAGCGCGGCATCGAGTGGGACATCCAGCCGTGGCTGCGTCAGCGGGGAATTCCGGTCATGGCTTACTGCCCGATGGGCCAGGGCATGCTTCCGAGCGACGAGCGCCTGCGGAGGTTCGCCGAACGCCACGGCATCAGCCCGGCCCAGGCTGGGCTGGCCTGGCTGCTGGATCAGGGGGACGTCATCGCGATCCCGAAGACCCGGACCCCCGAGCGCGTGACAGAGAACCGGGCGGCGCTGGAGATCACGCTCACTGGCGAGCAGCGCGCCGAGCTTGACCGCCTCTTCCCGCCGCCCGATGGGCCGGGACCGCTGGCGATCGTGTAGGGAAGCGCTGAGATATTGCCCCTCCATCGCCCGGAAGCGCGCAGGAGTTGTAGCCGATCGATAGGGAATCGGTCGCCGGGATGAAGAGGGGCACTTCGGTCGGTTCGCTGATGCCCATCGGATCAGTGCCCCTCGGCTTCACCTTCAGCTTCACCTTCGGCTTCAGCCTCGCCTTCGGCTTCAGCCTCGCCTTCGGCTACGCCTTCTCCCTCGCCCTCGGCTTCTCCCTCAGCCTCACCAACGGCCGTCATGAGATAGCCTTTCTCGCTTGTCGCATCAGAGACAATTGCGTGTAGTGCCGAGCCGCCGGCAACGATCGCCAGGACCGGTGCGGCGTACGCCATACTCCTGGACAGCGTCTGCAGCAGGTTTCTTCGCTGCATGTTTTCTTCAGACATGGCTCCTCCTTAAATGTCGATCGTTGCCGCGCTCAGATTTCATTCCCGCGCGCCAGAACATAGATCGCCACCAGCAGCAGACTGACCTGGAACATCATGCCGCCCATCGGGTGGGTAACCGTGGGCATGAAATGCCACTGCCCCCAGTGCGCCATGACGATCGCACCAAGCATGACGGGCACGGCCATTGCGGCGCCCAGGCGCGTTACCCAGCCGCTGGTGAAGGCACCGATGACGACGAACACGCCCGCCCCGATCTCTGCCAGCGCGACCATCGTGGCGACGAAAACCGGCAGGTCGACTACGCCTGCAAACTCAGCGATGCCACCACCCATGAACTTGTCGATGCCCATGTAAGTGAAAACGCTGGCTAGCAGAAAACGCAGCAGCCAGTGGGTATGCAAACCGAACCTGTCCAGTGCAGCATCACCGGTATTGATTGGCGCACTCATGGACGCCCTCCCTTTCCTGGCTCTGACTCACGCTCGGGTGAGTCCGGTAGCGGTGAATGACTTTGTTTCTGGGCGGCACACTAGCGTTGATCAGGCTGGGCTTGAATCCGTAGTTACACGCACTTCTTTGGACTCAGCGCTGAGTTATTGTCATCGGATCGTGGGTTTGCGTCTCTGGCTCCGTCTCATCATCACTTCGGAATGAGCCACTGTTGCGATGTTCCGCAAGACAGACGTATGTCACCGTCGCCCGCAAGCAAGGGAGAGATACCGTGCCGCATTCCGTGTTGGAGCCCTTACACCTCCCATGTGGCGGGATTCTGAAGAACCGGTTGGTGAAATCGGCCATGTCCGATTCACTGGGTGATGGTCGGGGTAATCCAACCGCTACCCAGATTCGCCTCTACGAACGCTGGGCACAGGGTGGCGCCGCGCTCTCGCTGATCGGCGAGGTGCAGGTGGATCCGCGTTTCCCGGAGAAGCCGGGCAATCTCGTACTGGGGCCGACCACGAATCGTGCTGCGGTGCGGGAATTGACCCACCGCGCCGCCATCGACGACGCGCACATTTGGCCACAGCTCGGCCATGCCGGTGCGTTGGCCCATCCGCCCCTTAGCATGCCGAAAGGCCCGTCACCGCTGGACGTCGAGGGTCTGCGCTGTGAAGGGATGAGTGCGGAGGAGGTGGCGGCGCTCCCGGCACAGTACGCGGAAGCGGCGGCGCAGGCCAAGGCGCTCGGTTTCACGGGTGTGCAGATTCATGCCGGTCACGGGTTTCTGCTGAGCCAGTTCCTATCGCCTCTGTTCAATCAACGCAGCGATGCATGGGGTGGCGATGTCAGAGCGCGGACGCGCGTCGTGGTTGAGATAGTCGCGGCTGTGCGTCAGCAGGTCGGGCCAGCGTTTCCCGTTGGTATCAAGATAAACACCAGCGATCAACTGGTCGGCGGGCTCACGGCGGACGAGGGTCTGGAGGTAGTTCGTATCCTGGATGGCACGTCGCTCGATTTGATCGAGTTCAGTGGCGGAACCTACTTTCCGGGTGCGCCGTCGGCCTCGGATAGCCTCGGTGGCGGCCCGTATTTCATCGATTTTGCCCGCCGCGCCCGCCCGCTGACGAGGAAGCCGCTGGTCACGACCGGGGGGTTCAAGACACGCGACCAGGTCGTGGAAGCTGTTGCAAGCGGCGTCACCGATGCAGTTGGTCTCGCCCGGGCGCTAGTGCTCGATCCCGCTCTTCCGGCACGCTGGATTAGCGCCATGAACGAGGAGGTCGATGATCCTTCGTTCCCGCGCTTCCGGGACCCGCCGCCGGAGGGCATCACGGCGTGGTACACCCAGCGCCTGACGGCAATCGGTGAGGATGAGGAAGGTGATTACGGCCTGTCGCTGCAGGAGGCGATTGCCGCCTATCAAGGGCGTGACCAGGCTCGAGTCCAGAACTGGCGCGAGAGATTTGAATAGTCCGCATTGGAGTGCGAAAGACTCGGGCTTTTCGTACGGTGCCAGTTTCCCTGCGCTGTTCAGGAAGCGCTGAAGTATTCACACCGTTGCGTTACACACGGATTTTTCGTGATGCTAGGCGCGGCGCGCAGCGTCGTGGTGGTTCCACGATGAAGCGTCTCAACAACGCAGCGCGGGGAATCCGTGCGTAACCCCATGGGGCTCGGCCGGTTTTCGTCCATGGCGTTGTCGCAAGCCACCACAGGACCAGCATGGACGATTTCTCCACTTTTCACCGGACCGGTTTTCAGGTGGAGGGTCAGTCTGGCCATCTCTCGTTCGAGCTACAGTTTTCAAGACTCATGAGTGTTTCAGTTGTGAAATTGTCGGCGCCTTACTTGAAACGCCGAAGAAACTTTCTGGCCGCGCAAGTGAGTCCAGGAGCGCCTCCAGAATATCCGTTTGTCACATATATTTCAGATGTTTGCACGCTTTTAGGCATCGTTTCCAAGTGATTGGCAACCTTCTTGCTTTCTGGCTTCCCAGATTCCATTGACCGCAACGAGCGGGCTCAAATCCACATCCAGAAGGGACTATGCCACTGATGAAGCCCTTGGAAGGTATCCGGGTACTTGACTTGACGCACATGCTTTCCGGGCCGTACGGCTCGATGCTGCTTGCTGATCTTGGGGCGGAGACGATCAAGGTTGAGCCTCTCCGTTCTGGGGAGGGCACGCGTAAGCTGTTGGCAAACAGCCCGGACTACTCAATGCACGGGATGGGGGCCTACTTTCTGACCCTCAACCGGAATAAGCACAGCGTCTGTATCGATTTGAAGTCCGAATACGGGCGTGAGCTTTTTTATGGCCTTGTGCGGCAGTCAGATGTGGTGTTCGACAATTTCAGTGCGGGTGTGACCAAGCGTTTGCGTGTGGATTACGACACGCTCAGTTCCATAAATCCGCGAATCATTACCTGCTCAGTCACGGGATTTGGTTCGGAAGGGCCCGACCCGAACCGGCCGGCTTTCGATCAGGTGGTACAGGCGATGGGCGGTGGAATGTCTATCACCGGTGAGGATGTCGGGCGACCACTGCGCGCCGGAATCCCGATTGGCGACCTCGGAGGCGGCATGTTCGCCGCCATTGGCATCCAGTCGGCACTCTTGGCCCGGGAGCGCACAGGGCAAGGTCAGCATGTGGATATCTCCATGCTGGACTGTCAGATCTCGATGCTCAATTACATGGCCACCATGTATTCACTGTCTGGGAAGAACCCTGAGCCGATAGGGAACGGGCACTTCGTCCATGTGCCATACAACTCCTTCGATACGGCGACGCGCCCGATCATTATCGCGGTTATTTTCGACAGCTTCTGGGAAAAACTTGTTGAGATCGTCGATGTTCCAGAGTTCCGCGACGAGAAGTATCTCACGCAGCCTGGCCGCTTTGCGGATCGCGAGTTCATCAATCGGCGGTTGCAGGAGGTGCTGCTCACGCGAACCGCTGAACAGTGGATTGCCGACTTGAACAAGGCGCAGATACCTGTCGCTCCTGTGAACAATTTCGAGCAGGCCCTCAACGACCCGCAAGTTCGGCACCGCAATATGGTTGTTACGGTGGAACATCCACGAGGTGGGTCGACAGAGATGCCTGGCAATCCAGTCAAACTGTCTCGCACAAAAGCGGAATCCTACACACCACCCCCGGAGCTCGGACAGGATACCGATGCGGTGCTTGGCCGGCTGCTCGGGCTCGGGTCGGACGAACTTGAGCAGCTGCGGCAGCAATCGGTAATTCGGTGACTCTCATGCAACAGGTAACGATCAATGAAGTCGGTCTGCGTGACGGGCTGCAGATGCATCGGAGCATTGTTCCGGTCGAGGATAAACTCCGGCTCGCTCAGGCGTTCGTCGACGCAGGGCTGCGAGCCGTCGAAGCGACCAGCTTCGTCTCTCCTAAGGCCGTGCCACAGATGGCGGATGCGGCAGAGTTGGTGGCCGGGCTGCCCGATGTTGAGAGCGTTGACTACTCTGTGCTGGTCCCGAACCAGAAAGGCCTGACCCGTGCCTTGGCGGCTGGTGCGCGGGCAGTGAACCTGGTGCTGTCAGCGACAGATACGATGAATGAGAAAAACATCGGCTTGTCGCTCAGCGAGACTCGAGCGACCTGCGTGGCGACAATTCAGGAAGCCCGTGCTAACGGCGTCGAGGCAAACGCCTATATCGCTGTCGCCTTCGATTGTCCCTACGAAGGCCGCGTAGAGCCGCCGGTGGTCGCCGAACTCACGAACGAAATGGTAGAAGCCGGCGCAGGGCGGGTGATTATTGCAGATACCATCGGTGCCGCCGATCCTGTGAAGGTCCGAAGCCTGTTTGAAATCCTGCTCAGGCGGCATTCGCCGGATATTTTCGCGTGCCATTATCACGACACCCGGGCTTTTGCGCTCTGCAACGTCTGGGAGTCGCTGCAAGCCGGGGTCATGCGGTTTGACAGTTCGGTGGGCGGTTTGGGTGGGTGTCCGTTCTCGCCAGGTGCCTCTGGCAATCTTGCCACCGAAGATCTGGTGCTGTTCCTGCACCAGTGCGGCTATGAAACCGGCGTGAGTCTTGATGGCGTGCTGGAGTGCGTGAAACTGGCTCGAGAGGTCAGTGGGCGCGAGCTCGGTGGCCGCAGCATGGCGTACCTGACCGCGAAGCGCGAACGCGAGAACGGGCAGCATTAAGGAAGCGCGCAGTCTGTTCACTGAGGACCATGTGCATGGCGCTCGAAAGCAATCGCCTCAAGCCAGCGAAGTGTTACGCCCTGTTGATCATCGATGCGAGCGTCGGATTCACGGACCCGCAAGACAGTCCGCTGGGGATGCGAGCCGACGACGCCATTGCAGCAATTCAGCGTTTGCAACAGGCAGTACAGGCTCGGGATTGGCCGGTCTACTTCACCAGCGTGGTCTACGAGCGTCCTGACCAACAAGCTGTGTTTCGCGAGAAGTTGCCGGCACTCAACGTGCTCTCGGCGGGATCGGCGCTGGTGGAGATCGACCCGCGGCTGAATGCAACGCCCCCGGCGGAAGTGATCGTCAAGACGGCGGCTAGTGGCTTTTTTGGAACCGATCTGGCTGAGCGACTGGCGGCCGATGGGGTGGACGGTGTGGTGGTGACCGGCTTCAGTACCAGTGGATGTGTACGTGCCACGGCAGTCGATGCCCTGCAGCATGACTTCCGCGTGATTGTGCCGCGAGAGGCAGTGGCGGACCGGGATCCGTCGGCGCATTCTGCCAACCTGTACGACCTCAATACCAAGTACGCAGACGTGCTGTCTTTGGAGGAAACGCTTGCGCGACTCGCGGACTGACTGGGCCACGCCGGGGGACAGTACTTGGTTCGCTCCGGCTTGATTGCATGAGCGTCAGCGGGGGTCAGGTCAATGGGGCGGCGGCAGGCGCAGGAGTCGTCCTAACGCTGTTCGGCGTCGCGGCTTTCTCGACGAAGGGCATCATCGCCAAGCTGGCCTACGGCCATGGCGTTGACCCGATCGTGCTAATGACCCTGCGAATGCTGATTGCGGTGCCGCTGTTCTGGCTGCTGCTCCTAATCGCTGCGTCCGCTACGAAAGTGGAGTGTAGTCGTAGTGACCTGGGGCGAGTGCTGGTGGCGGGCTTTCTTGGCTACTACGTCGCGCAATTCCTCGATCTGGTTGCCTTGCAGACAGTATCGGCCACGCTCGGTCGGCTCATCCTGTTCACATATCCCAGCTTCGTCGTTCTGCTGATGATGATCGCTGAACGCCGCGCCCCGCCAAGGGGGCGTGTGCTGGCGATGGCGGTGTGTTACGTCGGGCTGTCCATGGCACTGCTCGGTGGTGGCATGGACGCCTTTCGGGCCACGTGGAGCGGCGCAGTGATGATGCTGATCAGCGCCATGCTCTTTGCCTGCTACTATGTGACCGCTGGTGATCTCTCACGACGCCTGGGCGTCTATCGCTTCTCCGCGTTCGCCATGTCTGCCGCTGGTGTTGGCGTGGTGGTCCATTACTTGTTGTCGCAACCCGTTGCCGCCCTTTTGGGGCAGCCACTCGTGGTCTACGGATACGCCTTCGCGATGGCCGTCGGGGTAACGGTGCTGCCGGTGATTCTTATTCTGGAAGGGATGCGCCGTATCGCAACGGAAACCTCTGCGGTGCTGAACCTCGCTGGGCCGATGTTCACTTTTCTGCTTGCCTGGGCGGTGCTTGGAGAGCGTCTCAGTGCGGTTCAATGGATTGGATTCGCCGTCGTGATCGGCGCTGGCTGGCTGCTTGGGCGTGCTGGCAATGCGTCTGAGCCGTCGAGGACACGCCCGACGTCCGGGCCGGGATCCTGATCGCGTTGCAGCGGAAACCCGGCGCATCCTACTATTGCCGGTGTCCCGCTGCCTGGCATGCGGCCAACAATACGAGGATGGGTCGGATGAAGGATTCGGACCACAAGGGATCCGATGTGACCTTGCGTGACCTGATCGAGGGTGCGCCACTACCTCCCAGTGAACCGCCGCGCATTGCGGTGATCAGCTACAAGGGTCTGAGCCGGCTCATTCAAAGCGTGACTCCACGCTACGATGGGCGCGCGCAGTTCCTTGTAGTCGACAAGGTATTTGACGAAGCGATCACCGCTGCGCGGGAGCTAATTGCCCGCAATGCGGTTGATGTGATCATCAGTGCGGGAGCAAACGCGACCTACCTGCGCGACCGGGTGGATATCCCGGTCATCCGTATCAACGTCTCGGGTTTCGATATTCTCCGTGCCTTGATGAAGGCCAGTCGATTTTCCGACAAGGTCGCTCTCATCAATTACCGTGAAACCGATGCCAACCTTGAGGAGGTCAAGCACCTGATCAACGTTGAAATCGAGCAGCGCTCCTACACGACGATCGAAGATGCACGATTGCAGTTTCGCGAACTCAAGCAATTGGGGTATCGAGTCGTGGTGGGCTCGAGCTTTGTTACAGACCTGTCCGAGAATGAGGGTCTGACCGGCATCCTTACTTACTCCGAGCAGGCCATCCACCAGGCGGTGGATATGGCGATTGAGGTCACGCGAACGCAACGCATCGAGCAGGGACGCCAGGCCTGGCTCAACCAGGTCATTCAGCATCTCCAGGAGGGAGTGATCGCGGTCGACAGGGACCAGTTGGTGCAGTGTTTTAACCCGGCCTCCCGGCGCATTCTTGGCGTGGAAACGGATCTCATGCTTCGAAGACCGCTTCATGAGCTGGTGCCTGGCCTGGTAGTTGAAAGCGGCCCTGATAATGATGCCGAGCCGCAACCACAGGTGCTTCGAATAGGGTCGCGGTTGATCATGGCGACTTGCGTGCCCTTGCGTGAAATTGGTGTGGATACGGGGTTCGTGATCACGCTGCAGGATTCCGCTGCCATCGAGAGGGCAGATCGGCGCATCAGAACGCAGCGCAGTCCCCGGGAATACGCCGCACGCTACCATCTGGACGACATTATCGGCGAATCTCCCGTAATCCAGAGGATGATTAACCTCGCCCGGCAATATGCGCAAAGCGATTCCACTGTGCTGCTCGTGGGGGAGAGCGGCACTGGCAAGGAGCTGTTCGCGCAAGGCATCCACAATGCGAGCCCGCGGTCAGACGGACGTTTCGTCGCGATCAACTGCGCTGGATTCGCCGAGAGCCTGCTGGAAAGCGAACTTTTCGGCTATGAGGAAGGCGCTTTCACGGGGGCTCGCAAAGGTGGCCGGGTTGGGCTTATCGAGGCGGCGCATGGGGGAACGCTCTTTCTTGACGAGGTCGGCGATATGCCGACGAATCTGCAGACCCGGCTCTTGCGCGTACTGCAGGAGCGCGAGGTTACCCGTGTCGGGGGCACAATCCCGACACCCGTTGACGTGCGCGTGATTGCAGCAACCAACGTGGAATTGCGTGAGCGGATCGAGAGCGGCGATCTGCGTGAGGATCTTTACTATCGACTCAATATCCTTTCCATACTGGTGCCACCATTGCGGGCCCGCACCGAAGATATCCCGTTGCTGGCAGGAGAAACGCTTCGACGTCTATTGCATGAGGCCGGTGTTTCAGCTGATCCAGAACCGGTGCTCGCTGCGCTCCGGGATCGCCTGCTCAGCTACTCCTGGCCCGGCAACGTACGCGAAATGGAAAACTTCATGGAGCGGCTTGCCGTTTTCATTACTCAGAATGATGATCCGCTATCGGCGAGTGGACAAAAAGCGCTCTACTCCATTCTCCCGGAGCTTCTGATCAGCGACTCCACCGATGAGCCAGGAACGCTGAGGGCCAAGCAGCGCAGCGTGGAAATCGACCGAATCCAGCGCGTATTTACCGAGTGCGAAGGAAATATGGCTGAGGTCGCCCGCAAACTTGGTGTAAGCCGCACCACTCTCTGGCGAAAGCTGCGTCAGCGCTAAACCTACACCGATCGAGTCACATCATGAGGTTTGGCAGCCAGAGGATCAGCGGCGGGAACATGAACAACAAGGCGACGGTGAGCAGGTCGACGGGCAGGAAACGCATAATGCCGATAAAGCTTTGCTCCACCGTTACGTGACGTGACGCACCAGCCACCACAAAGGCGTTCATTCCGAACGGTGGTGTGATCAGCCCGATCTCGATCAGCTTCACCACCAGAATCGCAAACCAGATGCCGTCATACCCCATGCCCGTCACGATGGGATGAACCAGGGGCACCGCAATCAGCAGCATGGAAATCGGATCCAGGAACATGCCGAGGGGAATGAAGGCCAGCAGGATAATGACGACAATCAGCACATCAGGGACGGCCAGGCCGGTCACCCAGGTGGTCAGCATGGCGGGTACACCTGCAAGCACCAGGAAGAAGGTAAATACGGCTGCACCAACCAGCAGCGCGAATACCATGCTGCTCAACGAGATTGACTCGAGCGTCGCCTGGCGGAACGGGCGCCAGAACCCTTCACGACCCCGCACCGTATCGATCAGAAAGAAGATGAATGCGACGATGGCACCAAGCCCCGCTGCCTCCGTGGCGGTGACAATCCCCGTATAAATTCCACCGACGACCACCGTCATTAACGAGAGGATGCGAGCAAGCGTATAGGCGCCGACTGTCCAGCCCAGTTTCTGCCGCCGTGGCAGCGGGGGCTCTTCCGCCGCTGCGATTTGCGCTTCTTTCTCAGAGACGAACAAGGCCGAGTTGCCGAAGCCCCAGAAATAGATGGCCACGAAGTACATGAAAGCTGACAGGATGCCTGGGATGATGCCTGCGATCAGCAACGCACCAATGGACTCCCCGCTCACGATGCCGTAGAGCACCAGAACCACACTGGGTGGAATCAGCACACCCAAAGTGCCTGCCGCCCCAACGACGCCGGCGGCAAGGGTCACCGAGTAGCCGTTGCGCCGCATTTCCCGAATCGCCAGTGGTCCGATCGAAGCCACCGTCGCGACGCTGGAGCCACTCACAGCCGCGAAGCCGGCGCAGGTGAGAACGGTGGCCATTGCCAGCCCGCCGCGCACCTTGCGGAGCAGTCGCCCCGCCATGTCGAATGCGTCCTGCGCGAACGTACCATGCTTGGCGAAAATGCCCATGGCGATGAATAGCGGGATGACAATCAATACGTAGCGGGCAGGCGTGTCGAAGGCGATGTGGGCGGCTGTTTCGAGGCTGTAGTCCGCATCACGCAAAAAGAACAAGCCGGTCACGCCGGCGGCGAGCAGGGCAAGTGCAATGGGTATGCGCATGACGATCAGCGCAAACAACACGAACAGGGCGATCATTACGATGGTCAGGGTTTCCATGAATCGATGTTTCCCTGCTCGGCTTTGTTAATGCACTGTACGAGGCGCTCGCCCCGGACAGCGCCGTTAATGTTCGGCTAGACCATCATGTCCGGGCTGGACGGGTCTTCCACATCGGTTCCGGCGCGAATACCCCGGACAAGATCGCCCACTCGCAGCCATAGCTGGAGTTGCCAGGCAATCAGGCCGATGACGATAGCCCAACGCGCTGGCCAGACCAGAGCGCCGGTCAGGCCCAGGCGGTATTCGCCACGCAAATAGGATTCGTAGGCGATCTGGCCGGTATACCAGGTCACTCCTGCGAGCACTGCGAGCACGAACAACATGCCCACCAACTCTACGATGCAGCGAAGGCGAGGCGGCATGTGCATGGCGACGAGCCCGCTGGCAACGTGACCGCCATCGAACTGCGTGCGTGCCAGGCTAAGGTAGACGAGGCCAACCAGTACGATGTCGGCATACTCGGCCACGGATGGGATGCCGCGCCCGGTGATGGTGCGCAACGTAATGTCGGTACCGATGCCCAATACAAGGTAGAAGAGCAGTAATCCGGCCACGATGCCGAGCAGGACGCTAGTGCTCTCAATGACAGCGCGAATGATCACCCAACCCCCCCGCAGTGGACTTCGTCGTCATTAACGCCAGGCTTCACTGGGTGAGGGAGCAAGCCAATCGGCTGGGCCTTGCCCGGCCACACAGTGGCCGGGCAAGCGCTGGTAGATTAACGTGCCGCGCACGCGCGCGCTCCGCTCTCGTAAGGGACCTCTCCCTTGTGGCTCTCGTACTTGGCAAGGAACTGCTCGCGGAAATCAAGCGCGACCTGCTCGTCGATTCCGCGTTCCGTTGCAGCGGCCAGCCAGCGATCGACTGACGCACTGCCAACGAGTTCTTCCATCGTGGCGATATCCTCGTCACTGAACACGGTGACACTGCCGCCGTGGTCAAGGATTCGGTCGCAGGCGTTCTCTTCCATCTGCACGATCAGCGGCATGCCCGCCTCGAACATGAACTCTTCGGCAATCTCCGTCATCAGGTCCTGCACCTTCGGATCCAACGAATCCCACCAGCGCTTGCTGACCCCGATCGCCGCCGACGCGTAATGGCCAAACCCCAAGTCGTAATGGTAAGGAGCAACTTCGTGCAGCGCGGAGACGGGGATCAGGTCAAACGGCCAGGCACCATAGCCGCTGACGACGCCCCGCTGGATGGACTCGTAAAGCTCCTCCGGCCGAAGCCCGACGGTTTCAACGCCGAGTTCCTCGAGCGCCGCCGCCACATAGCCGACCATCCGCAGGCGCTTGCCATCGAGATCGTCGACGCTGTTGATTGGCTCCCGACTGCCCATGATTCCGTGAGGCAGCGGCTGAAGCACCAACAGGTGGACGCCATTACGTTCCCATTCTGCGCGAAACGCTTCGTTCTCCTGATATAGCTCGTAGAATGCACGGACCTGGGCGACCGGATCGCTGGTCTGGAAGGGCACGCCGGCGACATTCCACAGGGGGTATTCACCTGGGAAATAGGCGGCTGCCATGTAACCGGCTTCAATGCGTTGCCGTGCAAGCGCGGGCAGTGTGGCCCCTGCCCCCATCAGGGACGCGCTGTAGTGGCGTGACGTCGTAATGGCGCCATCGGTTCGCCGTTCCAGTTCATCGGCCCACCACTCGAATGCGAGATTAAGCCCCCCTTGTGGAAGTGCACTCGAGAAAGTGATGTTCATCGAAGGCCAGTCATCAGAGGCTTGGGTGACACCCCCGATCGTGAGTGCTGCTGTGATGCATAGCGCTGCAGGCAGTTGGGCCAGTCGTTTCTTCAACATTCTCTCTGTCCTCTCTTCGTATTTCTTATAGGGGACGACGGCTGCTTCGTCCGTCGTAGCCATGACGAACCGTGCGGAACATTGGCACAAGCGATGTCTGCAAGACCGGTGCCAGTACTTGGTCGGCGGCGGGGGTCGGTATCTAATAGCAGGAAATTCAGGAAAAAAACAATTGCTCATCGGCCGAAAACAGGCAGTTGGGCAAGTGTCGGCTTGGGTCGGTGTTAACAAAGTGAAACGTGGATGAACGCGAATGAAACGCTTTATGCGAACCGAGGCAGCGGTAGCCGTCGTTCGATGTTGAAACGACTTGTTTCAAAATTCGGACGCCTCCCTTTGTCATAGTCCTCCATCTAGAAGCGGTTCTCAGCCAGGGACGCGTCACAAAAAACAATAAATACAGGTTGTTAAGAAATATCGATCTTTGCGTGCTCTTGAGCTGGCCGGGATATTGCAGCGGAGTCGGGCGAGTCTTTTCCCTGAAACATCGGTGCAGGAGGAGCGATGAGCCAGACCTATACGAAGCAGACGCTAACGGTGGAACTCGCCAGCAGCGTGATTCAGAAAGCGATGGACAAGGCCGCCAGCATGGGACACCCCTTCGCTATCGCAGTGGTGGACGAGAGTGGCGTGCTCAAGGCGTTCTCGCGGATGGACGGAGCACCGCTACTTGCGAATCAGGTTGCGCAGGACAAGGCCTACACGGCCGTCGGCTTCGGCATGCCAACAGATCAATGGCACGAATTCATCAAGAATGACCCGCCACTTGCGGCTGGCGCAACCACGGGCATTGATCGCCTGGTGGTGTTTGGCGGTGGCTACCCGATCAAGGTCGGTGATGCGGTGGTCGGCGCCATTGGTGTGAGTGGTGGACATTACACGCAGGACATGGAAGTTGCGCTTGCAGGACTTGAAGCCGTTGCCGGCTGATGCATCGAGAAAAAAAAGATAACGTGACGAGGAGAACAGACATGGGACGACTCAGTGGCAAGGTTGCCATCATTACGGGCGCCAATGGCGGCATGGGGCAGGAAGCGGTCAGGATTTTCGCTGGTGAGGGCGCGAGGATCGTCGCCTGTGACGTGGCGGAACCCACTCCGGCACTGCAGACGTTGATCGATCAACATGAGGTTGCGTACGTGCAGGGCGATCTCTGCGATGAGTCACTTTCGCAGCAGGTGGTGCAAACCGCGCTGGATCGCTTCGGACAACTGGACGTTCTCTACAACAACCACGGCATTATGGTCGGCAAGCCTTTCCTGGACACGGAAATGGCGGATTTCGACCGTGTCGTGAGTGTGAATCTGCGTTCGGTGTTCGCGCTGTCCCTGTATGCCGCGAAAGCGATGTCCACGCGGAACCAGGGCTCAATTATTCATATTTCGAGTGTCGGCGGGATCGTCGGTTTTCCGGGCATGGCCGCCTACGGGGCGTCGAAGGGAGGGCTGGCACAGCTGGCCCGCTCCATGGCCACTGATCTCGCATCCTACAATATTCGCGTCAACGCCATCTGCCCGGGAGTTGTGGATACTCCCATGCCACGACGCTACATCAAGGATGCCGGCGCCGAAGAGAAGGAGACAATGGATGCAATGGCGAACATGCACCTGTTGAAGCGTAACGGTCGGCCCGAGGAGATTGTCTGGATGGCCGTCTACCTCGCGTCGGATGAGAGCAGCTTCACGACCGGTGCGGTCATTCCGGTGGATGGTGGCCTCACCGCAATCTAGGCTTTTGCTGAAGGGGCGTCCTCCATTGCCCCCGGCGTTGCCGGGGGCCCTTTATAACCACGCTCTGTCGAGGTGGGGTCATGCGCGACGCGAAGAGTCGACTCTCTATCTGGCGTGATGTGTGCCTCGTCGGGCTGGTCCTGCTCCCGGCGGTTGCGCTCGCCCATCATCCAATGGGTGGCGGAGTTCCGGACAGTGCCTGGCGCGGCCTGCTTTCCGGCCTGGGGCACCCCATTATCGGGCTGCAGCATCTATTCTTCATTCTCGCGGTCGCGGCGCTGGCGGTAATGTATCCACGCCGGGTCGGCGCTCTGACGGCGGTCGGGTTCGTTTTCGCGACGCTCTTGGGAGCCACCACCCACGTCCTGGGTTTCAGCTTTCTGCTGGCGGATTCCCTCGTTGCGATATCGCTGATCGTTGCCGGGGTTATGCTTGCGTTTCTCACGGGGCTTCGTGCATCAACGCTCGTCATCATGGTTACCGTTTCAGGACTCTTTCACGGGCATGCCTATGCCGAGGCCATCATTGGAGCCACCGCCGCGCCGATTCTGGCTTACCTTTTGGGCTTCTCCCTGATGCACCTGTTGCTTATTCTCGGTGTCGCCGAGGTGGGGCGATGGGCGTATGTAAGAATGCCAGGCATGGGTCGGCGGGTGCTGCGCCTGACGGGCGGTTGCGTGGCCCTTGTCGGTGCGGGAGTCGGCGGACTGCTGCTTTTCGGCTGATCAGCGAATTGAACGGATGAGGTGAAGACGGTGACCGTGGAGCGGAGAGTCAATGATGTTGGCGGGCTTGATGGCGGTGCAATTGATCGCCACGAGCACCCGAAAACGCTTTTCGAGCAGCGCGTGGATGCTCTGGTGATGCTGTTGATTCATCCGGAAATCGGCGCGTTCAAAGTCGATGCGTTGCGCCGCATGGTTGAGCAGAATAGCGCTGAAGACTATGCGACGCTTGGCTACTACCAGAAGTGGGTGCGTGCGGTCAGGGATTTGCTGATCGAGCAGGAGATACTGACGCCCGAGGAAATCGAGAAAAAGCTTGCCGAAGTGCGCGCCCGATATGCAGAGGGAGGTTCATAGCCATGAGCACCTCACGCGGCCCGCTGCTGACGGGGGCTCGAGTTACAGTGCGCACCGGGCCCCCCGAAGCCCATTGCAGAACACCTGCCTATCTTCGTGGCAAACAGGGTGAGGTAATGGAGGTACTTGGCTCTTACCGGAATCCATCACTGCTCGCCTTCAATAAACCGGGTCTGCCCCGGCTGCGGCTCTACAGAGTGCGATTTCCGAGGCAGACCCTCTGGCCGCAGACGCCAGGCAACAGCGCGGACAGCGTGGTCGCCGATCTCTATGAGCACTGGCTGATTCCAAGCGAGGACAACGCCAATGGCTGAACATCATCATCACGACCATGCGCATGCCCATGCGCCGATCGAAGACCCTCGTGGACCGGATACCGAAGATGAGTTCCTGGAGATCGCGCTCCGCGAATTGCTGGTCGAGCGCGGAGTCCTGTCGGCTGGCGCGGTGCATCAGCAGATCGACGCAATGGAGAGTCGGAATCCGGTCCTGGGAGCCATGGCTGTGGCACGTGCCTGGGCCGATCCGGCATTCCATGAGGCCCTTCTGTCCAATCCATTGGAGACTCTTGAACAGGCTTTTGACCTTCCGATGAGTGGGCCTGTGGAACTGAAGGTTCTGGTGAACACGCCTGAGGTGCACAACGTTGTCGTCTGCACGCTGTGCTCTTGCTACCCCCGAATGCTGCTGGGTCCTCCTCCAGCCTGGTATAGAGCGTCCGCCTACCGTTCACGGATTGTCAGGGAGCCGCGTGCCGTTCTCAGTGAATTCGGACTCGAGTTGCCGGAAGACGTCGAAGTGCGGGTCTCCGACTCAACCGCAGACATGCGCTACCTGGTCTTGCCACTTCGCCCGGCAGGAACGGATGGTTGGAGCATGGAGGCGCTTTCAAGTCTGGTCACCCGTGACTGCATGATTGGCACCGGGGTTCCGCGGGCCGCGAGTACCGTAGACAGCTAGGGCCGACAATGATGGTCTGCGGCCGGGCCCGCCTGCACCCTTGAGGCCCGCGCAAGGAATCCACTCCGAAGATGCACCCAAGAGCCCTGCCTTATGCTCACAGAAGTCCACCACATCGCCTTTGCAGTTCGCGACCTTGAGGCTGGTATCACTCTGTTCCGAAGGCTCACGGGTCGCGACGTGTGCTGGCGCGGTCCGGTGGCTACGCGGGGCGCGGAAGTCGCGGTGTTCAGACTCGATAACATGAACATTGAGGTGGTCTCGCCCACTGACCCCGAGGGCTCGCTGGCCCGCTACATCGAGGAACGGGGGGAGGGCTTCTTTCATATGGCGTTCGCCGTGGATGATGTCGATCGCGCGCGCACCCAACTCCAGGCTGATGGCCTGGCCTTCCGCGGCGAGCCTTACGTGGCGTTCCGGGATTGGCGCATCGCCTACCTCGACCCGTCCGATACCGCAGGCATACCCATGCACATCATCGCCAGGGACGCCTCCTGATGGACTAACCTCACCAGGTTGGCGCCCAGGCTCCTCATTTCTAACTCAACTCGAAGGCTTCGGGGCTGACTCCGCGCAGATACAGGTACCGTTCTCGATTGCCTGTCAGCGGTCATCCATTAATCCCCACTGGGAGGTGCGGAGGCTGCCATGGTGGGCCAACGGTGACTCCCAGCTCTCGCAGAGCGCCCTCGAGGCTATTGAGAATGAGCTTCAAGCGGATAATGGGGAAATCCTGATATCGGCAATCTCTGCGTGGCAGATTGCGCTGCTGGTGGAGAAGGAGCGCCTCACGCTATCGATGGCCACTGACGACTGGCTGGATACCGTCGAGGAGATTGAGGGGGGTCGCTTTGTCGCTGTCGACGCTGCCACGGCGGTTGAGTCAAACCGGCTCCCCGGAAAGTTCCACAAAGACCCGGCAGATCGGATGATCGTGGCATTGGCCAGACACTACAACGCTGAGCTGATTACGGCGGACGAAAAGATTACAGCCTACCGGCACGTCAAAACGATCTGGTAGCGGAACTCGCGAGAAAAAAGCTGCCTGATGGCGCGTATGCAGCCCTTGAAGGGCTCCCGGGGGCAAGCTTATGCGGCGACATCCACGTTGGAAACGGACGCATAAAACTGGATCGACGTGTCTGCAGAAACAATGTGTTGTAGATGGTGATTAGACTGGCGTAATCAATGATTTAACACATAAAGCCGGATTCTGTGGCGAATGGGCGCGTAAAGCTGTATTCTTAAAAAATAATTTAAAACAATGTCTTATGTAAACATTTTCCTTCTCTGATTCGACTCTTCCTCCTCGGCCTCTGCTCCGTGTGCAGAGGCCATCATCTCAAGTTTCGAATGGTTCGAGAATCGCCGGGCAGGTCAGCCATACTAGCGATCTTTACCATTTTCGCCCGCCAATGGGCCGAACGTGCAACTGCCGAACGTCACTCGGGATGGCAGTTGGCCGGTCACGGCATCACGCTCCTTGGTGGCATTTCAATCCTGCTTCTCGGTATCACTCTATTCATGGCGGCCGCTGCTGCGCCGGCAACAGCACCGTTGTTCATGACGCCCCGAGGATAACGGACGTTATGCTGAAATGGCTGTCAGTGGAGCGGTTGAGCGAGATAAGCCTTCATCGCCGGGCTCTGCCAGTCGACGAAACCGCTCTCGGTGCGCTTGACCAAAATGACCTTGAGATCATGGCTGGCAGCAAATGCCGCAGCGTCTGAGCCCAGCACCAGCAGCCCAGTGGAGTATGCGTCAGCCAACGCGGCCGAATCATTGAGCACCGTTGCAGATACCAGCGCATGATCGACGGGCTGACCGGTTCTTGGATCAATAACATGCGTGTAGCGTCGACCGTCACGCTCGATAAAGTCGCGATAACTGCCGGATGTTGCCACCGCGATGTCAGTGACAGGGATGATCGTATAGGGCTGACGCAGGACTGCCGAGTCCGGCACCTCAAGTGCCACCTGCCAGGGGCGGTCATTAGCCCGCAGGCCACGAGCGTACATGTCCCCGCCAACCTTGATGAGGTAGTGCGTAATACCCTGGTCGTCCAGATATCGAGCAACCTCATCCACACCATGGCCCTTGGCGATGGCCGAAAGGTCGAGGCGGAACATGCCGAGCCTGCGCGCCGTAAGCCTCTGCTCATCGAGCTCAAGGTGTTCATACCCGGCATGGCGCACGGCGGATGCGAGCTGGTAGTCTCCGGGCGCTCCGTCTACCTCGCCGGCCGGTCCGAACCCCCAAAGGTCGATCAGTTCTCCGATGGTCATGTCGAAGGCACCATCGGTCTCGCGGGCGATCCGTTGCCCGGTAGCGAGAACGTCGAACAGTGGATCCGATACCGCCATCCATTCCCCCTCAGGGTGCCGGGACAGGCGATTGAGTTCGGAGTCCTCGCGCCATGTGGACATCTGCCGGTCAACCCGATCGAAGATCACCCGAATGTCGGCGTGCATGGATTCCAGGCGGCCGTCAGCCCCATCCGGGCGCAGACTGATTTCGTAATGGGTGCCGAACGTGTGGCCACGGAGCACCGAGATCTCGCCGGACTCGCCGACAGCCTCGGAACCAATTGCAACGACCCCGCTCAGCAACAGCGGTGCCATGACGCCGATCGCGACAAAGCCGAGTTTCATCCGAAATCCTTGTCCGAGCCTATTGTCGACTCGTGTTATAGGTCGTTGATAAGCTGGAGTGAAATGACTTGTAGACATTAGCATGCCGTCAAGTTCACTCAACAATGCAGGCGGCAGGGGGGATAGCGTCGGGCATGGATGGGATGGGGGAAAGGATACGCGCGTATGTCCGGCCCGGGGATGCCCTGTTGGGCATTCTGCTCGCGCTGCCGCTCGTGCTGGCGTGGCCAGATGCTGGACGACTGGTCGGGGCAAGCGCTTGGCTCCATGAGGCGGGGCGCCTCGCCGGCGTCCTTGGCCTCTCGATGATGGTGGTCGCGGCGCTGCTCAGCGCACGCATACCCGTGATCGAGCGTTGGTTCGGAGGCCTGCCGCGACTGTGGTGGCTGCATCGCGGGATCGGCTACGCCGCGTTCATTCTGATCATGCTGCATGTCCTACTGCTCGCATTTGCCGCCCTCGATGTGTCGCTCGATGCAGCGATTGCGACGCTCTTCCCGCCACTGTCGGCGCTTGCGATCTGGGCCGGCTGGGTCGCCTGGGCCTTGCTGCTGATCGCGATCTGGCCGACGCTTGGCGCAACCGCCCAGATCAACTACCAACGCTGGAAAGGGTTGCACCTGCTCGCAGCTGGCGCTCTTTTGCTCGCCCTCGCCCATGGACTCTGGCTCGCGCCGCAGGATGCACTTTGGTGGCTGCTCGGTGCCCTGGGAGTCGCTGCCATCGGCTGGCGCAAGCTGCTGTCGCCCCTGGTTGCCCGGCGACTTCACGAAGTCACCGCAGTGGAGCGGATCGCCACCGACGTGGTGGAGATCAGCCTGCAGCCACTGCAGGGGCGCATGCGGTACGAGGCTGGCCAGTTCGTCTACCTTGCGCCGCTCGATCCGGCCATCTCGGCCGGATACGGTGAGGAGCATCCGTACACCATCGCCTCGGCACCCGGCGATGATTTGGTGCGCATCGGCATCAAGGATCTGGGCGATGCCAGCCACGCCCTGCAGGACGTCTCCCTCGGCAGCAAGGCCTGGCTCGAAGGTCCCTATGGGGATCTACTCAAACCGCTGGACCCCTCACGCCGGCAGCTTTGGATTGGTGGCGGAATCGGCATTACGCCATTCGTCAGCGGAGCTCGCGCCCGGGCGCGGCGGGGAGTTGCCGGGATGACCCACGCTCACCTCTTCTACCTGGCTGATCGACCGGAACGGGCCTACTATCTGGACATGATCGCAGGCATTGCAAACGACACGGTCGAACTCGACGTGACCGTGCACTACTTCAGCGAGCTGGGCCCGGTGACCGCCGCGTTCCTGCAGGAGCACTGCGAGGATTGCGCCGCCCGCGAGGCGTTCATCTGCGGACCGCCGGCGATGATCGCGCACGTCAGGAAGGTGCTTGAAGCGATTGGTATACCGCGTCATCGCATTCATGCAGAGGTCTTCGATTTCCTGTGAATCGGATTACGTACACCGCGTTCGTCGCCTTCATCGCCAGCGTGCTCACGCTCGTGGCGGTCTGGGCGCTGGTTCCAAGCAACAGCGGCGACCCAGATGCCGCGGCAGCAGATGCGCTTCGCGAGATCACCCCGGAGGAACTGGCTCGGCACGACACTCGGGAGAGTTGCTGGAAAGTCGTCAATGATCGGGTTTACGACGTCACCGACTACATCTCAAGGCACCCGACTCCCGAATCCGTGATGTTGCGCTGGTGTGGTTATGAAGCAACGCAGGCGTGGGTGGACAAGGGCGATGGCCGGCCTCACAGTCCTGCAGCCAGGTCCATGCTGCAGGAGTATCTGGAGGGTCGCCTGGTTGGGGAGGCGCCGCTGCCGCCCGATGCCGACGAACGCGCGGAGGAGCGTTTGCCACCCGCAGAGGATGACATTGCCGAGGAGCGTGACGTCCCCGTGTGGCAACCGGGTAAGCAATACCCGGATGGCCGTTATCGCGGCACCTTCTCAGACCGCGGCTATCATCAGGTGGGCATCCAGTTCCACCTGGAAGACGGCGTCTTCCGAAACATCAGCTTCCGCCACCTTTATTACGCGGGACAGGATTACCTGGCCATGGACGAGGGCGACGCCCTCTACCCGGTCCTGCGCCAACACAGGCAGATCGCCGAGCAACTTGAAGGCAGGCCAGTTGAGGCGATCAATGATCTTTACGCGCCCGAAAGCCTGGTGGATGACATCGACGGCTTCACCGGGGCGACTCTGCGCGGGAGCAAGGTCATCTCCGCCATCCGTGATGGCCTGAACCGCGGCATCTATTGATGCCCTTAGGGCCGTTATTGGATGAAGCCCACCGGACTCTTGGCTTTGGCGACTAGTGTTTCCTGTGACGCCATGTCTTGAAGAAAGAGGCGCCTCTAACGGCCAGAACGATCACCACAACCCAAACGAAAACCCATTGCAGCGGATTGGGATCCGGTACCGGGCGATGGAAGTCCAGGAAGTGGAAAAACAGGAAGTACGCCGTGTGCACTACCACCAACGTCCAGAGCACGATCGTCGTGCTATGCAGGAGTTTCCAGGCCGATCCTCCAAGGGTTCGCACGGACATGTCATTGGAAGTGATCATCAAGATGACGCCGTAGGCAAGCGCCACAACCCCGATCAGGTTTGCGAGTCCGAAGCCATGCTGCAACATGACGTAGGAACCGAGGGTGGGGTGGAATTCAAATCCGAACAGACGCGCAAAATCCCATTCAACCCAGCCGTCCAGAATAATGACAGTGTGGATAATCGCCAGACCTATGGCATAAATGCCAGCCTCGCGCCGCAGAGGAATCAGCCGGCGAAGCGCCGGACAGAGCCGTGCAACCGGCCCGATAAGCATGGTGAACGTGAGCAGTACGAAAGCAGCGTCTGCCGTGGCCTTGTTCCACCTGTGCATCGGGCTCCACTGCTCGTGGACAAGCCCAAATACGTAGACCAGTAATGCCGCGACGAGAACCGTAAAGATGTGCCGCGATGTGGTTCTCGTCATCAGCAAGCCGAGAGAATTTATTTTCGTCTTGGTGGGAAGCGGTCGTGCGCCGGTCGTATCGTCAGCTCCGCTCATGAATGAGGCACCCCCAGTACGTCTTAAGTTTAACGAACAAGCCGCCGCCGGTGCATTTTTGTTCCGAACCAGTAGCGCGCCGCGAACCTGCCTCGAAACTCTGCCAAGATGAAGTCAAAGGCATGCGTATACGCATGATCCTCAATTCGCACCTGCCATTGACCAGGCATTTCCAACCGGCCGGTCGCCTTGCCATTAATCAATTCAGGTGCTCTTCCCGCCAAGTCTTGCCCGCTTCAGCAATACGGAGTTGCCAATGACGGAAAGGGAACTCGCGGTCATGGCGATGACGCCGATCATCGGGTGGAGCAGGCCTACGGCGGCAATCGGAATGGCGGCAACGTTGTAACCCCAGGCCCAGAACATGTTCTGCACGATCTTGCGGAAGGTGAGCCGCGAGAGTTCCACCGCCTCCACAACCTTTGTGAGCTCACCGCTCACCAGCGTGACGTCGGCCGCCTCGATGGCCACATCCGCACCCGCACCAATCGCGATGCCCACGTTAGCCTGCTTGAGTGCCGGAGCGTCGTTAATGCCGTCACCGACCATGGCCACGTGTTGGCCGTATCGCTCCTGAAGCTGCCGGATGGCATCCACCTTGCCCTCGGGCAGCACGCCGGCCTGGACCTCGTCGAGCCCCACCTCCCGGGCCACGGCCCGCGCGGTGCGCTCGTTGTCGCCGGTGACCATGACGCAAGCGATACCGAGTTGGTGCAGGGCACTGATGGCCGCAGCCGACTCGTCCTTGATGGTATCGGCCACGGCCACGATACCGGCGGGCCGGTCACCGATGGCCACCAGCATCGCCGTCTTGCCCGCCGTCTCCAGTTCGGTGAGTTGGTCTTCCAACGCGTCGACATCCATGCCGTGCTCGGTGAGCAGCCGGCGACTGCCAACCAGTACCCGCTCGCCGTCAAGCTGCGCCTCCACGCCGCGGGCCGTGTGGGATTGGAACTCGGTCACGCGACTCACCGCCAGGCCGCGCTCCTTCGCACCCTGGACAATGGCGGCCGCCAGCGGATGCGCGGAGCCCGCCTCCACGGCGGCGGCCGCGGTCAGTACCTGCTCGTCGGTAAACCCTTCGGCTGGAGCCACGTCGGTGAGGCTCGGTTGCCCCCTGGTGATGGTGCCGGTCTTGTCCAGCACGATGGCCTTGATGTCCTTGAGGCTCTGGATGGCCGCACCGGACCGGATCAACACGCCCCGCTCTGCACCCATGCCCGAGCCCACCATGAGCGCTGTCGGTGTCGCCAGACCCAGAGCGCAGGGGCAGGCGATAACCAGCACCGCGATGGCGGCAAGGGTGGCAAGTACCAGCGGGGGCTGCGTGGCGTTCACCCAGGGCAGGAAGCCCTCACCCCAGATCAGAACAGGTTGAAGCGCATCGCTGAAGACAAGCCACACAACGAACGACAGCGCCGAGATCACCAACACCGCCGGTACGAATCGGGCCGTGATGCGGTCGGCCAGTTCCTGAATCGGCACCCGGGAGCTCTGGGCCTCTTCCACCAGGCGGATCACCTGAGAAAGGAAGGTATCCTTGCCGACCCGCGTGGCACGTACCTTGAGTAACCCGTTCTGGTTGATGGTCGCACCGAGAACCGGGGCTCCGGCACTCTTCTCCACCGGGACGGATTCGCCGGTGGCGATGGACTCGTCCACCATGCTCTCGCCCTCAAGCACCTCGCCATCGGTCGGCACTTTCTCCCCCGGGCGCACGATCATGACGTCGCCAGCCTGGAGTTCCTTGATCGGCACCTCCACCTCCTCACCGTCACGCTCGACGCGGGCCGTCTTTGCCCCCATGTCCAGCAACTTGCGGATGGCGGACGATGCCTGCCCCTTGGCGCGGTGCTCCAGGTAGCGCCCGAGCATGTGGAAGGCCATGATGGTGGCCGCCATCTCCATGAACGACGTCATCGGGTAGACAAAGCCCACCAGGCCGATGAAATAGGGCGGCAGGCTGCCCATGGAGATGAGCACGTCCATGTTCAGATGACCGCTCTTTAACGACCGCCAGGCAGAGCGATGCGTGGCCGCACCGCCGGCGAGAAAGACCACGGGGAAGGCCAGCAGGGCGATGATGGCGAGATACCCTGGGATGGGCTGCCAGAACATGTGGGGCATCATCAGGACCATGATCGCCGTGGTGGGGATCATGGCGATCCACAGGCGCCGCCAGGCCTGTTTCAGGTAGGCTTCCTCGATGGCGGCATCATCGGTGACGTCGTCTTCGCCCTCAGTCTCCACCGCCGCGACATCGTAGCCGGCGCCCTCCACAGCCGTTCGCAGCGCGTCTCCATCGGGTCCGCCGGTCGTTGTCTTGACCGTCACTCGATGGTCAGCGATGTTGGTGCGGATAGCGTCAATGCCCTGGAGGCGATCAAGGGAGGCCCGCACGATACCCGCGCAATGGTCCGATCCCATGCCCGGCACCACCAGTTTGATTGTCTTGTCGCCACCGCCCGCGTCGACCCGGGCCACGTCGTAGCCGGCGCCCTCCACTGCGCCACGAAGAGCGTCGGCGTCGGCAGCGCTGGCGTCGTAGCGCACCGTCACCCGGTGATTGGCGATGTTGGTGTTAACCGACTGAACCGCATCCAGGCGCTCAAGCGCGGCCCGGACGATGCCGGCGCAGTGATCGGAGCCCATTCCAGGTACGATCAGCGCGCCCTCGGTCAGCGGTGTGGTGTCCTGGGTTGCAGATTCAGTCATTTTTCTATCCTTCCTTGCCTGTGAACAGGCCGGCTTTGAACTGCTGGTTTGCTGGCGCGGTAGAGCGCCATCGTCCCGAACATCGTGCTGTAGGTTTGCGTCTGGAACACGGCGATGAATCCTGCCTCTTCCAGTAACTGGGGAAGTCGTCCGTTGACGTTATCACCGGTATTGGGGAAGCCGTCGAGCAACTGGATAGGGACGAACAGCCCCCGCATGAGCGGGCTGGTCGCCTTACCCCAATCTGCGATGTGAACCTCGCCCCCGGGGCGGAGGATTCGATAGACCTCCCGCGCGGTTCGCTGCTTGTCACCCCAGTTCAGGTGGTGAAAAAACAGGCTGGACAACACCCTGTCGACGGACGCATCGGCAAAGGGCAACTCGAACGACATGGCGTGGACGAAACGAACTCGCACACCTGCCTGGCCGATCTTGCCTCTTGCCATGGACAGCATCTCGGCATCGGCGTCGATCCCGGTCACCTCGGCATCGGGATAAGCCTGCTTGGCCCACAAAGCCAATGTCCCGGTGCCGCAGGCAAGATCGACAACCTGGTGACCGTGTTCCAAACCCGCCTGCCGGATCAGCGCGGTCTTGACCGTCCCTTCCCGGGTGGTCCTCGCGACGACCTGGTCATAAAACGGCGTCAACCACCGAAACCCCAATGCCGGTACATACGGTGTCTGCTGCTGATCGCCCATCGCTGGCCTCCGGTATCGACGACTGCCACGAGCGCGGTGCCCGTGTACGCCGGAGGTACTGTAGATACGACTCCGGCGCGCCGATTGAACAATCCGGCACGTTCTCCGGGCTGGAGTGACTTGATGGGCAGGGGGCATTACTCACCCCCTGGCAGGTGCGCCGGTGCGGACAATGCATCGGCTTCCGGCGCGAGTTCCACCTGTATATCAGCGCTTAACACCCGAGACGGTGTGATGCCGAAGTTGTCGCGAAATGTCCGGGACAAATGGGCAGAGTCGGCGAAACCGGCGTGGTGTGCGGCCTCGGTCAGTGTCGCTCCCGCGAGGGCCGCCTCCACCGCCAGGCGCAGACGCCTCCAGAGAACGTAGCGGCGGATCGGCAGGCCTGTCATTCGGCTGAAGTTGTGAGTCATCCAACTCTCCGAGGTGCCGACAGCGCGAGCAAGGGCTTCCACACGTACATCCGTGTGCAGATGGGCGTCCAGCCACTGTAGCGCCGCCTGCAATCGGGTATCCCGTGCCGGTGCAGTCGCAGGCCGTTGCCCCAGGATCCTCCGAATAACCGCATCCGCTTCTCCGCAGTCAATATCAGGGTCGGCGAGCCGCCGTGCCGACTCGGCCTGCGGTATCGGATCGACGGAGACAGGTGAAATAGCCCCGGCCGCGAATCGTTGGCAGGCGTGCAGGCACTCGGGCCCCTCCGGATCCAGGTACAGCACGGCCACGATGCCCTCATCGACGCGCAGAGCGTGTGTCACATCGGGTGGCACGTAGAACGCGCTCGCCCATTGCCAGGGATCTTCCCGGCTGGCCTTGAACGCAATAGCTCGTTCGACGCCGATTGTCAGTTGAGCCAGGTGATGACGATGCAACTCGGCATCAAGGCCAGGACCGACCAGCAGCCATCGATAAGGCCAGATCAGCAGTCGAAACCCACCTATCTGGTGCATCTTGGGGGGCCGTTCAGTTCCAGACCGCTCATCAAGGGCTCCTTCGGAATGCGCTTGGTGAATCAACCATCATGCCCATGCCCACCACCATGGCGATGCATGAACAGGTGCATGATCAAGCAGCCCGCCAAGAGCAGGAACGGGGCGAAACCGACAATGTGCTCCCAGTGATTCGCAGCGACACTGCCGCCGATCAGGGCTAGTGCGACGACCAGAACAACCGTCAGGGGTGTTCCCAGGCGCCGGGTGATGTGCGTCCACATGTGCATGTCCTCTTGATCGTGGAACTTGTAACCGAGACGGTACTGCTCCTGCTGAGGCGCGTCGGTTCGCAGAACCGCGCTGTCCTCGAGTGGTGTACGACCCTCCGTTGCGGTGGCCGCGCACGCTGCAGCGAAGAAAACTGGGAATCAGACGCGCAGGCGATGTGTGCGCAGGTAGATCGGAAAGGCCAGGCGAGAATCGTAGGAGGATGTCGTGGGACGGGGGTATTCCGCGATGGTCAGACGCTGGCACACCGGCCCATGACTCGGGACAGCCGGGCCGGAGTCGGCGGAGGCGGAGAAATCCGCTGTGCGGTTTTCACCGATCAGGACGGGCGCTTTTCTGTGGTGCCCAACATGGCGACAGGCCGGTGTGTCGGACGGGTTAAGCTGATGCGCGCCCGCTTCGTGTTGGATCGGATCTCCGGACGAAAAGGACGGGGGCTCGGGAGCGGCAAGGGCCATCGTGACCGGCAGCAAGACAAACAGAATCACCAACAGCAACCGCCAGCTATTGACGCGCGCAGAACTTGCCCCGGCTGCGGTTCTGATTGGCTGCCCTGGCATGTATCGTGAACCTCGAATTGCGAATTTGTTGCAGTTTGCAACTAGTATAAAGCAACGGTGATGGTCTCCGTCTTGACCGGCATCAATTCAGGGTTGTTTGAAACGGGGCACATACGCCCGGGAGCAAGCGTGGGTCGATCCACAGATACTTCGCAAATTCACGCTAAGCGCGTCGGCCATAAAGCGTTTTGAATCGGATCAAATGTTGCGAGGTATTCGAATGTGATCCTTGATGCTTCAAGATCGCTGCGTGTGAGGCGTTAGCCTCGCATTGATTGGGACGCCCTCGCGGGCCAAGACGTCGAGCGCGACACGATGGCAAACACCGGGATACGGAAGGCAAGCAGCGTTCTCGACTTGCCCGAGTTCAATGTTCTGTTGTTCGCGTTTCGTAACCGTCCGGTGATTACCTCCTTCCCTGCCTGATTTGTGTTCGGGATGATCGTGTCCACTTATTAGTAAGTGGGCACTTGTAGAGTGTCCACGAGGAGGTGAGGTGGACACTTCAGTCGATGAGACCGAGCGTGCGGTTGGCCAGCGCCGCCGATTCAGCCGGGAGTACAAGCGGCA